>NZ_JBHUHX010000016.1:0-378002 GCF_042682685.1 Thiorhodococcus fuscus
ATCGACCCGTATCCGGACTTTCAGTCCGTAGCTTCAACCCACCAGCTTTAGCTGGTGGTTGTTGAGTGTGTGTATGGTTTGATGCGTGTCGACCGCTCGGAGATCGGTGCTGTTGCGGGCGTGCTCGGACGGGGTGTCATGCTTGGATCCAGGGTTTCGATATTCGCGGATGGCGTCCATGTCCTATCGCACTGTCGTTTTCCTCGCGAGCGTGCTCTTGCTCGGCAGCTTCGCGGCGATCGCGCGCTTGGTCGACACCCTGGCCGAGCAGCGTCTGAGCGCGGATCTCGATCGCGAGGCGGTGCGTTTGAAGACGGCCTTCGGGGTGATGCGGGTGGAGCTGGAGCACGGGATGATCTCCATCGCGGATCTGCTCGCGTCGGATACGGAGATCAGGGGGTTGGTGGCGGACGGCGCGGCGGCGGTGCGTGCCGAGGGTGGAGGGCGCGGCGGCGCCGAGGCGGAGCGGATCCGTCGGGCGCTCGCGCACCGGCTCGCGCCTCAGTGGAAGACGATGCGCGAGGAGATCGGTCTGCAGCAGATTCATTTCCATCTGGCTCCGGAGGCCGTTTCCTTTTTGCGCATGAGCGCGCCGGGCGCGTTCGGCGATTCGTTGCGCGATAAACGCCGGCTGATTGTCGACGTGCAGCGCGATGGGCGTCGGCGCGCCGGTTTCGAGATCGGTCCTTCCTTTGCTGGGATTCGGAGCGTGGTTCCGGTCGTGGCGCCCGAGTCGGATCCGGGGCGGGCGTCGGCCATGATCGGCACCCTGGAGGTCGGGGCCAGCTTTCCTGAGCACCTCCGACGTCTGAGCGTTCAAGTCGGTGTCGGTTACGGTGTGCTGCTCAAGCACGAGGCCATTTCCGGGCTCCTGTCCGTCAACCGCCAATCGGCGCGGATTCCTGCCGAGGACGATGGCGACTATCTGCTGGCCGCCTCCCGCGACGAACTGAAAACCTGGCTGAGCCGATCCCTGCTGCCGGCCTATAACGATGCCGACCAGAATACCCGGCTCGACTGGAATGGCAGGATCTATCAGGTCGTGCGTTTTCCGCTGCATCGTTATCAGCGATGCACCGATCCGCCATCGCCACCGGTGGGTTCCATCGTCATCTGGAGCGACATCAGCGATCAGGTCGAGGCGCTGGCGCACTCGCTTGCTCGGGTGAACCGTTTCGCCCTCATCGGCTATCTGGGCGTGCAGCTTCTGCTTCTGGGGCTGGTGCGGTTCTCGCGTCGGGAATGGCAGCGCCAGCTCGACGCGCAGACCGCCGAGCTGAGATGCAAGGAGGCCCGTTTGATGGAGCTGGCGACCACGGATCCTCTGACCGGCTTGCTCAATCGCCGGCGATTCTTCGAGCGGCTGACGGATCAGCTGGCGCGACTGGACCGTCTGGGCGAGCGCTGTTCGCTCCTGATGATCGATTTGGATCACTTCAAGCGGGTCAACGACAGCTACGGTCATGCGGCCGGCGATGCGGTGCTCCAGCGTTTTGCCGATCACTGCCGGCAGTTGCTGCGCCAGACCGATTCGGTCGGGCGGATCGGCGGCGAGGAGTTCGCCGTCCTCTTGCCTGGCGAGGATCTGGGACACGCCAGGAGCGTGGCCGAACGTCTGCGCGCGCTGGTGGCGGACGATGCCGTCGAGACGGAGCGCGGGGCGGTGCGCGTGACCATCAGTCTTGGCGTCACCGAACTCGCCTCGACGGATGGTCCTGACACGGCGCTCGGGCGCGCGGACGAGGCGCTCTACGCAGCGAAAGAGGGCGGTCGCAATCGCGTCATCCTGTCGGAACCGTAGCCCTGACGAGGCGCTGGCGCGATCCAGATCCATGACGTTGAGACGGGCGATCTGGTTGGATTGAGGCGGCACAAAAAGAAACCCCCGAAGTCCGGGGGTAGGGGCTTCGGGGGAACATTGCCCGGCTTGGGGATGCCGGGTTCCGGGATCTCCATCCAGGGGGGGAATGGAAGATCCCAGCTCGCTCGTCCTATATGATTCAAGAGTATAGTGGAAGTTCCCGACTACGTTAGTGTGCTTCTTCCCAATTATCCCCGATACCGATATCCACGATCAGCGGGACGGCGAGTTGGGCGGCCGATTCCATGGCGGCGCGGATGGGCTGGCGGCTGTCCTCGATGGCGTCCTCGGCGATTTCGAGCACCAGTTCGTCGTGCACCTGCATGATGATGCGCGCTGGCGGGCGCTCGCGCTGGATCCAGTCGTCCACGGCGATCATGGCGCGCTTGATGATGTCGGCGGCAGTGCCCTGCATGGGGGCGTTGATGGCGGTGCGTTCGGCGGCGGCGCGCCGGCCCTGGTTGCTGTGGTTTATCTCGGGGAGATAGAGCCGGCGGCCGAACAGGGTCTCGACGTATTTGTCCTCGTGCGCCTTGGCGCGGGTGCGTTCCATGAAGTCCTTTACGCCCGGATAGCGTTGGAAGTAGCGGTCCACATAGTCCTGCGCGGCGCCGCGCGCGATTCCCAGCTGCTTGGCGAGTCCGAAGGCCGACATGCCGTAGATGAGCCCGAAGTTGACCGCCTTGGCCGAGCGGCGCTGTTCGCCGGTGACCTGCTCGGGATCGAGGTCGAGTATCTCGGCGGCGGTGGCGCGGTGGATGTCCTGTCCGCTGGAGAAGGCGGCCAGCAGGCGTTCGTCGCCCGAGAGGTGGGCCATGATGCGCAGCTCGATCTGCGAATAGTCGGCGGCGAGCAGCCGGTGCCCCGGTTCGGCGATGAAGGCGCGGCGGATGCGTCGACCTTCATCGGTGCGGATGGGGATGTTCTGCAGGTTGGGATCGCTGGAGGAGAGCCGGCCGGTGGCGGCGACCGCCTGATGGTAGGAGGTGTGCACCCGTCCGGTCTCGGGATTGACCATCTGGGGCAGCTTGTCGGTGTAGGTCGACTTGAGTTTGGACAGCCCTCGGTGCTGGAGGATGAGGCGGGGCAGGGCGTGCCCCTGGTCGGCGAGCTGCTCAAGCACGTCCTCCGAGGTGGACGGCGCGCCCTTGGGCGTCTTGGCGATGGGCTTGATGCCCTGTTCGTCGAACAGGATGGCGCCGATCTGTTTGGGCGAGCCCATGTTGAAGGGACGCCCGGCGGTCTCGTGGGCTTCGACCTCCAGTTCAGCGATGCGCTGGCTCAGCTCCTGGCTCTGTTGGGCGAGCAGGTCGCGGTCGATCCGCACACCGGTGCGCTCGATGCGCGAGAGGATGTCGACCAGCGGCATTTCGGTGGTGCGATACAGCTCGGCCAGCGAGGGCTTTGCCTCCAGCTGGGGCCAGAGGGCTTGATGCAGTCGCAGCGTGACGTCGGCGTCCTCGGCGGCATAGTGTCCGGCCGGTTCGAGCGGGATCTGGTCGAAGGTGATCTGTTTGGCGCCTTTGCCGGCGATGTCCTCGAAATGGACGGTGTTTCGATTCAGGTATTTTTTGGCCAGGGTGTCCATGTCGTGGCGACCGATGCTGTCGAGCACGTAGCTCTCCAGCATGGTGTCGTGGGCGACGCCGCGCATCCGGATGTCGTAGCGCGCCAGGACGCTCATATCGTATTTGAGGTTCTGCCCGACCTTGAGCCGGCTGGGGTCTTCGAGTAGGGGCTTGAGGCGGGCTAGGACGGCATCGCGATCGAGTTGATCCGGGACGCCGAGATAGCGGTGGGCGAGCGGGACGTAGGCCGCCTGTCCCGGCTCGACCGCGAAGGAGACCCCGACCAGTTCGGCGACCATGTAGTCGAGCGCGGTGGTCTCGGTGTCGAAGGCGAAGAGTTCGGCCCCCTCCAGCCGGCTCATCCAGGTGTCGAAGGACGCCTGGGTCAGGACCAGATCGTAGTCGGCGTCCTGCTGCGTGGGCGTGTCGGATGCCTCCGGCGTTTCGGGCGCGTCGTCCAGGCTGGCGAGCAGACGGCGCGATTCGATGCGCTCGTACCAGGTGCGCAAGGTTTCGCGATCGGGCGGGGTCGGTGCGAGATCGGCCGGCCCCAGGTCGAGCTGGACGTCGCGCTTGATGGTGGTGAGCTGGCGCGCGAGCTGGAGCTGATCCAGCGCCGCGCGCAGGTTCTCGCCGACCTTGCCCTTGATCCGCTCGGCGTTGGCGATGACGCCGTCCAGGTCGCCGTACTCTCCGATCCATTTGGCGGCGGTTTTGGGTCCGCACTTGGGCACGCCTGGCACGTTGTCGGCGGTGTCGCCCATGAGGCTCAGATAGTCGACGATGCGCTCGGGCGGGACGCCGAACTTTTCGCGCACCCCTTCGGGGTCGAGCCGGGTGTCGGTCATGGTGTTGACCAGGGTGATCCGCTCGCCGACCAGCTGGGCCATGTCCTTGTCGCCGGTCGAGATGAGGGTCGGGATGTCCTGTGCGGCCGCCTGGGTGGCCAGGGTGCCGATGACGTCGTCGGCCTCGACCTCGGGGATCACCAGCAGCGGCAGCCCCATGGCGCGGATGATGTCCTGCAGCGGCTGGATCTGTTCGCGCAGATCCTCCGGCATCGGCGGGCGGTGGGCCTTGTAGTCCGGATAGAGGTCGTTGCGGAAGCTCTTGCCGGCGGCGTCGAACACCACTCCGATGTAGTCCGGACGATGTTCGTCGATCAGCTTGCGCAGCATGTTGAGCACGCCGATCAGGGCGCCTGTGGCCTCGCCCTTGGAATTGGTGAGCTTGGGCAGCGCGTGGTAGGCCCGGAACAGATACCCGGAGGCATCGACCAGGATCAGGGGGTACTGGGTCGCCATGGTGGATCTCGTCGTCAGCGATTCGAATGCGATCGCAGAACGGTAGCACAGCCGTTGGGTCTCATTGGCCGCCGGTGTAGGATAGGCCGCTTTTCTGAACGGCTCGAATCTGTGAGTAGCATGCTTGACTTCGTTCCTGGCCAACGCTGGCTGAGTGAGACCCAGGGCGAACTGGGCCTTGGTATCGTCATTTCCACCGATGGGCGCTGTGTGCGCATCGCCTTTCCCGCCACCGGCGAGACCCGTCTTTATGCGATGCGCGAGGCGCCGCTGGCGCGGGTGGAGCTGGGGGCGGGCGAGCGGATCCGCGATCATAAGGGACATGAGCTGCGGGTGACCGGAACCCGTGTCGACGGGGGGCTCATCACCTATCTCTGCGAGGACCAGAGCGGACGATACCGCGAGCTTCCCGAGGCCCAGCTCGACGATCGCATGCGCGTCAACCGTCCGCAGCAGCGTCTGCTGGCCGGTCGCATCGATAGCGATACCTGGTTCACACTGCGGCTGCGCACCTGGATGCAACGCATGGCCGAGTCTGGTTCGCCGACCCAGGGTCTGCTCGGGCCGCGCGTCGCCCTCATCCCGCATCAGCTTCAAATCGCTGCCGAGGTGGCCGGGCGCGACGCGCCCCGGGTGCTGCTGGCCGATGAGGTGGGGCTCGGCAAGACCATCGAGGCGGGCCTGATCCTGCACCGCATGCTGTTGACCGGCGCGGCGCGCCGGGTGCTGATCGTAACCCCGGAGCCGTTGCTGCATCAGTGGCTGGTCGAGATGCGCCGGCGTTTCAATCTGCGCTTCGCCCTGTTCGACCAGGAGCGGGTCGAGTCGATGCCGAACGCCAATCCCTTCCTCGATGACCAGCAGGTGCTCTGCAGTCTGGATCTGATCGCCTCGCACGGGCGGGCTCGCGAGACGGTGGTCGAGGGCGACTGGGATCTGCTGGTGGTGGACGAGGCGCATCATCTGACCTGGTCGGAGTCCGAATCGAGTCCCGGCTATCAGGTCGTCGCCGATCTGGCCGAGCGCACGCCCGGCGTGCTGCTGCTGACCGCGACGCCGGAGCAGTTGGGGCGCGCCGGACACTTCGGGCGTCTGCGTCTGCTCGACCCGGCGCGCTTTCACGACTATGCCGCCTTCGTCGCCGAGGAGGAGGGCTATGCCCCGGTGGCCGATCTGGCGGCGCGTCTGCTCGACGGTGAGCCGCTGTCGGAGGCGGATCGGGCGCTGCTCGGTTCGCTGATCGAGGATGCGGAACGGCTCGGTACCGAGGAGATCATCGCCCGACTGCTCGATCGTCACGGTACCGGACGGGTGCTGTTCCGCAACACCCGCGCCGCCATTCCCGGCTTCCCGGGGCGCGAGCTGCATGCCTATCCCTTGCCGCTGCCTGCCTGCTACAGCGCGCTCGACGGCGATGCTCGGGTGCGACTGACCCCGGAGCGTCTGGCCGACAAGTCCTGGCTGGACGAGGATCCGCGCATCGACTGGTTGATCGAGACATTGCGCGAGTTGCGTCCGGCCAAGGTGCTGCTGATCTGTGCCCATGCCCGCACCGTGCTGGAATTGCGCGAGGCGTTGTTGCGGCGCGCGGGGCTGTTCGCCGCCATCTTCCACGAGGACATGGAGATCGTGGAGCGCGACCGTGCGGCGGCCTATTTCGCCGCCGCCGAGGATGGCTCCCAGTTGCTGCTCTGCTCCGAGATCGGCAGCGAGGGACGCAACTTCCAGTTCGCCCATCATCTGATCCTCTTCGATCTGCCGCTGGTCCCCGACCTGCTGGAACAGCGCATCGGTCGGCTCGACCGCATCGGTCAGACCGAGACCATCCGTATCCACGTGCCCTATCTCACCGGCACTCCGGGCGAGGTGCTGCTCCGCTGGTACGCCGAGGGTCTGGGCGCGTTCGACGCCATCTGCCCGGCGGCGACGGCGGTCTATGAACAGGTGCGCGACGATCTGATGGAGGCCCTGGAGGATCCGGCCCGGGTGGAGCCGCTCATCGCCGATACGCGCGACCTCAGCATGCGCATCAACGCCGACCTCGCGGCCGGACGCGACCGCTTGTTGGAGCTTCATTCGCACCGCCCCGAACTCTCGGCCCCGCTGGTGGACCGCATCGAGGAGCTCGACGTCAGCCGCGAGTCCGCCGACTACATGATGCGTTTCTGGGATAGCTTCGGCGTCGAGTACGAGTCAGGCTCCGGCGGTTCGTTGGTGCTGCGTCCGGGTCCGCAGATGCTGCACGAAACCTTTCCCAGACTGCCCGAGGATGGGCTCACCGCGACCTTCGACCGTGCCGGCGCATTGGCCCACGAGGACCGCGAGTTCCTGACCTGGGAGCATCCCATGGTGCGCGAGGCGATGGAGTTGCTGACCGCCTCCGATCTGGGGACCTCGTCCGTGACCCTCTTGCGCAGCAGTCGGTTCAAGCGGGCGACCCTGCTGCTGGAGATGCTCTATGTCGCCGAGTGTCCGGCGCCGCCCGAGCTGCTGGTGGGGCGTTTTCTGCCGCCAACCCTGCTGCGTCTGCTGCTCGACGTCGAGGGGCGCGATCTGGCCGGCGAGATCGATCATGCCGATCTGCGCGGCGACTGTCTGACCCGCAACTACAAGCTGGCGCGCTCGGTGATCAAATCGCAGGTCCCGCGTCTCGCGGCTATGCTGGAGCGCGGAGAGTCGCTGGCGAAGGCCGAGGTCGCCCGTCTGGAGTCCGAGGCCATGGTACGCATGCGCGCCCTGCTCGGCGAGGAAATGGATCGACTGACGGCGCTCGCCGAGGTCAATCCCAACGTGCGTTCGGATGAGATCGAACGGTTGCGCGCCCGGCGCGAGCGACTGGAGGGGTATCTCACCAAAACCCATCTACGCCTCGATGCGGTGCGTGTGATCGTGACGACCTGAGTTCCAAGGGTTCGAGCGGTCGCTCGGGTTACCCCCCATGCTACCTTCCGCGATAGGTAGCCGATAACGATATAGATCAGTGGTGCCAGGATGGGATGAACGGCGAGCTGCGAACAGGATCCGCGTCCGTGCCCCGGCCCTTCGGTATGGGGTGGGGACGGGCGTTTTGGCTTCGGCATCGGCTGGGTCTGAGCGCCCGGATCGTCCTCTTTGCCATCGCGTTGGCGATCGCTCCACTGCTGTGGTTCGGGCTCTCGACGCTGACGGAGACCGAGGCCGAGCTGAAGAGCGCGGTCAACGAGCGGGTGCTGGCGACCGCTGGCGCTCTCATGGATCGGATCCGGCTCGCCGTGGAGCCGACTCGGACCGCGCTCGTCCTGCTGCGCGATGCGGTGGACGATCCGCGCGTTCCGCCCGACGGCAAGATCGCCATGCTGGAGGGAAGTCTGCGGGGCTTGCCGAACGTGCGCGCCCTGCGGGTTTCGGTCGCCGGACAGTCGCCGATCTTCTTGCTCGAACGCTCCTTCAAGGCCGGTCTCGATAACATCCAGCCAGATCTGGAGACGTTGCTCGCGGCCGCCGAGGCCCCCGCCTCTGGACCGGATCCCTTGCAGGTTCGGGCCTCCGCGCCCCTGCGTATCGCGGCGCTCGATCGTTGGCTGCTGCCCTTGCAGGTCGAGTTTCGCGAGCCCTTGGACGCGCGACGGGCGAACCTCCTGGCCTATCTGGAGGTGACCGACCTGATGCGCCAGTTGCGACACGAGAGCTTCGATCCTCCCGGCGGCGTTTGGATTTTGGACGAGACGGGTGCGCCGGTCTTTCCGTCGCGGTCTGGTCCAGGCCCGCCGCCCCACGTCGGGGACCTGTCGGATCTCCATTCCAGCGGACCTGGCACCCTGCTCGCGACGCCTTTCGCGGGTGCGGATGGGGCGCCCATGCTGGGCGCCTTCGCGGTTCTCGATTTTCCGCCTTGGCTGCTGTTGGTCGGTGCGCCCGAACGCCAGGCCTATGGGTTGGCTCAGCGGGTGCGCGAGCATCTGCTGTGGTGGTTGGTGTTGTCCGCCTGCGTTGGGCTGGGCGGCGCGCTGATCCTGGTGCGTCATGTCGGGCGTCCGATCCGCGAGATGGCGGTCGTCGCGGAGCGTGTCGGCGGCGGAGATCTCGGGGCACGGGTGGGCCATGCGCCGCGCAATGACGAAATCGGTCTGTTGGGCGAGTCTCTCGATCGGATGATCGTGGAGCTGGCGCAGGGTCATCGGCGGCTCGATGCGCTTGCCCACCAGGATCCGCTCACCGGACTGCCGAATCGGCGCTCGGTGCTGCGGTATCTTCAACAGGTGCTCCCCGAACTCGACGGGGAGACCGACTCGGTTGCGATCTTCTTCCTCGATCTCGATCGTTTCAAACGGGTGAATGACAGCCTCGGGCATGGGGTCGGCGACGAGCTGTTGCGGCTCGCGGCGAGGCGTCTGAGCGAGAACCTGGGCGACGATGAGTGGGCGGCCCGGTTGGCCGGCGATGAGTTCCTGGTGATCCGGCGCGGTGTCGCCGATCGGGAGGCGATCTCCCAGATCGCGATGCGTCTGGTCGGGGCCTTCGGTGCGCCCTTCCATCTGGCCGATGTCGAGCTGCATCTGGGAAGCAGCATCGGCATTGCCATTGCGCCTCGTGATGGCGTTGAGGTCGCCGAACTGATCACCAATGCGGACATGGCGATGTATCGCGCCAAGGAACTGGGGCGGGGGCAACACCATTTCTTCGATGCCGCGCTCAAAACGCGCGCGGTGCGCAAGCTCGGGCTTGACGTGCAACTGCGTCGCGCCTTTGAGCGGGGCGAGCTGGAGGTCTACTATCAACCGCAGGTCGATATCGACAGCCGTCGGATCCTGGCCGCCGAGGCGTTGCTGCGTTGGCCCGACGGCGAGGGCCGCTTCGTCGCCTCGCCCGGCGAGTTCATCCCGCTGGCCGAGGAGACCGGCCTGATCCTTCCGCTCGGCGATTGGGTGATGGAGACCGTGTGCGCCCAGGTCGGCGCCTGGCTGGCGCAAGGGGCGTCTCCGGTCACGGTGTCGGTGAATGTCTCGTCGCTCCAGTTCAGGCGTAGCGATTTTGTCGATCGCGTAGGCGCGGCGCTCGACCGCAGCGGCCTGAATGCCTGCCACATGGGGTTGGAGCTGACCGAATCGGTCCTGCTGGATGACGTGGACCTGGCGATCGGTCGCATGGAGCAGCTCAAGGAAATGGGGGTTCAGCTGATGATCGACGATTTCGGAACCGGTTATTCGTCGCTCGCCTATCTGCGGCGTTTTCCGCTCGATTATCTCAAAGTCGCGCAGGAGTTCGTCGCGGGTCTCGAGACGAATCGGCACGACGCCATGATCGTCGGCGCCGTCATTGCGCTCTCCAAGAGCCTGGGGCTCAAGATCATCGCGGAGGGTGTCGAGACGGCGGGGCAGCTCGCCTATCTCACCGAACGGCGCTGCGATCTGATCCAGGGGTTCTATTTTGCCCGTCCGCTTCGGGCGGGGGATTTCGTGTCGCTCCTAGAGCGCGGTCCGATTCAGACGCCGGCTCTTCCCGTGCGTTTGGGCGTCTGAGTCGAGGCGTTGGACGCCTGGGGAGATTCAGGATGACATCTCGCGTCTCGTTTCGTGTCTGCATGCTGCTCTTGGGCGCGCTCTGGGGGCCGATCGTTCTGGCCGACGAGACCCTCTCTGTGACAGTGGGTCCGGATCAGGTGCTGCGCGATCTGGCGGCCGACTATCTGGGCGATCCGAATGCCTGGCCCGAGATCCTGCGCGCCAATCGGCTCGACGCGCCCCATCAGGTTCAGCCAGGCATGTCGCTGAACCTGCCGGTGAGGGCGATGCGCGATCTGGGCCGGGCCCTGATCCATCTGCGGGGACTCATCTATCGCGCTACCGCCGCCGGGGCGGAGGTGTTCGCAACCCAGTCCATCGCCAGCGCCCTTTCGGATCAGGCCTCCGCAATGGAGGCGCAGCGTCTGGGCGACCTGGCCGAGGCGCTCCGCTTGGCGCGTTCCGGGATCGTCGAGGCCAGTCGCGCGCTCGATCGCAGTCTGAGCCAGCGCGACGTGGCCGCCGAGGCCGTTCTGGACGCTGCGGGCGGTGTGGTGCAGCGGCGTTTGCCGAGCGAGTACGACTGGACCCCCATTCCGATCCGCACGCTCCTGGCCGAGCACGCGCGTCTGCGCACGCTCGAGCGTTCTTTCGCCCTGGTGCGTTTCCGCGATGCCAGCTCGTTGCGCATGAGCGAGCACGCCCAGCTGGAGATTCGCCGTCTGCGCCGCGACCGGCTCACCCGCTCCGAGACCGTGGACGTGGTGCTCTATGGCGGCGATCTGCGGGCCATCATCGCCCCGGGAGGCCGGCAGACGCTCCGGGTCGAGCTGCCTGGCATCGAGACCTCCGGGGATTCGACCCACTATTGGCTGCGGAAGAGTCCTGACGATACGCGCCTGGCGAACTATGCGGGCGAGTTCTGGGTGTCCGCCGGAGGCGGGAGCGTGGTGGTCGGGCAGAATCAGGGCACGCTGGTCGAGGCCGGTCGGCCGCCGGTGCCGCCGATCGATCTGCTTCCGCCCCCAGGGCCGATCTCGCCCGAGCAGGGTGCGGTTCGCTATGGCAAGGGCGTCGCGCTCGTCTGGAGCCCGGTGCCGGGTGCGCGCACCTATTGGGTCGAGATCGCCCGCGACCCGCAGTTCAGCCGTTTGGTCTTCACCGATACGGATGTGCGTGGGACCGAACGACGCGTTCCGATCGAGGGCGAGGGGCTCTACTACTGGCGGCTGTCTTCCGTCGATTCCTCCGGACTGCCCGGACCCGCGAGTGTGGGGCGGGTCTTCCAGATCGCTTCGGACAGTACGCCGCCTTTTCTGATGGTCGAGACCCCGATCGCCGCTCAGCGGGTGGCGGATGCAGCGATCGCGGTGCGCGGTCGAACCGAGCCGGACGCACGTCTTTGGCTCGATGGCGAGTCGATCGCGGTGGAGGCGGATGGGCGCTTCAGCCTGGAGCGTCCGCTGAGCGAAGGTCCTAACCGCCTGGTGTTCGAGGCGCGGGATGCGGCTGGCAATCTCGGTCGCCTCGAACGAGTCCTCTATCGCACGCCGGGATCGCCGATGCCGCTGCGGATGGCGGAAGGCGTGCCGCGTGACGATCGGGACCGGCTCCTGGTGGCGAGCCGGCGGTTCGCACTGTCCGGCGTGACGCTCCCCGGCGCCAGCGTTCGGATCGATTCAGAGGATGATCCGACTGTTTCGGTGACGGCTCCGGCCGATGCCGATGGGCATTTCGATCTGATCCTGCCGGCTCGTACCGAGGGGACGCGCTTTCATGCAGTCGCGAGCGGTCCGCTCGGCGAGCGCGCCGAGTCGGATCTGGAGGTGGTGCTGGACGGCACGCCGCCTCGGATCCTGCTCGACCAGGTCGTGCCTCGGCGCACCTCCGATCCGCATCTGTCGCTGAGCGGCCGGGTCGAGGACGGCGAATCGCTCGAATTCGACGGGCAATCGGTCGCACTGTCCGAGGAGGGCACGTTCGCGTTCGGTATCCCGCTTCGATCCGGCGAGAACCGAATTCGGCTGGTCGCGCGCGATCGGGCGGGCAATCGGGCGACTCTGGAGCGGTCCCTCCTGCTCGACCGCGAACCGCCTCGGCTGACCGCGTATCGGTTGAGCGAGGAGATCGGGCCACCGCGTCGACTGCGGGTCGAGATCGCGGCAGAGGATGCGAGCGGTCTGACCGCCGGCGTTCCCTATCGCCTTCAGATTGGAGAGACCCTGCACCAGGGGGTCGCTCGGCGCGGATCCGAGCGCGATGACTATGAGGATTGGGTGGCGCTCCCGGCCGATCTCACGGCCAAACCGCGTCTGCGCTCGGTCCAGTTGCGGGACTATCTCGGGAACCGACGGGAGGTGGTCATTGAATAACTCGCTGCTGCGTGGATTGCTGTTCTGTGTCGTCCTGCTGGGAGTCGGTGTCGCCGTGGCGGAGGATCGGGTTCGGCTCGTCACCTTCGGTCCGGAGGCCCATCCAGGGAAGGGCGACGACGACTTCACCGAGGTCGTCTATATCCAGGTGCCCGACTCGGCCCCCAGTCCGCTCTTCCTGCGGATCTGGGACCCGGATCTGGGCGGGGCCGAGGACGAGCCCAACGGTCTCTGGAACGGGCGTACCCGCTTCAGCCTGTTCGGCGGTGAGGGCGCCTCCAGTCAGGCCGGACCCACGGCCGATCCTGCTGCCTGGCGGTCGGCCGGTCATCTCTTGGGCAAGGCCGAATTCGGCGAGGATGCGTCAATCGACGGGCGCTGGCAGACCCTGGTCCGGTTCTCGCCCGATCAGGGCGAGAGGGTCGGTGAGGCGCGCGTCTTTCGGCTGGTGGTCGAGGGGGTCGCCGGCGACGACGGCAATCTCTACGATCTGGCGGTCAGCACGGATGCCGACTCCAATCGTCCGGTCGAGGGGCTGCGGCTGATCGATTATCGTCCGACCTTTTCGGTTCCGCCCGGCCCCGATCGATTGGCCGAGGCCGTCTTCGCGGTTCCTCCCGATGCCAGCGCGCTACGGATCCGTCAGTTCGATCTGGATCGCGCCCGGATCCAGCTGGAACTGCCCTTCATGGCGCCCGTCCCGCTACGGGCCTCGGGCGAGGCCCGATGGGAAGAGGCGCGGATCGCGCTCGATCCCGGCCTGGGTGCCGAGCGCGCTGCCATCCAGGTGCGCGGCGGACGCACGCTGCTGAACGATTTGGTGCTCGAAGCGGCCGATCAGTCTGCTGCCCCGCTTGCGTTCGAGCTGCCGATTCGTCTGCGTCCGCCGAGCATTCCACCCGAGCCGCAGGCGGACATCGCCATTCTGGACGACTGTCTGGGCGTCTCCTTCGATGCCGGACGTTCGGATGGCCGTGACGACGCCCTGATTGGTTTCATCTGGGATTTCGGTGATGGTCGGCAGGGTCGGGGCGAGCGTCTGGAGCACCGATATGCCGAGCCCGGTCTCTATCCGGTGACCCTCACCGTCATCGACGATTCGGGCCGGGTCATGGACCGGGCACGTCTCACCATGCCGCTGAAGGTGAATCGGCCGCCGCTCGCGGTGCCCGGTCCCGAGCGGACCGTGGCGCCGGGCGATGCCGTGTCTTTCGATGCCGCCGCATCCGTCGATACCGACGGGCGTATCACCGACTATCGCTGGGATTTCGGTGATGGCGCTCAGGGCAGCGGCGTTCGCGTCTCGCACGCCTATGAGCAGCCCGGACGCTATCCGGTGCGGCTCCTCGTCCAGGACGATGGTCCGGGGCCCTGCACCGACACCCGTGCCGAGACCCTGGTCTGGGTCAACGCCCAACCCGTTGCGTGCGCGGGTGACGATCGTCGCGCCACGGCCGGCGAGGTCCTGGTCCTGGATGCCGGCGCCAGCGGGGATCCAGACGGTGAGCTGAGGGGTTTCCATTGGGACCTGGGTGACGGCCAGACAGCGGACGGCGCGCGGGTCGAGCATGCCTATGCCGCGCCCGGACGCTATCGGGTCCTGCTTTCGGTCGAGGACGATGCCGGGGTCGGCAACAGCCGGGCGGAAGACGCACTGCTGGTCTGGATCAACGATCCGCCGCTTGCCGCCGCATCGGGTCCGGATCGCGGTGCGGTGGGCCAGACCCTGGTCTTCGACGCCTCTGCGTCCAGCGATCCGGACGGTGCGCTGGTCGAGTATCGCTGGGATTTTGGCGATGGCGGGGCGGCGAGCGGTGTGAACGTCGAGCACGCCTATGGTGCGCCGGGCCGCTATTCGGTGAGGCTCGATATCCGCGACGATTCGGGCACCGGCTCGGCGACGGCCAGCACGGCTTTCGAGGTCGTCGTCAATGCCCCGCCGGTCGCGGATGCCGGCGAGGATGTCTGGGTGACGGCCTGCGAGGTCCGCTTCGATGCGAGCGGATCCAGCGATTCTGACGGCCATATCGTCGCGTATGAGTGGGACTTCGGCGATGGCACCCAGGGCGTCGGACCGACCCCGGCCCATGTCTATGCGGTTGCGGGGACCTACGCGGTGCGGCTGACCGTGACCGATGATTCGGGAACGCCCTCGGCGAGCAGCCAGGACGGCATGCAGGTGCGGATCAACGCCGCTCCGGTTGCGGATGCCGGTCCGGACCGCCTGGTAGCTCCGGGCGAGACCCTGGATTTCGATGGGGCTGGGTCGTTCGATCCGGACGGGCGCATCCAAGACTATGCCTGGGATTTCGGCGATGGGACCTCGGCGACCGGTGTCGCCCCCAGTCACGCCTATGCCGAGCCGGGTCTCTACCAGGTGCGGTTGCGGGTCGCGGACGATTCGGGACATGCGGAGGCGATCGCCTTCGCCGAGGCGTCGGTTCGGGTGAATGCCGCTCCGGTGGCCCTGGCTGGCCCGGATCTGCTGGTGGCGCCCGGCCAGGAGATCCTCTTGGATGGCTCGGACTCCTATGATCCGGACGGACGCATCGCCTCCTATCGCTGGACCTTTGACGATGGCCGGTCGGCGGTCGAGACGGACAGGATCGCGCTGAGCTTCGCCGAGTCTGGAAGCTACTCAGCGAGGCTCGCGGTCACGGACGACAGCGGTGCGTCCAACGGACATGCCGAGGATCGGCTCTACATTCGGGTCAACCATCGCCCGATCGCCTCTGCAGGCGAGCCGGTCCAGACCTGCGAGACCCTGGTCGCCTTCGACGGCAGCGGTTCCAGCGATGCCGATGGCGATGCACTGAGCTATCGCTGGTCCTTCGGCGATGACGGGGAGGATGCGCAGGGGCCACGGGTCGCGCATCGGTTCGCCGAGGGTGGGCGCTATCCAGTCGTTCTGACGGTGGACGACGGCACCGGGCTCGACAACGCGAGCCATGCCGCATCCACCCAGGTCTGGATCCATCGTCGTCCGCAGGCCGTCGTCGATGCGCCCGAGGTGGTCTGCGCGGGCGATCTGGTCCTGTTCAACGGGCTGCAATCCAGGGACCCGGACGAGGGGCGCCTGCTCTATGCGTGGGACTTCGGCGACGGTAGCGACTCGCATTCGGCGACCCCGGCCAAGTCGTTCGCGCGTGGCGGACTCTATCCGGTCACCTTGCGGGTCGAGGACGATTCGGGGCTTGAGTGCGATTCCTCCAGCGACCGGCGCATGGTGCGTGTCGTCGATGCGCCGGTGGCCGAGGCCGGTAAGGATCTCGAAGTCTGCGCCAATACGCCCGTGACCTTCGATGGGACGGCATCGCGCGATTTCGATGGGGTCGTCAACAGCTATCGCTGGGACTTCGGCGACGGCACGCAGGGTGGGGGACCGAATCCGACCCATCTCTTCGGTCAGGCCGGCGATTATGCGGTGACCCTGACCATCACCGGCGACCAGGTCGGCAGCTGCGACAACAGCAACAGCGACCGGCTGAGCGTCACCGTCCTCGACACCCCCGAGGTTGAATTGACCGCCCCCGCCCAGGTCGCGCTCGGTGAGTCGGTGGTCTTGAGTGCGCATCCGCTCGGCGATACCGCCGATGCGGTGCGTTCGGATCTGGTCTACAGCTGGGATCTGGGCGACGGCACCCAGGCCGAGGGGGCGAGAGTCGAGCATGAGTATCGCGAGCCGGGACGCTACCTGTTGAGCATGACGGCCGACGACGGACGCGGCGGCGACTGTAGCCGCCTGACGCTCAAACATGCGCTCCAGGTCAATGCACCGCCCGTTGCGGAGGCCGGCGACGACCGTGTGGCCGCCCCGGGTGAGATTCTGCTCTTCGACGCCTCGGCGAGCCGCGATCCGGATGGTGCCATCCGTCGCTATGTGTGGGATTTCGGCGACGGTGCGGGCGCCGAGGGCATCCAGGCGACGCATGTCTATCGCCAGCCGGGCGACTATGCGGTCAAGCTGACCGTCACCGACGATACGGATCTGCCGAACGCGAGTCGCAGCGATACCCTTGTCGTGCGCTGCAACGCGGCGCCGTTGCCGGCATTCGAGGTCCGCCCTGAGGTCGCCTGTCCGGCCCGCGAACTGGTGCTGGATGCCGGCGGGTCGAGCGATCCGGATGGTGCGCTGACCGCCTGGCGTTGGGATCTGGGCGACGGGGCGGGCGCCGAGGGTGCCGAGATACGTCACGCCTATGCCGAGCCAGGGCGTTATTGGGTCGTCTTGCAGGTGGCCGACGATTCCGGGGCGGGGAATGCGCTCGCGACGCTCGGTCGTGAGGTGCGGGTGAATCAGGCTCCCGTCGCGCGTCTGGATCGGCTGCTCAGGGGGTGTCCCGGCGAGCCGATCCGCTTTTCCGGTTTGGGTTCATCCGATGCGGACGGTCGGATTGCCGCCTATCGCTGGTCGTTCGGCGATGGTGTCGAGGCCGAGGGCGCCGAGGTCGAGCACGCCTACTCGACCCCTGGCCGCTATGCCCTGGTGCTGCGTGTCGAGGACGATTCGGGCAGCGCTTGCGCCGGTGCCGAGCAGCGGGCCGAAGTGCGGGTGAATGCCGCGCCCCAGGCCGACATAGGTGCCGACTCCAGGGTCGCCTATCTGGGCGGTGCACACGATGGCGTGCTGTTCGATGCCTCCGGGTCCAGCGATGCCGATGGCGATCCGCTTCGTTTCCGCTGGGACTTCGGCGACGGCCACCAAGGGCGCGGAAGCAAGGTTCGGCATGCCTTCGCCGCGCCGGGACTCTATCGGGTCATGGTTCAGGTGGAGGACGATTCCGCGAGCGGGTGCGCCACCGCCAGCGCGGAGATCGAGATCGAGGTGAAGGCGCGGCGGTCCGAGGGACCTTAGAAGTGGTCCACGAACGCGGTCGTGGACTGGTTGTGATCCCGCGTAGGGCGCAATAGCGAACGCGTATTGCGCCGCATGGCATGCAACGACAAGGCTTCGGTCGCACCCCGGTGCTCGCATACGGCGCAATACGGCCGCTCCAAGGTCGAACGCTGGCGGTTCATGGACTGTATCTCCAGCGACATGGGGAGCAGCCACTCGTTGAAGGCGGCCTATTACGCCCTACCTGAGTCGGGGCTTCTTCCTTCGGGCGGTTTGGCTTGGAATGACCTTCGTGGGAATTGGGGAACGGTGGATTCGTTGCGTTTTCCGTCTGGCTCAGAGCGCCCGGACTACACAGTTGCGTCCCTGGCGCTTCGCCGCATAGAGGGCCGTGTCGGCAGCTTCGATCAGGTCGGATGGGACGCGTCCTGGATTCGGGATCAGTTCGGCCACGCCGAGGCTGATGGTCACGTGATTTGCGATGGGCGAGTTCGGATGCTTGATCCGCAACGCCTCGATCCTATGGCGTACCTGCTCGGCGATTCCCAGGGCGTCCTCTGAGGGGGTATTCGGCAGTAGGAAGGCGAATTCCTCGCCGCCGATGCGGGCGACTCGGTCTCCGGGACGTTTCGCGACACTGGCCATGGCCTCTGCGACACTGGTCAGACAGGCGTCCCCCGCCAGATGCCCTAGTCGGTCGTTGTAGCGTTTGAAGTAGTCGATGTCGGCCATGATCAGCGAAAACCGGTTTCCGGTGCGCAGGGCGCGTTTCCACTCGTCATTTAGGCTTTCGTCGAAGAGCCGACGGTTTCCGAGTCCGGTCAGCGGATCGAGGTGGGCCATGCTATTGAGCGTGAGCTGCTCTTCGATCGCTTGCGAGAGCTTGAGACGCAGCTCGGCCGTTTCACGAGCGAGTCGATGGACGCGTGCGGACGATGCGGTCATGGCGAGCGCGAAGATAATGAGCATCACACCCATGGTCGTGTGGATGCGGTCGTCCTGTATCAGCATCTGCAGCGTGATCGGCGAGAGGGTCGGAATGAGGAAGCTATGAAAGCTTGGGGGCAGCGAGGATAGAACGGGCACGGCTCCAGCAACCATGCCGCCGAGCGTGAAGGTAAGAAAGATCTGGTGTGGGAAGGAGTCCGGGTGGAATAGGATGATGCCCGCCGAGCCCCACGTCAGTCCCGAGGCCAGTGAGCCGAGTATGAAATAGCGTCCCCAGCTTTGGGTGTCATGCGTCTGTCGTTGTCGCCGGTTGTGGTAGGCCCGGACTAGGGCGAAACGACCGAGGGTGACGGCGAGAAGTGCCGTCAGCCAGATCGCCAGGCGCATGCCGTCGATGGCGTTCCAGAGCACTGCGGCCAGGATGAATCCGTTGAGAATTGTAACAAGAAGGCCGATCGGCAGTTGGCGGTAGGATTGTGCGATCTGCAGGGCGGCGACCTGCTCGTCATGACGCTGAGATTCGGCTGATGACGTGATGTCCATTGGGCGTCGCCTACCATGAGGCATCCGTGCGGGGACTGTCTCGGCCCTGTCGTCGATCGTTCGGTGGAACGAGGACGCTATCCCTGGATATGGCTGTATCGGCAGCGGTCCATGCCTATTGAGCCATCGCCGAGCATGTCTCCTATTCTAGAGCGCTCTGCTCGGTCTTGGCGACGCCTGTCGAGTTGGCTGCGCATTCCCGTCCTCTGCGTGGTGCGGTGTGACGGGAAGCGTCGGTGATCGCGGGTTCAGTGGGCGTTGCGGTAGGCGTCCATCTCCTCCAGGGAGAGATGCCGGGCCTCGTCCTCGAGCATGACCGGGATATCGTCGCGGATCGGGTAGGCGAGTTGCGCCGAGAGCGAGATGAGTTCGCCACGGTTCTTGTCGAGGATGAGCGGTCCCTTGGTGACGGGACAGACCAGGATGTCGAGGAGTTTCTTGTCCAACATGGATTGCGTGCTCCGGTGTGAGTCGGTCAATGGGGGCGCGTGGCATGGTCGAGGCAAGCGTCGGCGCCTCGCGGGTTTTAGCTCCGCAGTTTAACCGCCCGCGCCGCTTGGTGGCGAGCAGGGCGAACGTTCGTCAAATGCAGAGGCTTATTGAGGAGAGTGCGTGTGGTCATGAGTCGGTCGATTGTGGGCATTATCGCTGTTTGTCGCGGACGCTGTTGGCTGGCGGTCGCCGTTGCGCTCGCCGCCCTGCTGGCCATCGGGGTCGCGCTCTGGCATCTGCTCGGAGAAGCGGACACCGTGTCGGTGGAGCGGACCTGGGCCGGCTCGGTTCCATTGACCCTCTATCGTCCGGTCTCTCGGGGGCCGGCTCCGGCCGTGGTGATCGCCCATGGCTTCGCCGGTTCACAGACCCTGATGCGGAGTTACGCGCTGACTCTGGCACGTAACGGCTATCTCGCGGTCACCTTCGATTTCCCCGGTCATGGACGTAATGCGCAGCCGTTCGTGTCCGGTCTCATGGATCGCGAGAAACGGCTGAGTATTTTGGGCGGAGCACTGGAATCGGCGATCGATGTCGCGCTGCGACAACCCGGAGCGGATGGACGCCTCGCGCTGCTGGGGCATTCCATGGCCGGGGACCCGCTGGTCGACTACACCGAGAGACATCGCGGCAAGGTCGGGGCGCTGGTGCTGCTGTCGCCCTATATCTCCGACGAGACGCCGACGGAGGCACTGCCCGATCTGCTCTTGGCCTATGGCGAGTTCGAGCCTGAGATGCTGCACGAGCAGGGGCGCAAGATCCTCGCGGCGTCGGTGGGGCACGAGATCGAGCCTGACGCGACCTATGGCGATCCGGCGCTGGGCGATGCCAGACGGATGCTGATCGCCGAGCGCGTCGAACACATCGGTATCCTCTACAGTCGGGATGCCGAGCGGGCCGCGCTGGATTGGCTAAACCGGTCCTTCGATTGGCGCGGCGATGGATTCGTGGCGGAGCCTGGCCCCTGGATCGGTCTGCTGTTCCTCGGGATTCTCGTCCTGGCCTGGCCGCTGGCGCGGTTGCTGCCTCGGGTCGCCTCTCGGCCGCTGGGGGCGGGGCTCGCCTGGCGCGATCTGCTTGCGGTGGCGGTCGCGCCGGCCATCTTGACCCCGCTCATCCTCTGGCGTCTGCCCAAGCATGTTCTGCCGATCCTGATCGGCGACTATCTGGTCTTGCACTTCGCGGTCTATGGGGTGCTCACCTGGCTCGGGCTTTGGCTCATCCGGCGCCGTCGTGGCGCATCCGCCGCCGAGCCGATGCGAATCGACCGGAGACGCCTGGCGATCGCCATCCTCGCCGCAACCGGCTATGCCCTGTTCGCCTTCGCCATTCCTGTCGACCGCTTCGTCACGACACTGCTTCCGGGTAGCGAGCGTCTTCCTTTAGTGTTCGCCATGCTGGGCGGGACGTTGCTCTATTTTACCGCCGACGAGTGGGTGACGCGCGGTGTCGGGAGCGCCTCCGGCGCTTACGCGGCGACCAAGGCGCTCTTCCTGCTGTCGCTGGTGTTGGCGGTGGCGCTCAATCTCTCCGAGCTGTTCTTCCTCATCATCATCGTGCCGGCGATCCTGGTCTTCTTCCTGGTTTACGGTCTCCTGAGCCGCTGGATCTACGCGCGCACCGGGCATCCCATGGTCGGCGCCGTCGCCAACGCGGTCGCCTTCGCCTCGGCGACGGCCGTGACCTTTCCCTTGGTCGGGGCCTGATGCCGATTCATTGACCGCGAGCAAGCTACATTCAACGGACGCTTTCGCGTAAACTGCGGGAACCACTATGGTTTACTTGAGCCGTGACGTGAATCACGGCCTGTGCCTCGGTGCCACCACGTAGCATTTTCGTATCCCAATTGATACCGAAGTACCACACCTGACTTGCCAGCCACCGACCGGAGGAGTGTTTCGAAATGGTCGTCTTCGCCCAACTGCATGCCCAAAATCATAAGATCACGGAACTGTCGAACGTCTTCATGTACCTGGTTCGCGAGCGCTCGATGTGCGATACCGACGTCGCCTGCGATGTCTTCTTCGATCTGACCAACCGGGTCAAGGAACACATGGAACTCGTCGATCGCGAGCTGTGCGGCAAGCTGATCTCGCACCCGGATCAGTCGGTCAAGAATACAGCCAACCGCTTCCTGTCCGGCTCGACCGAGATCAAGCGGATCTTCTCGTCCTACGTCAAGGAATGGTGTTCGCACAAGCGTCATGCGCTGACCATCAGCGACCATGCCTCCTTCATGCAGGACACCGAGCAGATGTTCGCCCTGGTGATGGATCGGCTTCAGCGCGAGACCGAGCATCTCTATCCGCTGATCCGCAAACTCGAGGATTCGGACAAACAACAGGTCGCCTGACCTCGTGCGTTCCGGGACGCGATCGGCGCGTCCAATCGCATCCCTCCCGCCTCCCGATTCAGCCTCCCGCCGATGCCCGCTCGGCTTCGTCCTCTGATCCATGGATCCAGTGGACGGGGCCGGTGCCCTCGACCGTCTCGACGTCGACCTGGCAGCCGACGACATCGGTCATGGAGGGCAGCTCGAACATGGGGCGCTGCAACAGCCCCTCTAGCACGCTGCGTAGACCGCGCGCCCCGGTACCTCGATCGATGGCCTTGCGGGCGATGGCGGTCATGGCCTCGGGCGTGAATTCGAGCTGGACGCCCTCGAAGGCGAACAGTTGCTGATACTGACGGATCAGGGCGTTCTTCGGCTCGGTGAGGATGCGCACCAGCGCGGCCTCGTCCAGGTCGTGCAGCCCGACCAGTACCGGGAAGCGTCCGATGAATTCGGGAATGAGACCGAACTGACGCAGATCGTCCGGATGGGTCTCGCGATAGAGTTCGGGGTCGCGCCTCTTATCGTCCTCATTGCGCGCGCCGACGTCCGCCTGAAACCCGATGCCCGAGGGGCCGGGGCGCAGGCGTCGCGTCAGCAGCTTCTCCAGGCCGGCGAAGGCGCCGCCGACCAAAAAGAGGATGTTGCGGGTGTCGATCAGGGCGCCATCGCCGCTGTCTTTGCGCCCCTTGGGATTGATCTTGACCTGGGTGCCCTCGACCAGCTTGAGCAGTGCCTGCTGCACGCCCTCGCCCGAGACATCGCGTGTGCCGTGAGCCGTTTCGCCCTGGCGCGCGAGTTTGTCGACCTCGTCGATGTAGACCATGCCCCATTCGGCGACCTCGCGGCTGCCGTTGGCGGCGTCGAGCAATCGGCCGAGAATGCTCTCGACGTCCTCGCCGACATAGCCCGCTTGGGTCAGTGTGGTGGCGTCGGCGATGACGAAGGGCACTCCGACGATGCGCGCCAGGGTGCTGGCCAGCAGCGTTTTCCCCGTCCCCGAGGGGCCGAGCAGCAGGATGTTCGACTTGTCGATCTCGACCCGGTCATCGTCGTCGAGCGAGCGGCGCGGATTCTTGGACTCGGCCGCGAGACGCTTGTAATGGTTGTAGACGGCGACGGCGAGCGACTCCTTGGCCGCCTCCTGGCCGATGACGTAGCGGTCCAGCTGTTCCTTGATCTGCAGGGGTTTGGGCGGCGACTTGAGCGGGCCGCTCAAGGCTCGGGCGCGCCCCCAGCTGCTGACGACCTGATGCGCCAGGGTGACGCAGGCCTCGCAGATATGGCCATCGAGGCCGGCAATCAGCGGTGTGTCCGGGGCCTGGGAGGCGCCGCAGAAGGAACAGGTGTGGACCGTGTCGTTCATGCTGTTGATGTCTCCTCGGTCGGGGGCGCCTGCTGGCGCAGTTCGGCAATCCATGCCTTCTGACAGTCACGGCTCCGACGCGCGTCCAGCGCCTCGCGGATCTTGGAGCGCGCGCGTTCGAATGGAACCTCGGTGGTCGCGTGGATGCGTTCGCAGAGAATCAGATGGAAGCCGATCTCGCTTTCGACGACATCGCTCACCTGGCCCTCGTCCAGAGCGAACAATGCGGCGTCGATTTCGGGGTAGAGCTTGCCTCGGGGCAAGGTGCCGAGTGCGCCTTCCTCCATGGAGGTCGGGCATTCGGAATGCGCACGCGCGAGCGGGCCGAACTGATTCGGATCGGACTGCAGCTGGGAGGCGATGCGCTCGATCCGTGCCCTGGCGGCCGAACGCTCGTTTTCGGCGTACTCGGCGTTGATGGTGATGAGGATGTGGCGCGCGGTGCGTCGCTCGGGGGCGATGAAGCGCGCCTGGTTCTGTGCGTAGAAGCGACGCTCGTCGGCCTCGGTGACGGCCTCGGCGCGGGCGCCGATGCGTTGCAGCACGGCGTCGAACAGCAGCTCTCGCTGCAGGGCGACCCGCAATCCGGATTCGTTCAGTCCGTTGCGTTCCAGGTCCGCCTGGAAGGCGTCCTCGTCCTCGAAACGCGCGCGAAGCTCGGCGACGGCCTCTTCGATGCGTGTCTCGGGAAGAAGCGTGTCGCGTGCCTCCGGCGATGAGAGCACCAGACTCTCCAGCTCCAGGGTCTGATGCGCCTGGCGTTCGGCCTGGCTCAGCTGATCGGCGGCGAGCGTGCTCGGTGCGCCTTGGAAACGTTCGCTCGCAGCGCGCAGCAGATGATATCGGTACTCGGGGCTCGATTCGCTGGGTCGGGTTTCGGTCATGGCTCGCTGCTGTTGTCTGTGTCGTTGATCGCGGGTTCGGACTCGGTCAGCGCGGTCTCCGGGACCAGCAGTGTGTTGCGGTCCAGGAAATGGACGTGATAGGCCACGCCGTCGGGGTGATCGCGCACGACCTTGATCACCTCGCCGATCTCGCCAGCCTCGACCAGGACTTGGCCCTGGATGCCGAGCGGGATGCGTGTGGCGACCTTGTCGCGGAACTCGAAGCGGCTGGGAACCCAGGGTGCGTCGACCGGAATCAGCTCCTCCTCGCGGCAGCCGACGATGCGGTCGGCGTCGAGGAAGTGCACCGAATAGATGATCTGGTCCTGGAGAAAGGTGCCGACATCTTTGACGAAGCCGGTGCTGCCACGCCGCACCAGCAGGGTTCCGGTCGACTCGCCCGGAAAGGTCCCGTCGTTGCGCACGTTGCGCACGACGCGGACCTCGTCTCCATAGTCATACTGAGGGCGCATGTTTCACCTGTCCCATCAGGTCGCTGAGCGGAACCGAGGCGGTGCGCGGCTCGTGCATATGGAAAACGCGGAAGACCTTCTCGGTCTTGGCATCGGAGCCGACGAAATCCTGATAGGCCTGGTTGAGCAGGTCGGCGTGCAGTGTCCAGCGGGCTTGGGTCTCGGTCGGCATCTCATCGACCTTGGCCAGATAGTCGTGGAAGCGCTGCAGGATGTGCAGCCGATTGACCTGAACCAGGCGCTGTTCGTATTGGATGCCGAAATACTCGAGGAAGTCCTCTGCGCTTGAGAGCTCGCTCATGTCGAGGTCGAAATCGTCGTCAGTCATGTGTGCCTCCGGATGGCGTCTCTGTGATCGTTGGATAGGGTCGGTCGCGTCGGACCCGATGGTTTCGCCTCAGCGTTTGAGGAAATGGATGTTGTCTCCCGAGCGCTCGATTTCGCTTTCGGTGACCGCCGAGCGGGCGATCTTCAGCAGATCGGCGATGCCGAGACGGTCGCTGGTGTCGATCTCGGCGATCTTCTCGAAGCGCTCCAGGGCCTGTGGCGCCTCGTTCAGACGCATCAGCAGGTAGCCGGAGCCCTTGAGCGCGAGTAGCAGGAAGCGCGTCAGGGTCATGGAGACCAGAACCGAGCGTCCCAGATCCTGCTCGGACAGATCCTGCCAGCGCTCGGGCAAATCGAGCCGGTTCGCAGTGATGGCGATGGCACGATCGGCGGTGATCAGCGCCTCGCGATAGCGGTGACGATAGTAGAAATAGCGATAGAGCGCGACCAGGACCGTCAGGTGATCGGGCTCCAGGAAATAGGCCTGGAGCAGGCTGAGTTCGGCCGCATCCTCGCCGTAGCGGCGGGCGGCATCGAGCAGCAGGCCCTCGACGTCCGAGCTGATCGGCTCGTCGAAATACATGTCCTCGCCAGCGAAATCCAATAGGTCCATGGTGATCTCAGGCGGTCTCGTCCTGTTGGCGGGTGTGCGGTGGTTCGCACATGCGCACGGCGTCGCAGCTGCCGCATTCGTGTTCGGGCTGGGTACCGCCGGGGATGCAGCCGTGAACGCCCGCAGCCTTTTCGAGCAGGCGGATGCGCTCCAGCAGACAGTTGATGGCGCCTGCGACCGGATCGGGGATCAGATGGTGGTCCAGATCGATGCCATGCGGATTGGGGCTGGCCGAGCGTCGCGAGCGGACGATCTTGGCCGGGATCCCCACCACGGTGCTCGATGCCGGGACGTCGCCGATGACGACCGAGTTGGCGCCGACCTTGACGTGATCGCCCAGGATCACCGGTCCCAGTATCTTGGCTCCGGCCCCGACCACGCAGCCATCGCCGAGCGTTGGGTGACGTTTGCCCTTGCGCCAGGAGGTGCCGCCCAGCGTGACCCCATGGTAGAGGGTGACGTCGTCGCCGACCTCGGCCGTCTCGCCGATCACGACTCCAGCCCCATGGTCGATGAAGAAGCGGCGTCCGATATCGGCGCCCGGATGGATGTCGATGCTGGTCCAGATCCGGGCCAGATAGGAGATGAAGCGCGGCAGCCAGCGCCAGCCTCGGAGCCAGAGCGGGTGGGCGAGCCGATAGAGAATCACCGCGTGCACGCCGGGGTAGGTGGTGTAGACCTCGAAACGGGTGCGCGCCGCTGGATCGCGTTCGAAGATGCAGTCGACATCCTCGGCGATGCTGGCCCAGGCTCCGGGCTTGGCAAGTGGCGCGAGCACGGCTTCGTTCATCTCTCGGCTCTCCGATGTTGGCTGTTACTGGAGCGAGATGGCCTGGTGATGACCGATCTCGGACAGGAAGCGGCACAGGTCGCCCGTCTCGGGCGAACGCTTGGTCTCGGTGACGAAGCGGCGCACCAGAGGCAGGACACGCTCGGCCTCGTCCATATTCAGGTCGAAGTGCAGCAGCTCTGAGTAGACCTGACGCACCGCGTGCTTTCCTGAGTGCTTGCCCAGGACCATGCGGTGCATGCGTCCGACCTCGGCAGGATCGATGCCCTGATAGTTCAGCGGATCCTTGAGCAGACCGTCGACATGGATGCCGGCCTCATGGGTGAAGGCGCCCGCGCCCACCAGGCTCTTGTGCCAGGCGACCGGCTTGCCGGAGGCCGTGGCGACCAGCTGCGACAGTTCCTCGAAATGGGTCAGGTCGATACCGCAATCAATGTGGTGGACGTGCTTGAGGCCGATGATGACCTCTTCCAGGGCGGCATTGCCTGCGCGCTCGCCGAGTCCGTGGACGGTGGTGTTGACATGGGTCGCGCCGCCGCGCACGGCGGCCAGGCTGTTGGCGGTGGCCAGGCCCAGGTCGTCGTGGGCGTGCATCTCGATCTCCATGTCGACGATGGCGCGCAGATCGCGGATGCGCTCGTACAGACCGAAGGGGTCCATGAGGCCCACGGTGTCGGCGAAGCGGAAGCGGCGCGCGCCGGCCTCCTGAGCGGTTTCGGCGGCGCGCCAGAGGAATTCGGGATCGGCGCGCGAGGCGTCCTCGCCACCGACGCAGACCTCCATGCCGAGGTCCTGGGCCGCGCGCACATGGCGCTCGATCTGGCTCAGCACCCAGTCGCGGTCGCGGCCGAGCTTGCGCGCGATCTGCTGATCGGACATGGGGATGGATAGGTCGATCATCTGTACCCCGAGATCGCGGCACTGGGCGATGTCGTTCGGCAGCATGCGGGTCCAGACCATGAGTCGGGCCGACAGACCCAAGGCAGCGACGGCGCGGATCGAGTCGCGTTCCTCGTCCCCCATCGCCGGGATGCCGACCTCCAGTTCGGGGACGCCGAGTGCGTCCAGACTGCGGGCGATCGCGAGCTTCTCGTCCAGTGAAAAGGCCACGCCTGCAGACTGTTCTCCATCGCGCAGGGTGGTGTCGTTGATGGTTACCTTGGTCGAGTCGATGGACATGGGTTGGCTCCAGAATGCCTATGCAGCTTACTGAAGCAACGGTTATGCCAGTTATTGGCGGCTGTTTTTACAGCCACTTAACCTCGCTTGCTGGCCTGCTTTGAGGGGTTTGCGACAAGCAGCCCAGGCATCGGTTGTCGGGGAAATGACCAAGCAAAGTGGTCTTGGAATTGGCCTTGGAGCCCATTGCGATCGTCTCTGGACGCGTCGATCTCGGCGTTGGAGCTTCGGTCGGGCGCGGTTCGTCGATCAGGCGCCTTTCGCCACCGGCTTCAGGATCTTGCGGTCGGACTTGAGGATGTGATCGATCAGCCAGCTGCGCAGATATTCGAGCATCTCCACCCCGGCGATGAAGGGGTTATGCGCGATTTCCAGGCGTAGTTCGTGGAGCTTTTCCTCGAACTCGCGGTGCCTCAGCTGGTGGGACTCAAGCTCGATCGGCGAACGCCCCAAGGCCGAGATCAACCGTTCCTCGGCGCGAAAATGGATGCGGGTGTACTGCTCCAGGGCAAATAGCGCCTTGGCAACCTCGGGTGTCGCGGCTTGCTGTTTGATGGCGCTATGGACGCGATTGGCCCAATAGATGAGATAGCGGTGGTGTTCGTCGATGATGTCGATGCCGACCGAAAAACGTTCGCTCCAGACGATCCACTCCTGCCGGCCCGGCTCCAGATTCACCGCAGGCAGCAGTTCGCGCGGATCGATGGCGTCGTCCTGATAGCGGGCTTTGATCGTCAGCAGCTCCGGGAGCGTCTCGGAAAAGGCGCGAACCACGCGAGGATCGAACGAGGATTCGCTCAATGACTCGATGGTGGCGACGGCGCGCTCGACCGGCCAGGCCTCTTTATAGGGTCGCTCCATGGTGAGCGCGTCGAAAACGTCGGCGACCGCGCAGATACGTCCGGAGAGTGGAATCGCCTCCCTGGACAGTCCATGGGGATAGCCGCTACCGTCCCATTTCTCGTGGTGGGTGAGGGCGATCTCACGGGCCAGCTCGATCAAAGGATCGTTGCCCTCCAAGATGCGGGCGCCGATCAGGGTGTGCCGCTTCATGGTGGCGAATTCCTCGGCGGTCAGCTTGCCCGGCTTGCGCAGAATGCTGTCGTCGATGCCGATCTTGCCGACGTCGTGCATCGGCGCAGCCAGTTCGATGAGTTCGCAGAGCGTCTCGTCGCAGTGCAGGGTGCGTGCGATGGCGCGGGCGTACTGACTCATGCGGGTCACGTGCAGCCCGGTCTCGGTGTCGCGGAATTCGGCGGCGACGCCGAGTCGTCGGATGACCTCGTTGCGGACCATTTGGATCTCGATCTGATTGATCCTCAGTTTCTCCTCGATCATCCGGCGGCGGATCAGTCCGCTGAAGGCGTCGGCGAGCTCGTTCATGAAATCCTGCTCGCCCGGCTGTGGGGTGTGGCCCTGCGGCATGATGATGCAGAGCGCGCCGTAGATCCGCTCGCCTTCCGTCAGGGGGAGCGAATAACCGCCGACCTTGAGCGGCCCCATGATGCAGTGTTGCGTGCTTTCGGAGACTTCCGCCAGGAACAGCGTTTGCCGTTTGAGCAGCGCCTGGCCGCAGAGACAGGATCCCTGGCGCGCCTTGGTGCAGATCATGCCTTGGTTGATGCTCATGCCGTGCTCGGCGACCAACACCAGCTCGTCGTGCCGATTGAAGAGAAAGAGCAGTCCGCGCGGTTCGATATCGAGCCAGTCGATGGCGTTCAGCAGGTCGAGGGTCTCGACCAGAAAGTGTTGCGGCGTCAGGTCGCGCAATGCCGCCCGCGTGATCGCCAGCAGCGCCTGTTGGCGGTCATGGATACGCTGACGCTCGATCTCGGTTCGATCGCGCTCCTCGGACACCTCGGCGATACGCTGGTGGAGCATCTGATGCCGCTCGCGCAGCTGGGCGGCGAGCGCCAGTTGGGCCGCGACGCGCGCCTTGAGCACGGGCGGGTTGATGGGCTTGGGGACATAGTCGGCCGCGCCGACCGCGAAGCCTTTCACCTCGTCCTCGGACTGGGTCTTGGCGCTGAGGAAGATGACGGGGATATCGCGGGTCGCCGGATCGTCCTTGAGACGCTTGCAGACCGCGTAGCCGTCCATCCCAGGCATCATGATATCCAGCAGGATGAGGTCCGGGTGCGGCCGATCGGCGACGAGTTGCAGGGCCTCTTCGCCGCTGGTTGCGACCTGGATGCGATAGCTCTGCTTAAGCAGGCCTGAGATCACCTTGAGGTTGTTGAGTGTGTCGTCAACCGCCAGGATGAGTGGGTCTTCGGGCATGTCGATGTCCTACATGTCTCGCGTGAGCAATAGCGCGTCGAGCGTCGCCGAGGCGTCGGCGAAGCGGTATTGCGTGATCTGGTGGGATAGGGCGGCGAAGCACTCGGGCGACAGCGTCTCGGCGAGGATGTTGCGGTGCTCGGCCAGCAGATCCTCGGTTGTGGGGTCGCGTCTGGCCGCGCGCTGGCGCAACGCGTCGAGCAGATCTGCGAGCGCGGGGGCGGTGGTTTCCGTCTTGCGGGGATCCTCGGTCGTCGATCCTCTCGGATTGCTGGAGCGTTCTTTGTGCGTCCCAGTGACGCTATGGGCTGAGGTTGCGGTTTCGCTCGGGCATTCGGTGGAATCTGCGAGCGCATCCACCCAGATGTCGAATCTGAATGTGCTGCCGACGCCCTCCTCGGTCGTGACGCCGATGGTTCCGCCCATCAGCTCGACCAGGCGTCGGCTGATCGAGAGCCCGAGACCGGTTCCACCGTAGCGGCGCGTGATGGAGCTGTCGGCTTGGCGGAAGGGCGCGAACAGATGTCTGATCTGGGATTTGGCGATACCGATTCCGGTATCCGTCACGGTGAATTCGAGGCGGGTCCGCCGGCCGTGCCTCTCCAGTTGGCGCACGGATAGGCTAACCTCGCCGCGCTCGGTGAATTTGAAGGCGTTGTCGATCAGGTTGGTCAGCACTTGTCCCAGCCGCAGCGCGTCTCCGATCAGCATCCTGGGAACCTCCGGCGCGATCCGGACCTGGAAGCTCACCTTGGGATCCGGGCTGCGCTGGGTCACGAGCGCGGCCAGATTCTCGATCGGTTCCTCGATGGAAAAGGGGTTTATCTCCAGTGCCAGTCCGCCGGCCTCGGCCTTGGAGAGATCCAGAATGGCGTTGAGCTGATGCAGTAGCGATTCCGATGCTCGGCGTGCCGCGTCCAGATAGTCGCGCTGTTCCTCGGTCATGGGGGATTCGAGACAGAGATGGAGCATGCCGATGATGGCGTTCATCGGAGTACGGATCTCGTGGCTCATGTTGGCCAGGAAGGCGCTCTTGGCGCTGTCGGCTTTCCGCACCGCCGCGATGGCGGCGAACAGATGCTCCTCCAGTCGCAGCCTTGGGGTGAGGTTGACCTCGATTCCTTCGACGCGGACCGTGCGCCCCTGATCGTCCTTGACCGGTCGCGGATGGCTGATGAGTTGCTGGCGCATGCCCTCGCTGAAGAACTCCAGTGTGACCGGCGGTGGAACCTCTCCGGCCAGGCAGGTCTTTATGGCGGACTCGAACTGCTCGATGGCCGATTCGGACCAGGCGGCGATGTCCCTCCAATGTCGGCCGATCATCTCCTTGGCAGGGATCCCGAAGAACGCGAACGAGCTCGGGCTCGCGTACTCCAGTCGGCCGTCGGGCGTGATGGAGTAGAAATGGAAATCCGTGCTGCCAGCGGACTCGACCATCTCGCGATAGCGTCGCTCGCTTTGGGCTAGGGTCCGCTCGGCGCTGCGGCGTCTGGCGACCTCGTGTCGCAAGCGGCGGTTCCAGTAGAGTGTGACCGCCAATACCAGAGCGAAGATGGCCAGTGCTTCCCAGAGCGGGTCCTGGTTGGCGACCATCGGTGGTGCTTGGTCTTGGATGCCGGCGGGTTCGACTGGGTGTGTCGAGGAGGGCTGGGCCGAAACGTGCGTCGACAGGTGTTGCGCGATGTCCTTCCATGCGATCGTCGAGATGAGTTGCAGGGAAAGGAGCGCGATCGGCAGGCCGAGCAGGATTGCCCTGATGCGGCGTGAAGAGACTCTTGATGACCCCATGGGTCTGTTTATATCCAGCTCGGGTTTGTTCGAATCTTGTCCGCTACCGTCAGCCAGACGCATTGACCGAGAGGTCGCGCTTGTGCGGTCGGGCGGTCATGTCTGGTGCGTACCGAATCGTTTCATTGGTGGTTGCAGCTCGCGATCGAATGGTTCATCGGATCCGCTATTCAAGATGATAAACGCCGGAGTTTGGGCGATACGTGCCTGGGGTCACAGCTTGCGCTTGTCTTTTATCCCGCATCGCGAAATTGGGGGTGACGTTGAGTCGGCATGGGCAGGTTGTTGCACGGCTTTCGCCAGAGCGTCCTCCGGACCTCGTCTGCATCGGGGTCGATCGGGTGGCGTGTGCGTCCAGGCACCAACGATTTCGTCCAGTATTCTTGAATCCAGTACACATTTTTCCTCACGATAGACTTGTAATATCCCCAGAAGGCGTTGGCTTATAGGATCATGCGAAAGGCGGTTTCCGGACCTGCGCCGGTTCATCTGTTCTGTGTAGACGTCCCATACCCCAGCCGAGAACGGCGTGCATTGGTCTCTTTTTCGCGCTCGCCTGAGAGCAACTTGGTGCGATAGGTTACCGGGCTGACGACGCCGAGCCGTGCTGCCGAATCAAGTCTTCGGATGCTGGGCCTCGTTCACGAAATGGACGGGGCCGACCTGAAGTGCGCGTCGTTCAGTACCGAGAAAAAACAAGAAAAATGGAGGACACGATCTTGAAGCGCGAACTCGTCTTTCGCATCTCGTCTGCGGCCGGTATCCAGCTGCGGACCGTGCAACGCCTCAAGCAGATCGGCATCCTGACCACCAAACGGGGGTTCAAGGAAAGCCCGAATGGCGATCGGTTCATGGTGCTTGAGGTCATGGGCGCCCAGGTCTCCGATGAGGATATCTGGCGCCAGATTTCGGAGATCCAGGGGGTACTTTCTTTGGCCCAGACCGGCGATCTGGCGCCTGCGAAGGTTCAGCCCAGTGCCGAGACATCGATCAAGACCAAGCAGAAGACGCAGCCGGAGTTCGTCCCCGAATCCGGCGACGCGGCCATCCGCGACCGGATGCTGATCTTCTCCCTGCTCAGCCGTTATCCGAGGCTCGACGGTCGATTCAACGAGATCTTGACCGCCATCCCACCGGAAAGCCGCCGTGAGCGCGCGCTCGAACTGGGTCGGGGGTTCGGCGGTTATCTGGCTAAGCAGGTCAAGCCCGACAAGGCTCCGACCAAGCTCTCCGATGCGATGACGGACCTGCTGATCCCCGCCCTGTCTCCGATGACGACGCTACGATTGGACGGCGATGCGCTGCTGATCGGCGACAACCGGATCGACCTGAAGGGCAAGGGACATCGGGAAGAAACCTGCGACTTCCTCAAGGGAACGATCGCCGGACTGCTCGACACCTATGACCTCGCGCCACTCTTCATCGGGCACGAGTGCCGGAACGCATCGCAGGGCGAGACCTGCGTCTTTTCCTTCCGGCAAAGGCTGGAGACCGCCTAACCGTCCATGGGGCTGACGATGCCCTGAATCGGGGCTGCGACCCGGACGCTGGCGTGCCTGCGCCCGCCATGCCGTTCAGCGGCACCCGCGACGGGAGCAGGACGGGAAGCTGTCGGTGGGCGATTGCTCAGTTTCCATCGCCTCCAAGCGCGGCCCGTTCCTCTTGGGTCAATCCGTAAAGATCGAAACAGGCTCTGTTGCAGGCGTCCAGATCGTGTCCGATGGCGGCGTTCGCGAGTGCTTCCCTCAAGGCTGGGGGGACTTCGTTCCAGCGCGGCAGTCGGATTCGGCGCAGGTACTGCGCCTGAAAACGCAGGAAGCCGCCGCGCATCTGGGTCGAGTAGGTCGCGATGAAAAGCCGGGTGACGGAGGAGAGCAGCACGGCTTGCAGGGCGCGCAGCTCCCAGTCGTCCGAGACGACGTAATAGAGATTGTGATGCGGATAGCGTTCGCCCGGCTCGAAGACGATGTGGGCTTCGCCCTTGATGTCCGGTATCAGGAGTTTCGGTCTGGCGGCTAACGACGGAGTGATGCGGTCGATAGTTCGGTACCAGTTGCTCGGCGCCTTTTTCGCGCAATGGCGATTGGCGATCACCTCTTTGCGTGCCTCCAGATAGCGACGCAATCGCGGATAGTCGCGCAGATCGACGAGTCCACCCGTCTCCGTGAAGGGGTTGATGACCCCCAGGCCTTGCCATTGTACCTGGCCCGAGACGATGTCCTTGGTCGTGACCAGCGGGAGCTTGCGGTCGGGCTCGACATCAAGTCGCTCGAAATCGCCGATGAATGCCTTGTCGGCTCCGGTCGCCACGCCGATACCCACCTTGCACCCCACCTCTTCCAGGCAGGGGAATGCGCCTTCCAAGCGGCGGATCACGGCCATCTGGTCCGACGTCTCCAAGAGCCAGGGCTCGGCATCCTTCATGATGTTCGACAATTCGCGCACTGAGCCGGTGTCTTCCGGCAGATTGGGTGCCCGTAAGAGCTGCGCCAGAGCGTGCAAGGCGTCTCGGTCGATGGCCGGGCGATGAGCGATGCGGGTCGTCCCCGGCGCCTCCCGACCGATGACGGTGATCGCTGGATAGGCGATGACCTCGGAATGAAAGGCCGGGGTGTCGACCATGTCGACATGGATCTTCAGGTGGAAGCGCTCGGCCACGAGGCGGCGCAGCGGTCCGCCATAGCGATTCTTCATCCAGCGGTCGGCGCAGATGAAGCTTAGGTTGCCTTGGGGCGCGAGTAACGACAACGATCGCTCGATGAAGGGGACATACAGATCGGCCCGGTCGTACAGTGTCTGGTAGCGATTCCGATACTCGATCAAAAGGGGGGCGGGGATCTGCTCCTGGCGTACATACGGCGGGTTGCCGACCACGAAGTCGAAATGACCGGGAAGCGGGGTCAGCAGAAAGTCGCCCTGAATCAACCAGCGATCCGTGAGCGCGGTGGCTGTCTCACTGTCCAGTCCCTCGTGGCGTAGCAACTCGCGAAGCGCCGAGCGGGTCGCATGGTAGGTTTCGCGATGTAGTTCGACCGCGCGAACGGCGTCTCCCAAGGCATCGAGCGCGGCGCCTCCATGCTCTGCCGCACGCCAGGAAGCCAAGAGTCTTTCCACGCTGGGCAGCAGGAAATCGCCGCCGCCGAAGGAGGGTTCCAGAAGGCGTTTTCGATGGATCCGGTTCTCCGGCGTATAGCCGGTCAGGTCGAGAATGAAATCCACGACCTCGCGGCGTGTGAATACCGCGCCCCGCGACGCTCTGTCCGTCGCGATCGACAGTTGCTCGACCGCATCTGTGACCCTGTTTGAGGCGGGGAAGCCCCCATCGCCTTGAAGGTCGAAGCTGAGTTGTCTCGATAACAAGGCATGATCCTCGATTGAGCGTGCGAACCGCATCTGTGGCAAGCGATGCGGTTCGTTCCTCGCCTCATCCTACGACAGGTACTGCCCGGGCGTGGCGACCCGGGGCCTGCGTGGGATGCGGGCGGTCGTTACGCGGTCTTGCTCCGTGTCAGGTATTTGCCCGCGCTGACGCATCCCAATGGAATGACCACCAGGGTCAGGAGCGTTGAGACCAGGACGCCGAACAGCAGCGAGATGGCCATGCCCTGGAAGATGGGGTCGGTGAGGATGACGCTCGATCCGGCCACCAGGGCCAGCGCCGTGATGAGGATGGGGCGGGTGCGCGCCTTGCAGGCGTTGATGACGGCTTCGGTGACGCTTTGTCCGCGCGCGATCTCCTCGATGGAGAAATCCACCAGCAGGATGGAGTTGCGCACGATGATGCCGGCCAGGGCGATGAAGCCGATCATGGAGGTGGCGGTGAAGTCGGCGCCGAGCAGCCAGTGGCCGGGCACGATGCCGAGCAGGGTCAGGGGGATCGGGGCCATGATGACGCCGGGCGTGACCAGGTTGCCGAACTCGGCGACCACCAGCATGTAGATGAGCACCAGGGCTACGCCGAAGGCCAGTCCCATGTCGCGGAAGGTCTCGTAGGTGACGGTCCACTCGCCGCCCCACTCGAATCCGGACTGCCCGTTGTCCGGCGGCGCGCCGCTGAACAGGGTGCCCGATAGTGTGACGCCGTCCGGCGTCTCGTAGTCGGCGAGCAGATCCTCGACCTCCATCATGGGATAGAGCGGGGCGCCCAGCTTGCCGACGGCATCGCCGACCACGTATTCGAGCGGACGCAGATCCTTGTGATAGACGATCGGATCCTGGGGCGTCTTGACGAAGGCGCCGAGCTCGGTGAGCGGTACCGTGTAACCGTTTCCGGCCGGGATCGGCAGGTCGGCCAGACGGGTCAGGTTGGCGCGGATCGCCAGCGGCACCTCGATGGTGATGAAGGTCGGCTCGAGCAGGCTGCCGCGCTTGACGTCGCCGACCTTGAAGCCGCCGAGCGCCATGTCGAGATTGCGGATGACGGTGTCCACCGAGATGCCGAGACGCACCGCCTTCTCGGTGTCGACCTCGAAGCGCAGCATCTCGAAGGGCTCCTGCATGTAGTTGTCGACGTCGGCCAGGCTGTCGACCTGCTCGAAGATGCGGGTCATGTCGGCGGCGACCTGACGCCGGGTGGCGGCGTCCGGGCCGTAGATCTCGGCGACGACTGACTGCAGCACCGGTGGCCCCGGCGGCATCTCGACCACGGTGATGCGGGCGCCGGCCTCGCGTGCCAATGGGGTCAGCAACTCGCGGGCCTGGAGCGCGATCTCGTGGCTGGAGCGATCGCGTTCGTGCTTGTCGGTGAGCTGGACCTGGATCTCGCCCTGCCAGGGTTTCTGGCGCAGATAGTAGTGACGCACCATGCCGTTGAAGTCGAACGGCTTGGCGGTGCCGGCATAGGTCTGGATGGCGACCACCTCGGGGATCTCGCGCACTTTCTCGGCGATCATACGGGCGGTGTTGGCGGTTTTGCCCAGCGCCGTGCCCTCGGGCATGTTCAGCACCACGCCGAACTCGGGCTTGTTGTCGTAGGGCATCATCTTGAAGGCGACCGCCTTGGCGTAGAAGAGCCCGCAGGAGAGGAAGAAGGCACCGATCAGGGCCAGGAGGAAGCCATAGCCCAACGGCTTGCGCTCGATCAGCGGTAGCAGCAGGCCACGGAAGAAACGCTCCAGCGTCTCGCTGGTCTTGTGTTCGCGGGCCTCGGCCTTCTTCAGCGCCGACAGGCTCGGCTTGATGCGCATCGCCAGCCAGGGGGTGAAGGCGAAGGCGGCGAACAGCGAGAAGACCATGGCGACCGAACCCAGCGCCGGGATGGGTTCCATGTACGGCCCCATCAGACCGGAGACGAAGCCCATCGGCAGCAGGGCCGCGACCACCGTGAGCGTGGCGATGATGGTCGGGTTGCCGACCTCGGCCACGGCGGCGACGGCAGTGTCCGTATCCGTCTCGCCCTGCATCAGCCAGCGCCGGTAGATGTTCTCGATCACCACGATGGCGTCGTCGACCAGGATGCCGATCGAGAAGATGAGCGCGAAAAGACTGACCCTGTCGATGGTGTAGCCCAGGATCCAGGCCAGAAAGACCGTCATCAGCAGCACCACCGGGATGACCAGGGTGACCACGATCGCCGGCTTGACCCCGAGCGCCAGCAGCACCAGCAGGGTCACGGCGCCGGTGGCGACGAAGAGCTTGAAGATGAGCTCGTTGACCTTGTCGTTGGCGGTCTTGCCGTAGTCGCGGGTGACCTCGACGTGGACGTTGTCCGGGATCAGCTGTCCCTTCAGGTGTTCCACCTTCTCCAGGATGGCGTCGGCCACGGTCACGCCGTTGCTGCCCTCCTTCTTGGCCAGGGCGACGGTCACGGCCGGCATGCCGTCGGCCTTGGCGTCTCCCGGATAGCTGGGGCCGGTGAAGTAGTTGACCTGCTTGCTGTACTCCTCGGGCTCCAGACTGACCTTGGCGACATCGCGCACATAGACCGGCGAGTCCTTGTAGGTGCCGAGCATCAGACGCTCGACGTCGGAGGCGCTCTGCAGGAAGGATCCGGTGTAGACGGTCAGATGCTGCTCGTTGGACTCGGCGTCGCCGGTACGGCGCTCGGCGTTGGCGGTGCGGATGGTGTTGGCGATGTGATCCAGGGTCACTCCGAATCCGGCCAGACGCTGGGGCTCGACCTCGACCCGGATCTGCTCGTGACGCCCGCCGACCACGAAGCCCTGACCGACGTTGGGGATCTGCGACAGGCTCTGGAGCAGCTTGGCCCCGAGCGCGCGCAGCGCGGCGTCGTCGATCTCGTCGGACCAGAGGGTCAGGGTGACCGCAGGGACGTCGTCGATGCCCTTGGGACGCACGACCGGGGTCAGGGCGCCGGGCGGCATCACTTGCTGGTTGGCCTGGAGCTTGTCGTGAACCTTGACCAGCGAGGGACCCATCTGCTCGCCGACATCGAACTGGACGGTGATGATGCCCTGCTCGCGCTCGCTCGCCGAGTAGACGTGATCGACGCCCGGGATCTCGGAGAGCAGCCGCTCCAGCGGCTCGACGGCGAGGCTTCCGACCTGCTCGGTCGAGGCGCCCGGATATTGGACGAAGACGTCGATCATGGGGACCGAGATCTGCGGGTCTTCCTGGCGCGGCGTCGAGAGCAGGCCGAGGATGCCCATGCCGAGCATGGCGAAGAAGAGCAGCGGCGACAGGGGCGAATGGATGAAGGCCCTGGCGGTTAGACCGGCCAGGCCGAGCTTGCGTCCGTGTCCGGACGGCGTGGCGATGGTATCGGACATGGGATGTCTCTGAATCAGGTGTCGGTGGGCGCGGACGCCGGCCGGCAGGTCGGTTGCGTTCCGCCCTCCGCGCGGTCTATCCACGCTCGCGGGCGGTGCGTCAGCGCTGGCTCGGCGATCCGTGTTGCGTCAGTCTTGCTGGATCTTGGCGGGGTCGAGCAGGAGGCGCTCTCCGCCCTTGAGACCGGTCAGGACGGTGACGGTATCGCCGTATTGCTCGCCGAGACGCAGCAGGTGCAGGCGTGGCTGGTCGTTGGCGTCGAGAACGTAGACCATCGGCAATCCGCCACGGTAGATCAGGGCCGTCGTCGGGATCACCGGGGCCGAGTCCCGAGCGCTATCGGGCTGCGGGATCAGCAGTTCGGCGTACATGCCGGCCTTGGCCGGGGCGCCTTCCTGCAGGTCGAGCTTGACCCGAACCGTGTGGCGGGTGGGGTCGGCCATGGGAAAGACCTGGGCGACGCGGGCCGCGACCACGGTCTGTTTGGGGTCGTCGAGCTTGACGCGGGTGATGAAGCCGGGCTGCAGCGGCGCCGAGAGACGGGTCGGCACATCGGCTTGGAGCTGCAACTGGTTCATGTTGGCGAAGCTCAGGAGCGGCTGGCCGGGCTGGACGGTGTCGCCGGCATTGACGTGCTTGTGGGTGATGTAGCCGTCGAAGGGGGCGGTGCTCTTGGTGTCCGCGAGCTTGGCGTCGATCTCGCGCAGCTGGGCTTGGGCAGCGACCAGCGCGCCCTGGGCCTGCTCGATCTGGGTGCCGTACTGGTGCAGCGTGGCGCTGCGCGCGACGCCGGTTTCGCGATCTCCGCCGAAGAAGGGCATGGGCATCATCTGGCTCATCATGTTGCCCTGGCGCGGCGTCGGATCCTCTCGCTCGCGCTGGAACTGAACCTCGGCGTTGCGATAGGCGGCCTGGGCGTTGGCGATGGCGGCGATGGCGGCCTGGCGCTGGGCACGCAGTCCGGCCGGGTCGAGCGCGGCGAGCACCGCGCCCTTTTTGAAGAAGTCGCCCTCGTTGCCGGCGATGAGATCGACGCCGCCCGGCATCTGGGCGGTGAAGGTGATCTCCTCCAGGGGTACGATGGTTCCGCCGACCGTGGCGTTGCCGCCGAGGTTGCGGCGCTCGACGCGCACCCACTGTGGCGCGGATGGTGGCGTCTGTTCCGCGATGGGGCGCGGATCGTCGGCAGTGATGACGGGCTCCTCGGCGAAGAGGACTCCGGTCAGGAGCGATCCGCCTACCACCAGGGCGAGCGTGGGTTTCAGCAATGGGTGATGCATGATGCGCAGCTTCCTCGTCGGTTCTTATGCATTCGATCGACAGCCAGGCGCGACCTCGGACCCCGCGCTGGGGACGTGGCGTCGCGGCCGGGGGCGGGTCGGTTGGGATGGTCGTCGAGCGGCCTGTCGATGAAGGCCTGTAGCGTTCCTGCCCCGAGAGTCCGTCGCGAAAGGCGCGTGCCTTGGCGAGGCGGGATCATTTCCCAAGGGTTCGGTGCACGGGAGGGCGCGAAGGATACCACAAGCGGTGCCATGGACACCCGCGCTCGGCCGGGGATCGGTGTGGAGTTTCGGCGGTGCGTGCGAGCCGCCACCGGGACTCCATTTGGTTCGAACGCGGCACGGCCGTCAGCGGGTCGTGGTCGCCACGGGCAAGGTTCCGGTGCGCGCACCTTCGGCATAGCCGCCCCGGCCGAGGTGCGCGGCCCGAGTCGTGAGGAGACTGGCCGGGCTCAGCCCGTGACGCCAAGGCGCCGTAGATAGGGCGTCAGTGCCTCCAGGAATGCCTCGGGGGTCTCCTCGTGGGGCATATGGCCGCATTCGGGGATGACGACCAGCTCCGCCTGCGGCAGTCGGTTGGCAAGCCGCCGGCTCTCGTCCGGTTGGACGGCCCGATCGTGGTCTCCAGTGACGACGAGTGTCGGAATCGTAATTTCCGGCAGTCGCGGGTCGAGGTCGAGCCGATGGCTGGCGAGGAAAAGCTCGAAGAAGGCCTGTCCCCAGGGGCCTTGCATGAAGTCGGCCCGATAGGCGGCGAGATCCGCCTCGGGGAAGCCTTCTGGACCGTGCCAGAACTTTCTCAGGGCCGGGTCGTAGAGTCGGCCGATGAGAAAGCGCATGAAGCGCCAGAACAGTGGTTTGAGCGCGCGCATGCCCACCAGTACCGGTCCGGGGACCTCGCTCGTCGCATAGCCGCTGAAGATCATGGCACCGACCAGCACCAATCCCTCGACCCGTTCCGGGTGGCGCAGCGCGGTCAGGACCGACACGGTTCCTCCGGTCGAGTGACCGATGAGGATGGCCTTTTCGAAACCGAGCGCAGCGATCAGATCCGCGACCAGATCGGCCTGCGATTCGGCTGCGTAGGGCGAAGGTCCCTTGCCGTTTGGAAGCGGGCGGGAGGTGCGGCCGCAGACTGGACGGTCGAAGGCGACCAGGGTCGCCGTTTCGGCCAAGGGGGCGATGATGTGCCGCCAGGACCTGAGATTTAGAAAGCTGCCGTGCAGTAGCAGGATGAGCCGTGGACCGGATCCGAGCCGCTTGTAATGGAGTTGGAAGCCGCCAAGTTGAATGAAGTGGCTCTGTGCGTCGGCGAATGGGTCGTTCGCTGTCGGGTTTTTGTGCATTGGATTCGGGTTGTCTGTCATGGCGTCACGGGCGTCGAGAGTGCGAGGGGACGGACAGTTTACAGGTTTGGATCGCGCGTTCGGCGGGCGGCGGTGCATTGACATCCGGGAAGTCGCTCAGGAGACCTCACTGTATTCCGGTTGTGTCATTGACCATAACCCCAGTTGTTACGGATGCAATTCTCGTAGACGATATCGTAAACTCGCTGTGGATCTCGCATGGCGCTCTGGCTCAGCACGGCGCCGGTCGTTGCTCCAGCGACGGCACCCGCTCCTCGGTAATCGCGGCGGTAACCGTGATAGGGGTAGCCTCCATGATGCCAGTGAGATCGGCGACCCGGCGGGTAGCGCGGCTCCACGTCGTAGGACAACGCGCTGCCGATGGCGACCCCGGCCGCAATGCCGATCAGCGTATATCCCACCTCGCGGTTGATGTTCGAGCGTCTGGTTTGCTCGGCCAGACGATAGGCCTGACCTCGGCATTTGATATCCAGTTCCCAGGATATTCCGTCGGAACCACCGACCGGGGCCGGATAGGTCGGAATCATGGGGGTCGGTTTCAAACCGGAGCAACCTGCTCCGATGGTGAGTGTCATTGCGAGCGGCGTCAGGATCAGGATGCGCTGAGAGAGGGGGCGGCTCATCGCGGCTGAGACTCCGTGCGATTGGTTTGCGACGCGTGAAGGGAGGCGACACGAGGCGCGGCCGTCGGTCGGCGTGTCGCGTCGCGCCTTTCGCTCCAAAGTATCATGCGCCCAGTCTGCCGTGACGGCAAAGGCGCGGCTTCGACTTTCGGCTTGGCCGATCTCGGTGTGTGATTCGCGGAGCGGTTCGTTTTAGTGTTGAGCCCGCGATTCGCAGTTGTTGGACATCATGACAAGGGAGTGAGTCTCGGTATGGAGAAGACGTCGATAATCAGGGAAACCCAGATATTACAGGGTTGGTCCGTCGACCTGCGGGCGATTGCCGAGTCTTCGCTGGAATTGCTTCCCGATGATCTCAGTCTTGATGACATCTTGGATCGGGAGGAGGCGCAGCAATTTCAGGATGCCTTCGCGGCAGCGACCGACGTAGCCTCGATCATTACCTACCCCGATGGTCGGCCCTTTACGCGGCCGAGCAATTTCTGTCGGTTATGCGCTGACCTTATTCGTAAGTCCGATATCGGTCTTGCCAACTGCATGCACTCCGACGCGCTGATTGGTGCCGCCAATGGCGAGGGACCGATCATTTGGCAATGTCTGAGCGGCGGGCTGACGGATGCTGGCTGTCGCATCATGCTGGGGCAGAGGCACGTCGGAACCTGGTTGATCGGGCAGGTGATCTGCGGATCCGCCGACATGGACGAGGCGGCGCATTACGCCGAGACGATCGGAGTGGATGTGACCGAATACAAGGCCGCGCTCGACCAGGTGACTCGGATGTCGCCCGATCGGTTCGAGCGCATTGTCAGGGCGCTGTCGCTGATTGCCGGGCGGCTTTCGAATGCCGCGCTCAAGAATCTGGTCCTGGCGCATCAGGTGGAGCAACTGAGCGTCGCCGAGCATCGGCTGCATCAGTTGGCGCTCAACGATCCGCTCACCGGACTGCCTAACCGGGCGTTGGCCAATGATCGACTCAGGCAGGCGATCGCCCAGGCGCGGCGTGCCAATGCCAGGGTCGCGTTGCTGTTCGTGGACCTGGATCAGTTCAAGCAGGTCAATGACACGCGGGGCCATTCGGCTGGCGATGCGCTGCTGTGCGAGGCGGCCGAGCGACTGCGCGCTTGCTGTCGTGCCGGGGACACGGTGGCTCGTCTAGGCGGCGACGAGTTCATGATTCTGCTTCCGATGCAATCCTCTCCCGAGATTTCGGAGTGCATCGCGCGCAAGGTCGTCGAGTATTTATCTGCTCCCTTTCGCGTGGATGGTCATCTTCATCATGTCACGGCCAGTGTCGGTATCGCCCTCTATCCGGATGATGGGCTCAGCGGTGAGCGTTTGCTGTCCTGCGCCGATGTCGCCATGTATCGAGTCAAGGCCGAAGGTCGCAACGGATTTATGCGTTTCAGTCCGGACATGAACTCCAGGGCCTTGAGGCACGCCAGTCTGGAGGATGGTTTGGGTCTGGCCTTGGAACGATGCGAGCTCATCTTGGAGTACCAGCCCATTCATCGTTTCGGTGCGCGGGCTCCCGTTGGGATCGAGGCGTTGCCGCGCTGGAAACATCCGACGCTTGGGATCTGTCTGCCGGGTGAATTCATTCCGCTCGCGGAAGAGACGGGGGCCATCGTGGCCATCGGAAATTGGGTCCTGGAACAGGCCTGCATGGAGGCGATGGCATGGCCGAGGTTGGAGGATGCACCGTTCGTCTCCGTGAATCTCTCGCTCGTCCATCTGAACGACTCGGGATTTTTCGACACGCTCGGGCGCATCCTTGAGCGAACTCAGCTGCCGCCCGAGCGTCTCTGTCTCGAATTCACCGAAGAAATCATGACCGGGGCCAAGCACGGTGGTTTCGATCTGATCAAGCGTTTGCGTGCGATGGGCGTCTCGATTGCCATCGATCATTTCGGCGTGGGCAGCGCTGCCTTGAGTCATTTCAGGCATCTGCCGATCGACGTCCTGAAGGTCGACTCTGTCTTCATTCGCGATCTGCCCGAGAGTCCGGTCGACCAGCAACTGGTCAGCGCGATTGCGACCATGGGGCGCAATCTTGGGATCCAGGTCGTGGGCCAGTGTGTCGAGACCCAGGCTCAGGCGGACTGCGTTGAATCTTGCGGCTGCGACTGCTTCCAGGGTTACTGGAAGAGCCGGCCGATCGGCGCGGCCGACTTGGGGAGCTATCTGCAAGGGTGACTTGCGAGAGCGCGCAACGGTGCGTCGCCGACGCTGGCCGGGTCGGCATTGGGCGCGATGCTTTCGCACCTGTCCACTATGGTGCGCTCAAAGCCAAGATCGCGTTGGAAGCCATCCGCAGCGTGAGCGCTGTCAACGAAATGATCGGCCGGGAACATGGCGTGCGATCGGTGCAGGTCGGGCAATGGAAGACGGAGATTCCGGAGCAGATCGGCGACCGAGGGCGGCGCCTATGCGTCCGTTAGGCGGTAGTGAAGCTGGGACTTGGTGTGACGACGCGCGCAGGTGACGCGGCGGGAGGATTCTGAGAGTCGACTTGGCTCGCACACAAGCGAATCAAAGTCTTTGAATAATGGAGCCGATGAGCGGATTTGAACCGCTGACCCACGCATTACGAATGCGTTGCTCTACCAACTGAGCTACATCGGCACCGAGCGCGGTACTTTAATCGAAGCGTTAACGCGGATCAAGGGCGTTATGACGCGATTTTTCAATGACCCGATATTTGGGACGACCCGATATTTGGGACGTCCGTTCGGTCAATCCTTTCTCAACCACGAGCGGCGTCCAGTGCATAGGGATCCGGCGCCAGGATCGGCGGGCGCTGAAGCAAAAGATCCGCGAGCAGGCGCGCGGAGGCGGGGGCGGCAACCAAGCCGTTGCGGTAGTGTCCGGCGTTGAAGTAGAGCCCTTCCACGCCTGGGTAGTCGCCGATATAGGGGATGCCGCTGGGCGATCCCGGACGCAGGCCCGACCAGTGGTCTTCGATCGGGGTGCGTTTGAGGACGGGGAAGAGCTCGACGGCTGCGCGGTAGAGCGCTTCCTTGGCCTCGGCGGTGGTGCTCTTGGCGAAGCCAGCATGCTCCAACGTGCTGCCGAAGAGGACGCGTCCGTCCCGACGTGGGATGACATAGTGCTCGCGTTGGAGCGTGATGTGATTGATCTGGCCCGGGTGGCCGAAGAAGAGCAGCATCTGACCGCGCACTGGATGGATCTCGGGGGCGTTGCCGAGTTGTTCCAGCAGTTTGGCGGTCCAGGCTCCCGCGCAGATGACGGTCTGTTGGGCGAGGATCTTGCCCTTCGGGGTGCGTACCCCGGTGGCTTTGCCATTCTCGACGAGGAGTTCCAGCACCTCTTCGCGCTCGCGGATCTGGATGCGTCGCTCCAGAGACTGACGCACGGCCTTGGCGAGCCGGGGCGCGCGGATCTGGGCGATATCCGGGAGCAGCAGGGCCGGATCCTGTCTCAGCTCCAGTTGGGGCTCGCGCTCGTGCAGTTTCGCGCCCAGGATGGTTTCCATGTGCACGCCATAGCGTGCCCCCCAGTCCATGGCAAGTGCCAGCTCGTCATCGAGCGCGTCCAGCATGAGCAGGCCGTTGACGGTGAATTCCGGATCGATTCCGGTTTCGTCGTAGAGCGCCGTGGCCAGTCTAGGATAGGCCTCCTGGCTCCAGCTCACCAACTCGGAGACCGCGTCGGCGTAGCGCCAGGGGTAGAGCGGCGACAGGATGCCGCCACCGGCCCAGGAGGATTCTCGGCCGGTCTGGCCCATTTCGATCAGCGTAACCTGCGCCCCCGCGTCGGCGAGTTCGCGGGCGGTCAGCAGGCCGATGATGCCGCCCCCGATGACAAGCACATCACTCATGGGTTTGGTCCTCAGGTTCATGTCGCGATCGAGCTTTTCCCGGATATGTTTCCAAGATCAACCGGTGGGTTGGTTGTCCGTCAATTCGCGTGGGAGGGCGAAGACCACCTGCTCGCGGATTCCGTCCTGCTCTTCGATTTCGGTGGCGCCCCAGTCGCGCAGACAGCCGGTGACGCGTTCCACCAGGATCGCGGGCGCGGAGGCCCCAGCCGTCACTCCAATCCGGGATGAGGCGTTCAGCCATTCGCGCGAGATATCCTCGGGCCCGTCGATCAGATAGGCGCTACAGCCCTGTTTCTCCGCCAACTCGCGCAGTCGGTTGGAGTTGGAGCTGTTGGGCGAGCCGACCACCAGCAGCAGGTCGCAGCGTTTGGCGAGATCCCGCACCGCGTCCTGACGGTTCTGGGTGGCGTAGCAGATATCGCTCTTCTTGGGGCCTTGAATGGCCGGGAAACGCGCGCGCAACGCGTCGATGATGTCGCGGCTGTCGTCCATGGAGAGCGTGGTCTGGGTGACATAGGCGACGCGCTCCGGATCGGGAATCTCCAGGCTGGCGATGTCCTCGACGCCTTCCACCAGCTGGATCGTGCCGCCATCGCCAGTGCACTGTCCGAGCGTGCCCTCGACCTCGGGATGGCCGCGATGGCCGATCAGGATCACGCTGATGCCGTTCTGACAGTAACGCGCGACCTCAAGATGGACCTTGGTCACCAGCGGGCAGGTTGCGTCGAAGACCTTCAGGTCGCGCGCCTGCGCCGCCTGACGGACCGCTTGCGGAACCCCGTGCGCGCTGAACACGAGCGTGGCGCCGTCCGGAACCTCGTCGAGATCCTCGATGAAGATGGCGCCGCGCTGTCTCAGTCCCTCGACGACGAAGCGGTTGTGCACCACTTCGTGGCGGACATAGATGGGAGATCCATAGAGATCCAGGACACGTTCGACGATTGCGATGGCGCGATCGACCCCGGCGCAGAAGCCGCGCGGGTTGGCGAGCAGAATATTCATGATGGGTGAGGATAGGCGAAGCTGAACGGATGAAATAAATGGAGATTTATGCGGTTAATGGCGATCCATTGGTTTCGTGGGTCTCCGATGAGCGGTGGGATCAGGCGCATTGTCCGTCGATATCGAGCACCTGGATCCGAATCAGCAGACGCCGGCCCGAGAACGGGTGATTGAAATCGACGAGGACCTGCTGATCCTGCTGGGCGATGATGATACCGCTGGTGTCCTCTCCGCCCGGGGTCGTGAAGGCGACCAGCTGGCCTGCGACCGGGGGTTGGTCGGTTGGGAAATCGGCGCTGTCGACCCAGTGCAGATTGCGCTCCTCGTAGACGCCGAAGAGTTCGGATCCGTCGGCCGTGATCCGAGTCTCCGTGCCCTTGGCGAGCCCTTGGATGAGTGCCTCGAAGGCCGGCGTGAAGGAGCCGTCGCCGATGCGGCAGCGGATGGGGTCTTCTCCGAAGGTGGATAGCGCCTCGAAGCCGTTCTCGAAACGGATCTCCAGGTGCAGCCGTACCTCGCATCCCGGAGCGATGCGTGTGCCGGTGGAGTGACAGGTTTGATCCATGAAGCGATCGGATATTGGGGCGGGCGCCGTATTTTAGCCAATCTCGGGCTAGATGAGTTCTTGGGTGACGAACAGATAACCGAGCGAGAGGGTGACCACCGCGATGGCGAGGTAAGGGAGTAGAATGCAGATCCCTGGCAGGTCGTTGCAGATCTTGCTGTACTTACAGAGCGTGCAGTTTTTCATACCTGGTCCGTCCGTCGTGAAGTCTCTGCGGTGAGCCTCTGATGGGGCATTCTTCTTTCTATGTGTAAGGAAGCCGACCGTCGCGATCCTACGTATCCTTACCCAATTCCGCGACGCGATCAACGCACGCGTTCCTTTTAGGCGTGTGCCGGTCTCTCCATTGGCTGCGAGGGTGTGGCGCGCGACGGCGTACCCGGTCCATTGCGTTACTTTCAATCCCTGACATTCGAGGGCGATTCTCTCTTGTCCAGTTCTTCATTCAACGGCGTGACGTCTCCAGGCTCGGCTGAAGCCGGGGCACAGGCTCCGAACATCGGTTTCATCAGTCTCGGTTGTCCCAAGGCGACCGTCGATTCCGAGCGCATCCTGACCCAGTTGCGCGCCGAGGGTTACGACATCCGGCCGGATTATCGCGATGCCGATCTGGTAATCGTCAACACCTGTGGGTTCATCGATGCGGCGGTCGAGGAGTCGCTGGGCGCCATCGCCGAGGCGATGGACGAGAATGGCCGCGTGATCGTCACCGGCTGTCTGGGCGCACGCGCCGAGATGGTCCGGGAGACGCATCCCGAGGTCCTGGCCGTCACGGGTCCGCATGCGCTGGACGAGGTCATGACCGCCGTGCATGCGCATCTTCCGGCGCCCCATCATCCCTTCACCAGCCTGGTGCCGTCGCAAGGCGTCCGGCTGACGCCCCGGCATTACGCCTATCTCAAGATCTCGGAGGGCTGCAATCACCGCTGCAGCTTCTGCATCATCCCGAGCCTACGCGGGGATCTGGTCAGCCGCAGGATCGGCGAGGTGCTCGACGAGGCACACCGGTTGGTGGAATCCGGGGTGCGCGAACTCCTGGTCATCTCCCAGGACACCAGCGCCTATGGGGTCGATCTGCGTCACCGTCCGGATTTCTGGCGCAATCGCCCTTACCGGACCCATGTCACCGAACTCGCGCGCGCGCTCGGCGAGTTGCCCGCCTGGATTCGGATGCATTACGTCTATCCCTATCCGCATGTGGACGAGCTCATCCCGCTGATGGCCGAGGGGCTGATCCTGCCCTATCTCGACATGCCGCTGCAGCACGGCGATGAGCGTGTACTGCGGTCCATGCGCCGACCGGCAGCGACCGAGAAGGTCCTGGAGCGTCTGGCGCGTTGGCGCGCCATCTGCCCCGATCTGATCCTGCGCAGCACCTTCATCGTCGGCTTTCCGGGCGAAACGGAGGCCGAGTTCGAGGGGTTGCTCGATTTCCTGCGCGAGGCCCGGCTGGATCGCGTGGGCTGCTTCACCTATTCGCCGGTCGAGGGGGCGGATGCCAACGGACTCGCCGATCCGGTGCCCGAGTCGCTCAAACAGGAGCGTCAGGAGCGCTTCATGGAGGTCCAGGCCGAGATCAGTCGCGAGAAGCTGGCCGCCCGGATCGGGCAGCGTCTGACCGTGCTGGTCGACGAGGTGGAGGAGGACGCCATCATCGCGCGCAGCTATGCGGATGCGCCCGAGATCGACGGCGAGGTCATCATTCCGGGGGCCTGGGAGATCGAGCCGGGTGATTTCATCGAGGTCGAGATCACCGACTCGGGCGATCACGATCTCTGGGCACAGCCTATCGAATAGGTGTGCTGATCGCGGTCGAGGGGCTGTCCGTTCGAACCTGCCCTCGACCTGCGATCTGTCTGGGCGCGGCTTAGAAGGCCGGGCCGCTCTCCTTGCCGAGTTTCTTGAGGATCAGGGCCAGTGGGCAGAATCCTGTGAAGGCGGACTGGAACAGATTGGCCCCGACGAAGGCGGTGAACCAGAGCCAGTAGGGGCTGACGAAGTGTGCGAGGGCGACAGAGATGAGGATGAAGGCGCCCGCGACGGCGAAAACGATGCGTTCGATCGACATGGAATTCTCTAGACTTGTTCTGTGAGGTGGATTGTTCAGGTTGCCGGGAGTCCTGGGGTTTGTTCGGGAATCCAGGCCGGTAGATCGGGGCGGGATCTTACCCAGCCCGGTTTGCCGCGTCCAACGGTGTCCTTGCGGGACGGATGATCCTTCCTCGGGCGCGCCTGGCGTCATGGACGACTCGGGGCTTCATCCATCGGGTTGCGGCGGGTGGCCGTTCATATGGATAACGACGACTTTGCGCGTTTGATCGCAGGCTTGATGCGACCGGAGTCCTATCCCGGTCGGGTGGCGACGGTCGAACATATCGAGACCCACATCTCTCATCTGATGCTCGCGGGCGATTTCGCCTACAAGCTCAAGAAGCCGATCGATCTGGGCTTCCTGGATTTCTCCACCCTGGAGCGCCGACGCTACTGCTGCGAAGAGGAATTACGCCTCAATCGGCGCCTCGCCGACGACCTCTATATCGCTGTCGTGCCGATTTCCGGCACGCCGGATGCCCCCTGTGTCGAGGCCGAGGGTCCGGTGCTGGAATACGCAGTCAAGATGCACCGCTTTCCGCAGGCGTCCCTGCTCGACCGTCAGCCGCTTTCCGGGTCCTTGATGCTTCGACTCGGCGAGCGTGTCGCCGACTTCCACGCGGCCGTCCACTCGGCGGGTCCCGAGAGCGGCTTCGGGACCCCGGATGCGGTGCTGGAGCCCATGTTGGAGAATGTTCGGGCCGTGCGTTCGCGCGCGTCCTTGCCGGAGAATCTGTCGCGGCTCGACCGCCTGGAGGCGTGGATCCAGGAGCGCCATCGCCAACTGACCCCCTTGATCGAGCGTCGATTACGGCAGGGCTTCGTGCGCGAGTGCCATGGCGATATGCATCGCGGCAATATCGCGCTGGTCGGAGACGTCATCCATATCTTCGATGCGATCGAGTTCAATCCCACTCTGCGCTGGATCGATACCGCCAGCGAGGTCGCCTTCCTGGTCATGGACCTGGAGCAGGCGGGGGAGGGCGGTTGCGCCTGTCTCTTCCTCAATCGCTATCTTGAGCGCAGCGGCGACTATGGTCTGCTGGCGCTGCTCGATTTCTACAAGGTCTATCGCGCCATGGTTCGGGCCAAGGTGCTTGCGATTCGACTCGATCAGAGCGATCTGGAGCCCGACGAGGCGGCCCGGGTGCGGTGCGACTGTACCCATTATCTGCGGTTCGCCGAGTCCTATACCGTGCCGAGACAGCCGCACCTGTTGATCCTATGCGGTCTTTCAGGCTCGGGGAAGAGCTGCATCGCCAGCCGGCTGCGCGAGGCGTTGCCATTCATCCATCTGCGCTCGGATATCGAGCGCAAGCGTCTTTTCGGACTGCGTGAGAACGCCCGCACCGCGAGCGGCCCGGATTCTGGAATCTATTTCCCGAGCGCGACCGATTGGACCTACGATCGGTTGTGCCGGCTCGCCGCAGGCATTCTGGAGAGCGGCTACGATGTCTTGGTGGACGCCACCTTTCTGTCGCGGAGCCGACGCCGACGCTTCATCGAGCTGGCGCGTCGGCATGGGGCCGGGTTCGCGATTCTGGCCTTGGACGCGCCGCTGGAGATTCTGCGGCAGCGGGTGATGCGCCGCCTGGCCGCCAGCGACGATGCCTCCGAGGCCAATGTGTCCGTGCTGGAGCGTCAGCACGCCGGACGTCAGCCGCTCACCCCGAGCGAGCGGATGCATTCGGTCGTGATCGATACCAGTCGCCCGCCGCCGTTTCCAGAGATTCTGGCCGAGGTGCGGCGGGTGCTTGGCATGGATGCGCGAGAGTCGTCTAGACTGACCCGGTTGCCCGGAGCCTGAACCGCAGTTCGCGTGTCTATGCGGTGGTTTCAGATCAGGATCATGACGACCCCGGCGACCATAAGCGCCCCGGCGGGAAGGCGTGCCGCGAGGTTCGGCTCACGGAACAAGAGTCCGCCGTAAAGGATTCCAAACAGGAGGCTGGTGCGTTTGAGGGCAATCATGTAGGCGACCTCGACCTTTTGGATGGCGAGGAAATGGGTGTAGACCATCACCCCGAGCAGGCCGCCGATGACGAGGATGGGAATGGGTTTGCGCGCCAGTTTGTGCAGCATGGCCGGGCGGGGCAGCAGCACGAGGGCGAAGACGCTGAGGCCCAGCAGTCCGTAGTAGAAGGCTCCGAACGCTTCTGGTCCGAGGTAGTGCATGGCTCCCTTTCCCAGGGTGGCCGTCACACCATAGATCGCCGCGACCCCGAGCATCATGCGCGGTCCGGGGTCGCTGGCGATGGCCGTCAGCGGAGTGGCCCAACTGCGCCAGTCGCGCCGCCTCGCATGGCCGCTGTTGAGCAACCAGGCGCCCGCGACCACCAGCAGTACGCCGAATGCGCCCCGCCAGGAGATTCGCTCGCCCAGCGCGAACCAGGCGAAGCCCATCACGAACACCGGGGAAAAGGCCAGATAGGGTAGCGTCCTGGACAATGGATGATCGCGGATGGCCGCCATATACAGCAGCATCGCGGTGAGTTCGAGCGGGATGAGCAGGCCGATCCAACCCCAGAAGGCCAGCGGCAGCTCGCCGAGCGGCGGTAGATGCACGAGGAGCGGAGTCATCAGCAGGGCTGGAACGCAAAAACGCACGACCAGCAGTTCCAGTGCCGAGAATCCTTGCAGCCAGGCCTTGGTCGCCGCGTCGGCGCTCGCCAGGCTCAGCGCGCACACCAGCGAGAGCGTGATCCAGCTCATGGGACGAGGATGCAGATCCAATGAAATCGATAATTGAGGATGAGGAGGCGCGTCGAACGGGTCGCCGTAGATCTTACGCGCAGTCGGTCCCGCTACGGCGAAGAATCTCGATCGGATTCACATTCGCAAGACCGGGCTGGGCACTTTCATGACGCTCCTCTTGCGCTCGGGGTCCATGGCATGGTCCTCTTTGGTCACGAACCTGTTGGGTCAATTGCGGGTTCCGGCGCAGAACGCGCATTAGGAACTTGAAGGGGATGAACGGTCGCATATGTCCGCAACGATTCTGATTGTCGACGACCTCCCGGCGAATCTGCTCGTGATCGGTGAATTGCTGCGCGGTGCCGGTTACGACGTCAGGGCCGCGAACTCAGGTCTGGCCGCGCTTGAATACGCGGTTCAGGAACCGAAACCGGACCTGATCCTGCTGGACATCATGATGCCCGGCATGGATGGGCATGAGGTGCTGGCACGTCTGCGGGCCGATCCGCGAACCCGCGATCTACCGGTGATCTTCGTCACCGCCATTGACAGCATCGACGAGGAGACGCGCGGATTGGAGTCGGGGGCCGCCGACTATATCGCCAAGCCGATCGCGGCGCCTGTGGTGCTGGCGCGGGTGAAGACGCAGTTGGAGCTCAAGCGTGTTCGCGACTGGCTGCGCGACAAGAACGACTTCCTCGAATCCGAGGTCGAGCGCCGGGTCGGCGAGATTCAGGCCGTTCAGGTGGCCAGCGAACGTCTCGAAAACCGTCTCAATCATCGGTTGGAGCTGATCCTCAGCTCGGTCGGCGAGGGGATACTCGGACTCGATCGAGACGGTGTCGTGAACTTCATCAACGGCGCAGCGTCCAGGTTGCTGGACTATCCCAGGGAGGAGCTGCTCGGATCTCGGCTCACCGGAATTCTCTGTCCTGACGAGGGGTGCTCGGACCTTCCTCACTCGGAGGATTGTCTGCTGCTCATGGCTGTTCGGTCGGGGCAGACGCTGAGCGGACATGAGGAGCGCTTCTGCCGCAGGGATGGTTCCAGCATCCCGGTCGAATGCACCTTGATGCCCGTCATCGAAGGTGGCCAACTGTTGGGTGCGGTCCTGAGCTGGCGCGACGTGAGCGAGCGCAACCGCTATTTGGAGCAGCTCGAGCGCAAGTCCAACTTCGACGATCTGACCGGCCTGCCCAATCGAAATCTGTTGTCCGACCGGCTTGAGCGCGCGATTCGCCGCAGCCTCGAATCCAGCACGCCGCTCATGGTGGTCGCCTTGAATCTGGATCGATTCAAGAGCGTCAACGAGAGTCTCGGGCGGGACGCGGGAGACGGGGCGATTCGGGCAATGGCGGAGCGCCTGCTCGGGTTGCTGGGGGGCGGAGATACCCTGGCCAGGGTCGAGGGCGATGAGTTCGTCATCGTCGTCGAGGGTCGAGAGCCGGAAGGGATCAGCCGCTTCGCCCAGTCGATTCTGTCCGCGTCGCTTGTACCCTTCTCCATCGGCGGGCGGGAAGTGGTGCTGTCCCTGAGCATCGGCATCGCCGTGTTTCCCAAGGATGGCGAGACGGTCGAGGCGCTGTTCAGCAATGCTACGGCGGCCTTGATTCGTGCGAAGCGCGAGGGTGGCCAGCAGTTCCGCTATTACGCGCGGGAGATGAACGCGCGTGCGCTTGAGCGCTTGGATCTCGAGAACGAGTTGCGTCAGGCGATCGAGCATGGCGCTCTGGAGCTCTATTACCAGCCTCAGGTCGATCTGCGCGGGGGGCACATCATCGGTGCCGAGGCGTTGGTGCGCTGGCCGCATCCGACGCGCGGCTGGATCATGCCCGGTCACTTCATTCCGCTCGCCGAGGAGTCCGGTCTGATCGTGCCGCTGGGCGAGTGGGTGCTGCGCCAAGCCTGTTTGCAGAACCGCGCCTGGCAAGAGGCCGGACTTCCGCCGGTCAGCGTCGCGGTGAACCTATCGGCGCGTCAGTTCGCCTCCTGCGATCTGGTGGATCTGACCGAAGGCATCCTGCGCGAAACCGGGCTCGATCCGCATTTTCTGGAACTGGAGCTGACCGAGAGCGCGGTGATGTTGGACATCAATGCATTCATCAAGGCGACCAAACGGCTGAAGGATCTGTCCGTCGCGCTTTCCATCGACGATTTCGGCACGGGTTTCTCTTCGCTCAGCTATCTGCGCCGATTCGAGATCGACCGGCTCAAGATCGACCGCTCCTTCGTGAACGACATCGTGCACGACCCCAGCAGTGCGGCCATCGTGACGACCGTCGTTTCGTTGGCCCACAATCTGAACTTGGTGGCGCTCGCCGAGGGCGTCGAGACCGAGGCCCAGGTCCGTTTTCTTCGTTCTCGCGATTGCGATGAGATGCAGGGGTTCTATTTCAGTCGTCCCTTGCCTGCCGAGGAGTTCGCTCGGCTGTTGGGCTCGGCCTGCCGGCTGGATATTGCCTCGGACCTCAACGCGAGTGTCAGGCGGACGCTGCTCGTGGTCGACGACGACCCGCTCGTCCTCGCCACTGCCAAGCGGCTGCTCGATCTCGACGGCTACCGGGTCTGCACGGCCCATGACGGTCTGGAGGCATTGGAACAGTTGGCACTGCACCCGGTCGAGGTCATGATCGTCGATGCGTTGATGCCGAGGATGGACGGCGCCGAATTGTTGGGGCGGGCGAGCGCGCTCTATCCAAATCTCGTCTGCATCATGACCTCCGGCTACAACGACTTCCAGACCCTGACCAAGGCCCTGAATCGCGGTGCCGTCTTCAAGTATCTGAGCAAGCCCTGGCACGGTGGGACGCTACGCGCCGTGGTTCGCGAGGCATTACGCGCGGCCGAACTCCGCGCGCACCAAGGCCAGGGCGGGACTGGGGGCGCGAAGCCGGATTTCTCCGGGTCCGGTTGAGCCGATGCGCAAGGAGACTGTCGATGGTCGACCAACCGCTTTGGCGGTGTCCAGCGCGACTGCGATGGACCGTCTGGTCGGCTTTCGCTGCTGGCCGCAGTGGTCGTTCTATCTGATCGCCGTTCTGGTGGTCCTGCTCGCGCTGCTCCTTCGCTCGATAGTGGCGGTGTCGTTCCAGGGCCATACCTTCGTGCTCCTGCTCGTACCTGCGATCCTCCTCGTCGCCGCTGTCGGCGGTTTGGGGCCAGGGCTGTTGGCGACATTGGGCGCGTACCTGGGGCTCGCCTATACGGCGATGCCTCCCGTCGAGAGCTTCCTGGTCGCCGATGCCCATGATTCGGCGCAACTGGCGTTGCTCGTCACCAGCGGGGTTCTGATCAGCATCCTCTGCGAGTGGGTGCACTGGGGGCGTCGCCGCTGTGAGGCGATCCTGACCCGGCAGGCCGTGACCTTGTCGAGTATCGGCGATGGCGTCATCACGACGGATCCTGAGGGGCTGGTGACCTTCGCCAACCGGGCGGCGGAACGGCTGCTTGGGTTATCCGCCGAATCGGTTGTCGGATGCCCGCTGTCCAGTGTTTTGCATCTGGTCGACGAACGGACCCACCGTCCCAGGACGGATGCGCTGACCGAGTTTCTGGGGACGGGCACTCAGGTCGAGGAACACCGCACGGTCTGTCTTCTGTCCGCGTCCGCAGACGCAATCTCGGTCAGCGAGCATGCCTCGCCGATCCGGATGGCGGACGGTCGGTTGCTGGGTGGGGTGCTGGTACTGCGTGACGAGTCCCGCCGCCGTGATGCGGAAGCGGCGCGCGACCGCGAGCGCGATCTGCTCAAGACGCTGATCCGCACGCTGCCCGATCCGGTCTGGGTCAAGGATATCGACGGCCGCTATCTGGCCGGAAACGCCCGTCTCGAACAGCTGTTTGGGGTCTCGGAGGCCGAGATCATCGGCCGCACCGACTATGACCTGGTTGCCCCGGAGATGGCGGATGCCTTTCGTCACCACGATCTCGCCGCCCTGGCGGGGGAGGTTCCTTGCGTCAACGAGGAAGAGGTCACCTTTCTCAGCGACGGTCATCGCGAGTGGCTGGAGACCATCAAGGCGCCGATCCGCGACGCTCGGCACGCCCTGATCGGCGTGCTCGGGATTGGGCGCGACATTACGCCGGCGCGCGAGGCGATGACCGCGCTTCGGGCGAGCGAGGCGCGGTATCGCGAGTTGTTCGAGAGTATCCAAGAGGGTTTTTTCCTGGCCGAGTTGATCCGGGACGAACGAGGCGAGGTCGTCGATTGGCGCTATCTGGACGTCAATCCGGCCCACATCCGCCTGCTGGGTCTGCCGCGCTCGGCGTTCGTCGGGCATCGGCTCAAGGAGCTCTACCCAGCTGCCGAGGACGCCTGGCTTCGGATCGCCTCCCAGGTGGTGACAAGCTCCGTGCCCGCGACGTTCGAGCTGGAATTCTCCGGGCATTGCTCCGAGGTCCATTTTTTCGCGTCGCGCTCGGGTCTGCTCGCCTGTCTACACACCGATATCACCGAGCGCAAGGCGGCGAGCGAGCGTCTCCGCAAACTCTCCCAGGCGGTGGAGCAGACCCCGGCCAGCGTCATCATCACGGACACCGAGACTCGCATCGATTACGTCAATCCCGCCTTCCTGCGTCAGACCGGTTACACCCGGGAGGCGCTCCTCGGTCAGACGCCCGCACTGCTCCAATCGGGCAAGACGCCTCCCGAGACCTATGCCTCGCTACGCGACGCGCTACGTCGAGGCGATATCTGGAAGGGGGAGTTCCACAACCGTCGCAAGGATGGGACCCAATATGTCTGCGCCGCCATCATCGCCCCGATCCGCCAGCCCGACGGGCGCATCACCCATTTCGTCTCCATCCAGGAGGATGTCACCGAGCACAAGCGTTTGGCGAGCGAGTTGGAGCGGCATCGTCAGCACCTTGAGGAGCTGGTCGCCCAGCGCACCGCCGAGCTGGCCGACGAGCGGGAGCGCGCCGAGTCGGCCAATCGCGCCAAGGGCGTCTTCCTCGCCAACATGAGCCACGAGATCCGGGTCCCGGCGAGCATCATCATCGGATTGGCCCATGAGCTGCGCCGCGATCTGGGGGCGGGGTCGCAGGGTGAGCGTCTGGCGAGGATGGAGCGCGCGGCCGTCCATCTGCTCCAGGTCACCAATGACGCCTTGGATCTCTCCATGAGCGAGACGGATGGACGGCCGCTCGACGCGCGGGACTTCGAGCGCGATGGGACGGAGGCCGTTTCGGGGAGGGCTGAGTCGAAAGATGACCCTGAGGTCACGGTCGATTCGGCTGGGTTGGATACAGGGATCTTGATACGTCTCCAAACCCTGCTCGGCAAGGGCGATATGGCCGCTAACGATCTGGTCGTCTCGGAGTCGGTCCTGCTCGGGAATCGGCTCGGTGCGGACTATGCGCGTCTGTGCGCTCTGGTCGAGCGTTTCGAGTACGGCTCGGCACTCGACCTGTTGCGGACCTCTCTTTCGAATGTGCCCGGTCGAGAATCCGAAAAGCGCTGCTGAGTCAGGCGTCCTCCAAGCGGTCGCGCTCGGCCATGCGTGCGCATGCCAGAGAGATGCAGTCCGCCGACAGGACATCGACCCCGGCGCCCTTGCGATGGGCCTGCTCGCTGATTTGGCGACGCCAGGCCCGCGCGCCGGGCTGGGCTTGAAACAGTCCCAGGATGTGCCGGCTCATGGCGGCGAGCGGCGTGCCTCGCGCCAACTCGCGCTCGGCGTAACGGATGAAGTCGTCGAGGACCTGGAAGCGGTCCGGCGGCGCTCGGTCGTCGCCGAAGATGCGTCGGTCGGCCTCGGCGAGGATCCAGGGGTTCTGATAGGCCTCACGCCCGATCATGACGCCGTCAAGCTGGGTCAGAAATTCTGCCGCCTCGTCCAGTGTCTTGATGCCGCCGTTGACGGCCATGGGGAGATCGGGGAAGTCCCGTTTGAGCCGCAGGGCCACGTCGTAGCGCAACGGCGGAATGTCGCGGTTCTCTCTCGGGCTCAATCCGCTCAGCCAGGCCTTGCGGGCGTGAACGATGACGGCGTCGCAGCCGGCTTCGGCTTGAGCACCGACGAAATCGACCAGTTCCTCGTAGCTGTCGCGGTCGTCGATTCCGATCCGGGTCTTGACCGTTACCGGAATTGAAACCACGTCCTTCATCGCCTTGACGCATTCGGCGACCAGTCCAGGCTCGGCCATCAGACAGGCGCCGAAGCGTCCGTTCTGGACCCGGTCCGAGGGACAGCCGACGTTGATGTTGATCTCGTCATAGCCCCAGTCGGCGCCGATCTGTGCGCAGCGCGCCATGTCGGCCGGGTCGGAGCCGCCGAGCTGGAGCGCGAGCGGATGCTCGGTCGGATCGAAGCGCAGATGGCGCTCGCAATCGCCGTGGATGAGCGCACCGGTGGTGACCATCTCGGAGTAGAGCAGGGTGTGGCGCGAGATGAGACGAAGGAAATAGCGGCAATGCCGGTCGGTCCAATCCAACATCGGGGCGACCGAGAGTTTCATGTGTTCAGTATTCACCAGGGATTTCAGGTAGATGCTTGGTTGGCGCGAGGAATTCGCTATGGAGATGCCGATCGAATGCCTGACGGGCATTCGACGCGCTCCATGTTCAATCGCTTAGGCGCTTGAACATGCCGGACCATCCTTGGCCCGGACGGGAAACGCGAAAAATCAGCGTTTCCCTATTGCAGCGTTGGTCATGCCGATTCAGCGATACTTTGCCGCTTGATCCGTTCACGCTCATGGTGAACTTGGTCTTCCCTCATTTTTTCGGCGGTATTGGCGATTTCAAACAGGAAATAGGCGCCGCCCTCATAAAGGACGTCGTTTTTCAAGGCGATCCCGACCTCTTCGTAATTGGGAAAGCCCCTCATGACCGCCTTTTTCCCCACGCGATGCGCAAGGGCCTCGGTGTGGAAATTGCCGATGACGATATCGTAGTCATCGCCCATTTTTTCGGCATCTTCGAGATCCCCGACGATCACCTGATCCGCCTCGATGTCGTCGAGGATGGGCGAATCGACCGTGGCGATCGCCAGGGCGACCTTGCCGCCCACCTCGCGTAACGAGGCGGCCATGGACGCCAGATGATCCGGCTCGGCGACCAGCAGGAAACGGGTCTGCCCGATGGAGAAATGGCTGTCGAGCATGGCGTCCTGAAGCCGCTTGCGCCAGCGCTGCACTACCTCCGGAGGTGCGTCCCGACCGCTCGCATCGAGCAGCCAAGCGACCAGCGCGTCGGTTCCCCGCAGACCATTGACATGATCGAAGTGCCGGTGCTGGATGGACGGATTCTTCTTCTGCAAGGTTGCGCCGACAGGTTTAACGGAGGCCCCGAGGGTGACGACGAAGGCCGCGTCCGCGAGCCGTTCGAGTTCGGCGACCGTCACCCCGCCGCTGCTCAGGGACGCCTGTTTCTCGCCCAGATGATTGTCCAGCGAGGAGGAGAGATCCGGGACGGCGACGACCTTGAAGCCGAAGGCTTCGATGAACTCTCGGAGCTTCTCAACCTCGATCGGCTGCAGGCTGACGTGGGGGACCAGCACGATCTTCCGCGCATCGATCTGGTCGCTGGGCTTGGTGAGCTGATCGATCAGCGCCTGGGTCGTCAGGGTCCAGCCGCTCTCCAGGCCGCCCTGGTAGTCCGGGGTGTTGACGTAGACCAGGGGCACGTCGATCTTGCTGGCGACGCCACGGATATCGTCCCCCTTGGTCTCGGTCAAGCCGGTGGTGTGCAGCCCGACCAACTCGGGAGCGACCTTGTCGTGGATGTTCTTGATCGACTCGACGATGCTGTAGTCGCCGCCGTCCAAAACGGCGATCACGTCGTTCACCGCAGTCGTCTGCAGTGCGATGGGCTCGCAGAAATGACGGGTGAACATCACCTTGGTGAAGCTGGCGCAGCCCTGGGCTCCGTGCATCAGGGGCATGCAGCGGTCGACCCCCAGGAACGCCAGGGTCGCTCCCATCGGTTGGGAGAGTTTGTGGGGGTTCACCTGCAGCGGTTTGCCCGATTTGCGTCTTACTTTTGCCATGGTGCCTTCCTGTCGACCAGCTCGAAGACTGGGTTCTGCAGCGAGTTCTTGAGGTCCTCGGCGAGGACCAGCAGCCCGTTGTAACCGCCGTAGCTCTTCTTCTTCTCTTGATTGACGTCGGTGAAGGCGATCCGCTTCTTGATCGCGGTATAGAGCGAGCGCCCGCCGGCCAGGAGCAGATGGGCTCCTGTGTCGTCGATTACCTTCGCCTGCTGGGTCGCTGGGTTGGTCATGAGAATGGCGTTCTCTCCCAGATATTCGCGCGCCTTGGCCTTGTCGGCCTCGGTCGACTTGCGCACCGATGTCGCCACCACCTCGATCCCCAGGTCCTGCAGCGCCGAGGCGATTGACCAGGACTTGTTGCCGCCGGTGTTGAGCACCGCCTTCTTGCCGGCGAAGATCTCGCGATAGGGGGCCAGCTTCTCTTCCAGCCGGGCCTCCTCGCGGGCGATCAGGGCGCGGGTGCGCTCGATCAGATCGGCGTCGCCCAGGGCCTCGGCGATGGCCAGGATGCCGGCCGAGGTGTCGGTCTTGCCGTAGAAGGAACAGGAGATCCAGGGAATCCCATACTGCTCCTGCATCTTGCGGGTCATCGACACCAGGGACTTGGCGCAGACGATGACGTTGAGCTTGGCCCGGTGGGCGGTGCGGATGCTGGCGATGCGCCCGTCGCCGCTGAAGGTCGAGAGCACGCGGATGCCGAGCTCTTCGAGCAGATGCCGGTAGCGCCAGAGCTCGCCGGTGTTGTTGTGTTCGCCGATCAGGTTGATGTCGAAGGGGGTCGTCTCCTCCGGCTCTTTGGTCCCGATCAGGTGGCGCAGCACGGCCTCTCCGGCGATGCGGCTGCCGAGGTTCTTTGCACCGACGAAACCGGGGGCATGCACAGGCACGCAGGGGATGCCGTGTTTTTCACTCCGCTGCTTGCAGACGGCGTCGATGTCGTCCCCGGTCATGGCGGTGACGCAGGTCGAATAGACGAACACGGCCTCGGGCGCATAGTGCGCGACGATATGATCGATCGCTGCGGCCAGCTTCTTCTCGCCGCTGAAGACCACATCGTTGGTCGTGATGTCGGTGGCGAAACCGGTCTGGGTCAGATCGCGCCCGGACCAGCTGGTCGGCGTCAGACGCGTCTCCCAGGCCCCGCCGACGCAGGACATGGGGCCGTGGATCAGATGGGCGGCATCGGCAAAGGGAAAGAGGGCGATCTGCGCCCCGTCGAGGGCGCAGCCGCCGGTGGTGGCTCCGGGCGTGGGGGCGTTGCAAGATCCTTTCTTGCCTTTGTTGTGTTCGCAGGCGCTCTCGACGAGCAATTCTTTGATTTTCGGTTTGGACGACACGAGGCGTAGGTTTCCGTTCGTAAGAGTGGGGTCCGAATCGCCAGGATCGATCCAAAGGCTCGGACATGGCTCCAGTCTCCAACCGAGTGGGCCTCGATTCAAGTGCGCAATCTCTTCGTCGAGGGGGCGGCAGGCTCGATGCATCGGGTCCGCGACGTCCGAACCCGATTCCACCGGCGGCGCCTCGACCACATCCGGCGCCATGCGGACCGATTCCATCGTGCATCGACAGCCGAACCCGACGTCGGTCGGCGCCGGGTTCGAGGGAGAGCTTAGTGGTCGCCCGGGGTGCGCACCGGCACCTTCAGGGTGACCAACTCCTCGGCGCTGCAGGGATGGATGGCGACGGTGTTGTCCAGATCCGCCTTGGTGGCGCCCATCTTGAGCGCGACGGCGAAGCCTTGCAGCATCTCGTCGACGCCGTCTCCGATCAGGTGGATGCCGACCACCTTCTCCTCCGGCCCGGTGCAGACCAGTTTCATGGCCGTCTTGGGTCCGTGCGCGTTGAGCGCGTAGCGCATGGGCGTGAAGCTGGTCTCGTAGATCGTCAAGGTATCGCCGTAGCGTTCGCGCGCCTCGGGCTCGGTGAGTCCGACCTTGCCGATCGGCGGATGGGCGAAGACGACGGTCGGGATGTTCTCGTAGTCGAGCTTGAGATCCGGCTTGTCCTTGAACAGACGCTCGGCCAGACGGCGTCCGGCGGCGACGGCGACCGGGGTCAGCGGGTCGCGTCCGGTGATGTCGCCGAGTGCGTAGACGCCTGGGACGTTGGTGTTCTGGAAGGCGTCCGTCGGGATGATGCCGTTCGGTTGCACCTCGACGCCGGCGGCCTCCAGGTTGAGGTCGCGGGTGTTGGCGGCGCGTCCGACCGCCCAGATGACCTGATCGAAGCCGCTCAAGCGCTGGCCGTCGCTCGCCACCAGGGCGAGGAGGCCGTCGGCGTCCTTCTCCAGCTTGGAGACCTCGAATTCCAGATGCGTCTGAATGCCCTCGGCGTGCATGTTCTCGGCGAGGGTCTCGCTGATCAGCGGGTCGAAGAGCCAGAGCACCCGGTCCTCAAGGGCGACCATGGTGATCTCGGTGCCGAAGGCGCGCAGTACGCCGGCCAGCTCGACGCCGATGTAGCCGCCGCCGATGATGGCGACGCGCCGGGGGCGTTCCTCCAGTGCGAAGAATCCGTCCGAGCTGATGCCGAACTCGGCGCCGGGCAGGCGCGGCACGATGGGGCGCCCGCCAGTGGCGATCACGATATGGTCGGCCGTGTACTGCTCCTCGCCGACCGCGATGGTGTGTGCGTCGACGAAGCGACCGTAACCCTGGATCAGGCTGATGCCGAGCCGCTGCGCATAACCGTCCCAGTAGTCGTTGATGTTGGCGATGTAGCGGTTGCGTCCCGCGATCAGCTTGCCCCAGTCGAGTCCGTCCGAATGGGCGTTGACGCCGAAGTCCGGTGCGTCGGCGACGGCGGCGGCCAGATTGGCCGCATACCACATGACCTTCTTGGGTACGCAACCGGCGTTGACGCAGGTCCCGCCCAGCTTGCTGGCCTCGACGATGGCGACGCGCAATCCGAATTGAGCGGCCTTTTCCGCGACCGCCAGGCCGCCGCTGCCGCCCCCGATCGCGATCAGATCGAAATGCTGACTCATGTTGGGTACCTCTGAGGATGAAAGCTGCAACTATTCTCGCACGGATGAGGCAGCCTTTCGGCGCGGCTGGAGCTTCATGTCAATGGCGAGGGTGGGGGAGTGGGCCTCCCGGCATTGTGAATGCCGGGAGGCGTCGAGTCTTCGGAAGGGGTTCGGATTCCACCTTGGCTCCATCCCCGGCTGAGCCTGTTTGGCCTTCTGGACGGGGCGCGGCGGGATTCGAGGAGCCCCGCCGGTCGATGACGGGGCCCTGGCGGTCGTCTTAGGCCGCGCGGCTCTTGAGCCAAGCGATGGTGTCGTCGGAGCCGCCGATCAGTTTGCCGTCGACGAAGACCTGCGGCACGCTCGCGGCATTGGAGACGGCGCGCAGGCCCTGTTCCGTGTAGTCCTTGTTGAGGACCAGTTCCTCGAACGGGATGCCGGCGTCGCTCAGAGCCTCCTTGGCACGCGCGCAGAAGGGGCATCCGTCTCGGGTGAAGACGGCGACGTCCAGCGGCTTGGGCGCCTCGGGTGCGAGGTAGGCGAGCATGGTGCCGGCGTCGGAGACCTCGTAGGGGTCGCCTTCGACCTCGGGCTCGATGAACATCTTCTCGATCACGCCGTCACGCACCAGCATGGAGTAGCGCCAGGAGCGCTTGCCGAAGCCCAGGTCGTCCTTGTCGACCAGCAGGCCCATGCCCTCGGTGAACTCGCCGTTGCCGTCCGGAATGAAGGTTAGGTTGTCGGCGTGCTCGGCCTCCTTCCAGGCGTTCATGACGAAGGTGTCGTTGACCGAGATGCAGACCACGTCATCGACGCCATGTGCCTTCATTTGGGGCGTCAACTGGTTGTAGCGCGGCACGTGCGAAGACGAACAGGTGGGCGTGAAGGCGCCCGGCAACGAGAAGACGACCACGGTCTTGCCGGCGAAGATGTCGTCGGTCGTGACGTCCACCCATTCGTGTCCGCTGCGGGTGCGGAAGGTGACGTTGGGAATGCGGCTGCCTGTGCGATCTTCAAACATCTGTTGATTCTCCTTGTAGCGTTTTTAGGGCTGTTGATTCGGATCTCGGTCCGAAGCCGATCCAGGTTGAACGTTTCGGTGTTGGCGGGCTGTTCGCTGCCGACGGGTGCCATGATAGGAGGATTCGACTAATCCGTGAAATGGATTGTGGAAATCATAGCGATTGGTTTGGCCTATAAGTTTTCCGGGGATCGCTTCGACGTCCACTTAGATGGGGTTGCAAGACGGCGATGTTAAGCAAACCCTTATTGATAGAGATCAACGAAGCGGTAATTCAACCATCCTAATCTTAGTCTCGCGGAGGGTGAATCGGTTCGAAGCGTTCGGTCCGATTTGCCGATAGACACTCTACATTCGCGAGGAATTACGATGATGACCATGAAGCGATTCTTGATGGCCGCCACCGTCGCGGGCGTCTCTGCATTGGGTTCTGTGTCCGCCAACGCCTTCTGGGGTTGGGGTCCGTTCGATTGGTTCAACCCCTGGGGCGGTGGTCCTTGGTACGGCGGTGGTCCTTGGTATGGGGGCGGACCTTACGGCTATGGCGTCCCCTACTACGGAGGCTACGGCGCTCCCTATGGCTGGGGTGCACCAGTCTACGGTTACCCGGGATATGCCTATCCGGGGTATGCCTATCCGGCAGTGAGCGCGCCGCAAAGCATGACGACCAAATAGACGTCTGCTTGTACACGTAATGATGAAAATACGCCGCCGCCCGCGACTCGCGGGCGGCGGCGTTTTACGGCCGCGCCCAGGAATGCCAAGGTCCTGATTTCGCAGTCGAGCCCGCAAGTTGCTATTATCCCCGCCTTCCGGCCCGAGGCCTCTGTTTTGCCGGGGTCGTGGGTTGTTCGCCGTCTGACGATGGGAGACACGCAATGCGCTTGTTGGTGGGTGACATCGGTGGTACCAAGACGGCGCTGGGAATCGCGGAAACGGATTGCGAGGTTGTGTCGGTCACCGAGCCTCGACGTTATCCGAGCGCTGCCTTTGATTCCCTCGAGCAGATCATTCATCGCTACCGCATCGAGACCGGCGTGCATTGCCGCTTCGCGGCCTTCGCGGTCGCCGGTCCGGTGCAGGATCGCCGCTGCGAGGCGACCAATCTGCCCTGGTCGCTCGATGCCGATGCGCTGGAGGTTGCGTTTGGGTTCGCCGGTGTCGAGTTCCTCAACGATCTGGAGGCCGTCGCCTGGGGCGTTTCAGCGCTTCGCGACACGGATCTCGCAGAACTCCATCCCGGCGAGGGGGAGGGTAAGGGGAACGCCTGCGTGGTGTCTGCGGGCACCGGTCTAGGGCAGGCGGGACTCTTTTGGGATGGCTTTCGCCATCATGCCTTCGCGACCGAGGGCGGACATACGGATTTCGCTCCGGCGGACGATCTCGAGTTCGCCATGCTCCGCTACCTCAAGATGCGCTTCGGTCGAGTGAGCTGGGAACGTGTGGTCTCCGGGCCTGGGATCGCCAACATCTATGAATTCCTGCTTCGCTACCATGATTGCGAGTCTCCCGTCTGGCTGCGTCGCGCGATCGACGAGGGCGGCGATACGGCGGCCGTGGTCGCTCAGGCTGCAGCCATCGAGCGTTGTCCGATTTGTGTCGAGGCGATGCATCTCTTTCTGCGGCTCTACGGGCGCGAGGCAGGCAATGCGGCGCTCAAGCACATGGCGCTGGGTGGCGTCTACCTTGGCGGCGGTATCCCCTTGAAAAACCTTGCCCTGTTGCGTCAGGGCGGGTTCCTTGAAGGCTTTTTCGACAAGGGCCGCATGGGCTGCTTGATGCGACGCATGCCGGTGCGGGTTATCCTCCAGCCTCTGACACCCTTGTTTGGCGCCGCCCGCTTCATGGCTTCGCAATGACTTCGGTGCGAGCGCCGATCGCACTCGATTCTGTCACCTGACCTTGAAATCAGTGGGCGACACAGCCTAAGAGGAGACATCGACAATGGTCGAAATCAAGATCACGGGCATGCACTGTCCAAACTGCATTCGTTCCGCGACCCAGGCGATTCAGTCGGTTGCGGGCGTCGATAGCGTCGAGGTCGATTTGGAAACAGGATCGGCGCGGGTTGTCGGTTCGGTGGATTCGGCTGCGCTTATCGCTGCCATCCAAGAGGTCGGTTTCTCCGCTGAGCAGGTCTGACTCGCGCGGCGGCGGATTGCCGGGGGTAAGGATGGTTCGGACTCTCACCGATGGACGGAGTACAGGCGCGTTCTTTGCGCGTATCGGGCGCTACGGGCTGCGTGCGGGGACGGCCCTGTTGCTCATGCTCGCTCAGCAGACGGCCTTTGCGCTCAAGCTGGATGTCAAGGTCGAGGGTCTCTCGGGGGCACGGGAGTCGAACGTCCTGGCGCTGCTAGACATCTATCGCGAGCGCGGAGACGCGGATCTGACGCCGGCTCGGGTTCTGGCGCTGCATCGCATGGCGCCCGATCAGATCGCCGACGCCTTGGCGCCCTTCGGGCTCTATCGGGTTCAGGTCGAGGATGCATTGAAGGAGCCCTCGGACGCTGGAGGCACCTGGCTCGCGACCTACCGCGTGAATCCGGGCGATCCGATCAAGATCGGTTCGGTCGACTATCAGGTGGAGGGCGAGGGGGCCGAGGATCCGGCCTTCCCCAAGACGTTTCCGATGAAGATCGGGGACGTCCTGCTGCATTCGGACTACGAGAAGGCGAAGTCGGATCTGCGTTACAACGCAACATCGGCCGGGTTTCTCGACTATCAGATGGTCCGCCATCAAGTGCTCATCGACCCGGTGGCCTACAGCGCCCATATCCATGTCCATCTTCAGACCGGACCCAAATACCGCATCGGTCACGTCAGCTTCCGACAGGATCTGCTCGACGAGGACTTTCTTCAGAAATACGTGACCTTCAAATCGGGCGACGTCTACGATCCGGATGACTTGATTGGTCTTCAGAGCCGTCTGCTGGGCAGCGAGTATTACAGCGATGTCGAGATCATCCCGCACACGGGTGAGGCCGGCCCGGATCATGAGGTTCCGATCGAGGTCGTGGCCAAGCGTAACAAGGCCAACAAGTACCGGGTCGGCCTCGGCTTCGCGACCGATATCGGTCCGCGATTGAGCCTGGATTACCGACGCCGCTATATCGGGCGTCACGGACACAAGCTGCGTGCCGAACTCAGCCTGGCTCCCGCCCTGTCGACGATTGAGCTCGACTATCGCATTCCGATCCAGGATCCGACGCGCGACTACATCATCATCAAGCCCAGCTCCAGCCGCTATGACACCGATACCCGCAAAGGCTGGACGCACGGCGTTCAGGCTGCCCACTCGACTCTGACCGAGCACGGCTGGCGACGCAATATCGGTCTCGACTACAGCTACGAGGATTTCGACCTCGACAGCGCCTCGCTCGGCGTCACCAACGAGTTGGTGCCCAGCGTCTCCTGGTCCAAGACGGTTTCGGACGACCCCATCAACACCAATCGTGGCTACCGGATCAAATACGCGCTGCTCGGGGCGGTCGAGGGCGTAGTCTCGGAGACCTCCTATCTCAGCGGTCAGATCCAGTTCAAATGGATCAGGCGCTTCACCCGCGACTATCGCTTTATCACCCGGACCAATCTAGGCGCGACCTGGGCCGAGAATCTGGACGATCTGCCTGCGAGCCGTCGCTTCTATGCCGGTGGAGATAGCTCCATCCGTGGCTGGGGATTCGAGGCGCTCGGCCCAAACGATCCCAAGACCAATGAGACCGTCGGAGGACGCTATCTCGCCGTCGGCAGTCTCGAATTGGAACGGCGGATCAAGGGGCCATGGAGCGCGGCCGTCTTCACCGATTTCGGCAATGCCTTCGATCCGGATTACGAACAGGAATTCGCCCAGAGCGCCGGCGTCGGGGTGCGCTGGGCCTCGCCGATCGGTCAGGTCCGGCTCGACGTCGCCTTCGCCCTGACCAAGGACGACGATAGCGGCGGACTGCCGCCGGCCCGTCTGCACCTCGTCATCGGGCCGGATCTATGAACCTGCGGGATTGAAGATGACGGATTTGGACAAGGTATCGGAGAGCCCCGAGACGCCGCCGGATCGCGCGGCGGAGCAGACGCCCGCGCCCCCAGCCCGGCGGCGCCGGTTGCCGCGCATTCTGCTCGGTGTCTTCCTCGCGCTTCTGTTGCTCATCCTGATTCCGGTTTCAGCCGTATTGGGAACCCAGACTGGGTTGCGTTTCGCCGTGCAGACGGCGGAAGCGCTGCTTCCCGGTGTCTTCAGCGTCGGACAGTTGGATGGTCGGCTGCTCGGGCCATTGAGTGTGCGGGATTTCAGGCTGACCCTGCCGACGTTGGATGTATCGCTCGATGCCCTGGACCTCGACTGGTCGCCTTCGGCGCTGTTCGACGGTTTGGTGGCGGTCGAGCGGCTCTCGGTGCGCGGACTGGATCTGGCCCTCGGGCCGAGCTCGGACACGGACGATACCCCCTTCAGCCTGCCCGAGATCGCGCTGCCGCTGCGCGTTGCGATCGGCGAGGCCTCGCTGGAGCGATTCAGGCTCTTCGACAAGGGAACCGCCGAGCCCTTCATGGTGCTGGACCGGGCTGCGCTGGCCGCGAATCTGGACGGCAGCGCGCTGGAGGTCGTGACGCTTGAGGCGCGGATGTCCGAGCCTGAGGTCAGTGCGCGTCTCCATGGACGGGCCGATCTGGTCCGTCAGTATCCGCTCGGTGTCGATCTGGACTGGGAGCTGCGGCTTCCGCCCAAGGCCCGTCTCAGCGGTGTCGCCCATCTCGAAGGCGATCTGAAGCGGTTGGAGGTTCGGCATCGGTTGACCGGCTCGGCCGAGGCGGATCTGGAGGCCGAGGTCCGGGATCTGCTGTCCGCCCCGAGCTGGGACGCCCAGATCCAGCTTGCCCGGGTCGATCTGCCGGCCTTCGACGAGGGCCTCCCGGCGGTCGAGACCAAGGCGGACCTGGAGACGCGCGGCGATCTGAACCAGGCATCCGTCACCGGCTCGCTGGATGCCAGGGCGCCGGACCTGCCCGATTTCGGACATCTGGCCGCGACGCTCGATTTGCTGTGGAAAGACAAGCGGCTGGATATTCGACGACTGGATCTGACCGAGGAGATCTCCAAGGCGGTCCTGGACGCCAAGGGCCATCTCGATCTCGCGACCGATCCGGGTGCCTTCGCACTGGAGGCGACCTGGGCGCATCTGCGCTGGCCGTTGAGCGGGGATCTGCTCGCCCAGTCGGCACAAGGCGCGCTGAAGGCATCAGGCGATTTCGATGCCTACGACTACAGCCTTTCGACCCAGGTCGAGGGTCCGAGCATTCCGGCCTCGAAACTGGCCCTGCGGGGCAGCGGAACCCTCGACGGGACCCGCATCGCCGCACTGGGGCTGGATACCCTGCGCGGGCGGATCGAGGGCGATGGCGAGTTGAGCTGGTCGCCCGAACTGGCCTGGAACCTGACGCTCGACGGCAAGGGTCTGGACCCCGGCGCCTTTGTCGAGGGTCTGGACGATCGGATCGCGCTCGCCCTGTCGAGCAAGGGCGGGCTCAAGGGCTTCGATTACGATCTGACCGCGACCAGTGTCGGCCCCGGATTGCCGCCGGCCAAGCTGGCGCTCGCGGGGACCGGGGATCTCACCCAAACGGCGCTCGAGACGCTGCGTCTGGACGTGCTCGGGGGGCGGATCGACGGCACGGCCAAGGCGACCTTCGATCCCAAGGTGACCTGGGATGCGGCCATCCGGCTCGCCGGGATCGATCCGGGACGCTATGCGCCGGACTGGCCTGGCAGCATCGAGGGTCGGCTGACGACGAAGGGTTCGCTTGAGGATGCGGGGCCGGATCTGGTCGCGGTCATCGAGGAACTCAAGGGGCGGCTACGCGGCTATCCGGTCGCCGCTTCGGGTACGGTCAGCATGGCGGAGGGCTCGACCCGTATCCGGGATCTCAATGCCGAGTCGGGAAGCAGCAAGGTCAAGCTCCAGGGCACTATCGATACCGCACTGGATCTGGCCTTCGATCTCGACTCGCCCGACCTCTCCAATCTGCTGCCCGACGCCAAGGGAAGCCTGGCGGCCAAGGGGACGGTCACGGGGCCGCTGGAGACGCCGCGCATCCTCTTGGATCTGAAGGCCAAGGACGCCGCACTCGGCACGCAGGGGCTGGCCAGTCTGACCGGAAAGGCCGATCTGGACCTGACCGAACCCGGACGCTTCGAGGTGGCCCTGGACGGCAAGGATCTGTTCGCGGGCGGTCTGCGCTGGGACGCCCTGACTTTGCGCGGATCGGGCTCCATGCCCGATCACCGACTCTCCGCCACGCTCGATGGCCTTCCGCTCTCGCTCAAGTTGGAGGCGTCGGGCGGCCTGGCCGAGAACGGTGCCTATCGCGGACGTCTGTCTACGCTGGATCTGACGCCCGAGGATCTGGGGCACTGGCGCCTGGAGCGGGCGGCGCCCTTCGCGATCGATCAGGCAAAGATTCAGGTCGGCCCACTCTGTTTGCGCCATGATCGCGGCTCGGGCGGTTGCGCGAGCTTCGATCAGTCCGCCCCCGGCAAGTGGCTCGCGGACCTGAATCTGAACAGGCTGGATTTCGAGTTGCTGGAGGGCTTCCTGCCCGACGGTCTGGATCCGAGTGGCGGGGCGCGCCTGAGCGGGCGTTTTCAGGCCGATGGTGCCATCCTGACCGGCAAGGCCAGTTTCGAGATCCCCGAGGGGGGGCTTGCGGTCGCCCTGGGGCAGGGGCGGCGCGAGACGCTGGATTTCTCGGGAACGCGCCTGACCCTGAATACCAGCGCCCAGGGGCTCTCCGCCCGTCTGGTCCTGCCGCTCGGCGACCTGGGTGGCGCGGATGGCGATTTGGATCTGCCGGGCTGGCGCTTCCAGGATCCTGCCGCCCCAGGCCAGCGCTTACAGGGACGTCTGAAGGCGGACATGCGCGGGCTCGATCGTATCGCCAATCTGTTTCCCGACATCTCGGGTCTGACCGGCTCGATTTCGGCCAATCTCGCACTGGGTGGCACGGTCGCGCGGCCGGGCGTGAAGGGGCGGGCGGATGTGCGTCAGGTCGCCTTCGAGGTGCCGCTGATCGGGCTGGCGGTGAAAGATCTGAATCTGGCGGCTGTGGCTCCGTCCATGGACCGCATGGATCTGAGCGGCGGTGGCTTGGTCGGTGGCGGACGGCTCGATCTGAACGGCGAGACCCGTTTGGGCGCGAATGGTCCGGAGGTCGGGCTCAAGATCAGCGGCAAAAAACTCAAGGTGGCCAATACCAAGGAGTATTACGTCCTGGTTTCCCCCGAGTTCGAGTTGAAGGCCGGCCCGGATGGTGCGAGCGTCCGAGGCCAGGTCCGGGTGCCCGAGGCGCGGATCCGGCCCCGCTCGGTTCCGGCCGGAACCCTGTCGTCTTCGCCCGATGTTGTGATGGAGGAGCGCACGCAGGAGCCAGCCTATCCGGTGGATCTCGACGTCGGGCTCGTGCTGGGCAAGGACGTCACCATCGACGCCTTCGGGGTGCGTGGCCGGCTCGCGGGCAATCTTCGGGTCTCCCAATCCCCCGGAGCTGAGATGCTGGGCGACGGACAGCTCCAGATCACCGAGGGCGAATACCGTTTGTCGGGCGGCTTCGGTTTGGCGGCTGAGCTGGGTGCGCCGCTGAATATCACGCAAGGCCGCTTGATCTATGCCAAGAGCGCGATCGACAATCCCGGCCTGCTGCTTCAGGCCGAGCGCCAGGGTGGCGATACGACCGCCGGGGTGCGGGTCTTGGGGACGCTGAGAAATCCCAAGCTGGCCTTCTTCTCCGAGAGCGATCCGGATATGACCCAGGCCGAGATCACCAAGTATCTGATGACTGGCATCCCGCCCTCGAACAACGATAGTGCTGCGAATGCCGGGTTGGCCGTCGGCACCTATGTCGCGCCCAAGATCTATATGGAATACGAGAGTGCGCTCGGCGACGAGGCGAGCAAAGTCAAGCTGCGCTACGACCTGACACGTCATATCGAGCTTCAAACCGAGACCGGTGAGAGTCAGGGTGCCGACATCTTCTTCAAATTCGAGAACTGAATCCATTCCTAACATTCGACGTGCCCTGCTGCATCCCCGGCACTGGCCCAGCTGGATCGGGGTCGCCTTCGTCTATGCGATCGGGCGGCTGCCCTTTCCCGTCCTCTGGGCGCTAGGGAGCCTATTCGGGCGGCTCGGCTATCTGCTCGCCGGATCGCGCCGCCTAGTGGCGCGGCGCAATCTGGAGCTCTGTCTGCCCGAGCTGGATTCCAAGCGGCGCGAGCGCATCCTGCGCGCCCACTTCGGCTGGCTCGGCGTGGCCGCCTTCATCCAGGGGGCGGTTTGGGGCGCCTCGCGTCGACGTCTGTCGCGGTTGGTTCGGATCCGCAATCGTGACTTCATCGACGCCTGCATCGCCGAGGGGCGCCCGGTGATCGTCCTGGTGCCGCACTTCGTCGGGCTGGAACTGGGCGGTGCCGCCTTCACGGCGCTGGTCCACTCCGGGGTCTACATGTACCAGAAGATCCGCAATCCGGTGGTCGACCATCAGGTCAAGCGCGCGCGTCAGCAGTACGGAAGCGTTTCGGTCGAGCGCCAGGACGATCTTCGCAGCCTGATCCGCGAGATGAAGAAGGGAACGCCCTTCTTCTATCTGCCCGATCAGGACGGCGGACGGCGCGGCGTCTTCGTGCCATTCTGCGGCGTTCAGGCATCCACCGTCCCGATGCTGGGTCGTTTCGCCGGCATGACGGGGGCTGCGGTCATCCCCACGTTCGCCCGCTTCCTGCCGTGGGGCAGGGGGCTCGAGCTCATCTTCGATCCGCCGCTTGAGGACTTTCCGCAGGGGGATCCGCTGGCGGATACCGCACGTATGAACGCGGCCATCGAGGCGCGCATCCAGACCATGCCCGAGCAGTATTTCTGGGTCCATCGTCGCTTCAAGACCCGTCCTGCGGGCGAGCCGCCCGTCTATCCACCGAAACGCAAGAGGCGCAGATGAGCATCGAGTCCGATTCCTCCGTTCCGGCGTCCGGTCCGCTGCGTTTGGGACGACCGCGCGACTGGGCGCTCGGCGCGGCCTTGCTGGCCGCGCTGGTGGCGGCCGTCCATTACAGCGTCGGTTGGGCCGATCTGCTCGCCCCCTGGCGCACCTTTCCGCCGGTTCTGCTCCTCTGGCTGTTCATGCTCACCTCGGCGAGCTATGCGTTGCGGGCGGTGCGGGTGCATGACTATTTCCGACCACGCTTCAGCGGCGCCTTCGCGGTGGTGCTGAGGCTGTCCGTGCTTCACAACACGGCCAACAATCTCATGCCCATGCGCACCGGTGAGATGGTCTTCCCCTGGCTGATGCGCCGCTATTTCGGTGAAGGCTTCCTGGACTCGGCTGCGGCGCTCATGTGGATCCGGCTACTGGACCTGCACTTCCTCGTCCTGCTGGCGCTGCTCATCCTGAACCTGAGCCATCCCTCCTGGATCTGGTGGGCCGCCGCCGTGCTCTGGGTGGCCGGGCTCGCGGTCATGCCCCGTCTGCACGGGTTGGCGTCTCTCGGCTTCCTGTCCGGCGCGGGCAAGGTGCGCGAGGTGGCGCGCCGGGTGCTGCTCGCCGTGCCGCGTCGGCCCTGGCTGATCGTCCGGGTCTATTGTTGGACGGGGCTCATCTGGACGCTCAAGTTCGCCGCCTTCACCAGCGTGTTGCGCTTCTTCCTGCCGGTCGATCTCTGGCGCTTGCTCACCGGCGTCATGGGGGCGGAACTGTCCAGCGTGCTGCCCTTCCACGGTATCGCCGGCAGCGGCAGCTACGAAGTGGCGGCGGTTGCGGCCCTGGTGCCGCTCGGTATCGATCCCAAGCTGGCCCTGGCCGGTGCCGTGAATCTCCATCTCTTTCTGCTCGGCAATACCCTGGTGCTCGGGGCGCTGGCCTTTTTGCTGCCTCGATCGGTCAAGGCGCGCGGGGCAGGGACGTCTCGGAATCGCGTCCCTGACGCCATGTGAATACGCGTTTCGAGAGGCGATTCAGGGCGTTCCTTTATTCGTATGTAAAAAAGTCGGGTTTTATCTTTGATAAATTCAATTGATACCCACAGGAAAATACCTATATTCTGGCGCGCTGCACAATAGGCCTTGGCTTGGCCGAGACCGACGTCGGGATAGAGGTTTCGAATCTCCATCGCGGAACATCCTGGGATTGCGCCAGCGTTAGGGTGAGCACGCCTCTCTCCGAGCATGCGTTGGCCATGTGTCCCGCGTTTCACCAAAGGTCCGAGAATGCAAACATCCAGACCCGTTTTCCTGGAACTGTGGCGCATCAAGCTGCCGCTTCCAGGTCTCGTCTCCATCCTCCACCGCGCTAGTGGAGTCCTGATGGTCCTGACCATCCCCTTCGCCGCCATCCTGCTGCACTTGGCCGCGTCCGGCCAGCAAGGCTTCGAGTCCGCTGCCGGCCTGCTCGATTCCTGGTGGGTCGGGCTGTTCCTGGTCGGGCTCGTCTGGAGTCTGATGCATCACCTGCTGGCGGGCATCCGTCATCTGGTCCTGGACATCGGTGTCGGTCTGGATCGTCCGGTCGCTCGAAGCACCGCCGCGACCGTTTTGGTTGCGGGCCTGGTCTCGTCCCTGTTGCTGCTCGTTCTGGGGGTGATCTCATGAGTCGTCAGGCATCCGGCCTCATGGCCTGGCTCGTTCAGCGCGCCACGGCGGTCTATCTCGCCTTCTTCGTGCTCTATCTGATCCTGCACTTCACCTTCGATGCCCCCGCCGATCATGCCGAGTTCGTCGCCTGGCTGCGTCAGGCGCCGGTCGCCATCGGCCTGCTTCTCTTCGTCCCCGTGCTGATCGCCCATGCCTGGGTCGGTATCCGCGACGTGCTGATCGACTATGTGCATGTGCTCGGCCTGCGTATGGGGCTGCTGATGTTGTTCGGCTTTATCTTCTTCGCCTCCGGACTCTGGGCCATCAAGGCGATCGTCACCGCTGGTATCGGAGGTTAGGTTTCGCATGAGTCTTCCAACACGCCATTTCGATGCTCTCATCATCGGGGCCGGCGGCGCGGGTCTGAACGCCGCGCTGCAGTTGGCGAGCGCCGATCTGCGCGTCGCCGTCGTCTCCAAGGTGTTTCCCACCCGTTCGCATACGGTCGCCGCTCAGGGCGGCGTCAACGCGGCCCTGGCCAACGTGATGCCGGACTCCTGGCACTGGCATATGTTCGACACCGTCAAGGGTTCGGACTATCTGGGCGATCAGGACGCCATCGAATTCATGTGCCGCGAGGCCATCCCGACCGTCTATGAGTTGGAGCACGCCGGCGTGCCCTTCTCGCGTCTGGACAACGGCAAGATCTATCAGCGCGCCTTCGGCGGTCAGAGCCAGAACTTCGGCGGCGACCAGGCGGCCCGCACCTGCGCGGCGGCCGACCGCACCGGACACGCGATCCTGCACACCCTCTACCAGCAGAACATCCGCGCCCGGACCCATTTCTTCGACGAGTTCTTCGCGCTCGACCTGGTGCGCGACGCCGAGGGCGTCATCTGCGGCGCCCTGGTGCTCGAGATCGAGACCGGCGAGCCGCTGCTGATCGAGTCCAAGGCGACTCTGCTCGCCACCGGCGGCTGCGGCCAGGTGTTCCGCACCACCTCGAACGCCCACATCAACACCGGCGACGGTATGGCCATGGCCCTGCGCGCCGGCGTCCCGCTGATGGATATGGAGTTCTTCCAGTTCCATCCGACCGGCATCGCCGGCAAGGGCATGCTGATCACCGAGGGTACGCGCGGCGAGGGCGGCTATCTCGTCAATAAGGATGGCGAGCGCTTCATGGAGCGCTATGCCCCGCGCGCCAAGGATCTGGCGAGCCGCGACGTGGTCTCGCGCGCCATCGTCACCGAGGTCAAGGAGGGACGCGGCTGCGGCGAGAATGGCGACTACGTGATGCTCAAGCTCGACCATCTGGGCGAGTCGGTCATCTCCAAGCGACTGCCGGGCATCCGCGAGTCGAGCAAGATCTTCGCCGGGGTCGATCCGGTGGTCGAACCGATTCCGGTGTTCCCGACGGCCCACTACGCCATGGGCGGCATTCCGACCGACCGCTTCGGCCGCGTCGCCATGCCGGCGGGGCAGGGCTCGGAAGAGGTCGTGGCCGGTCTCTACGCCGCCGGCGAGTGCGCCTGCGCCTCGGTGCACGGCGCCAACCGGCTCGGCGGCAACTCGCTGCTCGACATCCTGGTGTTCGGGCGTCTCGCCGGTAAGGACATCATCGACTTCGTGCGCGAGAATCCCTACCAGCGTACCGTCGACTCGGCCAGCCTGGACCAGGCGATGGGCCGTCTCACCCGCTGGGATCAAAAGGACGATGGCGTTACGGTTGCCCAGATGCGCGCCGACTTCCGCAAGTGCATGGAGGACCATGCCGGCGTCTTCCGCACCGAAGAGGTGATGCAGGAAGGCTTCGAGCGTCTGTGCGAGTTGCGCGAGCGTCTTCCCGAGGTGCGTCTGTCCGATCACTCCAAGGTTTTCAACACCGCTCGGATCGAGGCGCTCGAACTCGAGAACATGATGGATGTGGGTCTGTCGATCGCGGTCTCGGCGTTGCATCGTCAGGAGAGCCGCGGGGCTCACTCCCGTCCGGACTATCCCGATCGCGACGACCAGGCCTGGCTCAAGCACAGCCTCTATTCGAAGGACGGCGACCGCATGGACTACAAGCCGGTGCGTACCAAGCCACTCACCGTCGAATCCTTCCCGCCGAAGGAACGGGTGTATTGAGGTTCGTGGGGTACGCCGGGCGCGTACCCTTCAAGGTTTGAGCAAGAGGGCGCGCGGTGCGTGCCCCACGGGGTATCGACGATGAGAATCAGCGTCTATCGCTACAATCCTGACACCGACAAGAAGCCTCGGATGCAGGATTATGAGGTCAAGACCTTCCAGGGCATGATGTTGCGCGACGTCCTGCTGGAGGTGAAGAAGCAGGACGAGTCCTTCAGTTTCCGCCACTCCTGCGGTGAGGGCGTGTGCGGCTCGGATGCGGTGAATGCCAACGGTCGCAACGTGCTGGCCTGCGTCACGGCCATCTCCGATCTGAAGCAGCCGATCGTGGTGCGTCCGTTGCCCGGACGTCCGGTGATCCGCGATCTGGTCGTGGATATGAGCCAGTTCTACGAGCAATACCGGGCGGTCAAACCTTACCTGGTGCGTCACGATCCGGCGCCCGAGCAGGAGATCCTGCAGTCGCCGGCCGATCGCGACAAGCTCGACGGACTCTACGAGTGCATCCTCTGCGGCTGCTGCTCCACCGCCTGTCCCTCCTTCTGGTGGAACCCCGAGAAGTTCCACGGTCCTGCCGCGCTGCTGCAGTCCTGGCGTTTCCTCGCCGACAGTCGCGACCAGGCGACCGAGGAGCGTCTCGACGCGCTGGAGGGGCCTTACAAGCTGTTCCGTTGCCACAGCATCATGAACTGCGTCGAGGTCTGTCCCAAGGGGCTGAACCCGACCCGCGCGATCGGGCATATCAAGGAACTCATGCTCGACAAGGGGCTGTGACGCTCGCTATGGAACCGTCTTCCCAAGACGCGGCGTCCGAGCTCAGACGGTTGCGCTGGCAGTGTCGGCGCGGCATGCTGGAGCTGGATCATCTCTTGAGCCGATTTCTCGATCTGGGCTACGCCGATCTGGACGAGGGCCGTCGCGAGACCTTCCAGCGTCTGCTCGGCGAGCAGGATCAGCGTCTGAGCGACTGGTTCATGTCTCGCGCACCGGCCTCGGATGAGGCGTTGCAGGATCTGGTCGATCACATCCTCGACGTCGTGCGAGCGCCTGCTCCAGGCGGTTGAGTTCGGATGGGGGCGCACCGCGATCGCCCCCCGCTGGTGCTGCGACCGCGTCGATCCAGGCGTCTGCTGCTCTATGCGGTCTCGATCCATGCGACGGCTGCGGCCGTCGTGCTGTTCCTGCCGATCGGTCTCTGGCGTCTGCCGCTCCTGAGCCTGATCCTTCTCGGTGCCATCCATGTCCATGCCGTCCATCTCGCCGGCTGGGCGCCTTGGTCGATTCAGACCCTGGAATGGCGCTCGGACGGTGCCTGGGCGTTGACCCTCAAGTCGGGCGAACGGCGTTCGGCGACACTGCTGCCCTCGACCTTCGTCAGTCTGCCTCTGGTGGTGCTGAACTTCCGCATCGGCCGTTGGGGGCGACGGGCGGTGCCGCTCTTCGCCGATTCCCTGGAGCCCGACCGTCTGCGCCGGTTGCGCGTGCTGCTCAAGATCGAGGGGCGATCCGGCTCCGTTCCGACGGCCTGATTCGGATAGACTGACGTCCGTCGAAATCCTGGGAGGAGAAAACTCGGATGCGTGTCTTGGTCACGGGCGGGGCCGGCTATATCGGCAGCCATACCTGCGTGGAGTTGCTGGCGGCGGGCATGGAGGTGGTCGTCGTCGACAATCTCAGCAACAGCAAGCAAGAGGCGCTGCGCCGGGTCCAGAGCATCGCCGGGCGTCCGCTCGGCTTCATTCGGGCCGATCTGCGCGACCGGGCCGCCCTGGACGCCATCTTCGGCTCGCACGACTTCGATGCCGTGATCCATTTCGCCGGGCTCAAGGCTGTCGGCGAATCGGTGCAGAAACCGCTGGAGTACTACGACAACAATATCGGCGGTACCCTGCGTCTGTGCGAGGCGATGGCCGCCGCCGGGGTGAAGCGGATCGTCTTCAGCTCCTCCGCCACCGTCTACGGCGATCCGGCGAGCGTTCCCATCCGCGAGGATTTTCCGCTCTCGGCGACCAATCCCTACGGTCGTTCCAAGCTCTTCATCGAGGAGATCCTGCGCGATCTCTGGATCTCGGATCCGCACTGGAGCGTCTCGCTATTGCGCTATTTCAATCCGGTCGGCGCCCATCCGAGCGGGCTGATCGGCGAGGATCCGAACGGGATCCCCAACAACCTCATGCCCTATATCGCCCAGGTCGCGGTCGGCAAGCTGCCCGAACTGCGCGTCTTCGGTAACGACTATCCGACCCCGGACGGCACCGGGGTGCGCGACTACATCCATGTCGTCGACCTGGCGCGCGGTCATCTCGCGGCACTGCGCCGACTCCAGGGCGGACCTGGCGTCATGACCCACAATCTGGGCACCGGACAGGGCTACAGCGTCTTGGAGATGGTTGCCGCCTTCGAGCGGGCCAGCGAGCGCCCCATTCCCTATCGCATCGTCGAACGCCGCGCCGGGGACATCGCTACCTGCTATGCCGATCCCGAGCGCGCCCGCGAGGAACTGGGCTGGCAGGCCGAATACGGCATCGACGCCATGGTCGCCGACACCTGGCGCTGGCAGTCCATGAATCCGCGCGGGTTCGATTGAGGCGGTGCGACATGTTGTAGGATGCGATGAGCGTCGCGAATCGCATCATTCGCGATCGGTGCGGTGCGTTCCTCACCGCACCCTACGGGTCTGGTGGTCGACGAATCCGGGCGTGCCCGATTAGGCGGGCAGATCCAGTCTGAATCGGGCACCGCCAAGTGGACTGCGGTCGACCTGCAGCCGGCCCCCGTAGGCATCGCTGATCTCGCGCACCACGGCGAGTCCGATGCCGTGTCCTGGGGTCGCCTCGTCCGCGCGTGCGCCACGTTCGAGTAGGCGCGATGCCTGCTCGGGCGGGATGCCAGGGCCGTCGTCCTCAACGACGAGCAGCAGTCTGCCGCGCGACCTGGTTCCCCCGACCCGGATGCGCCGTTTGCCCCACTTGAAGGCGTTTTCGAGCAGATTGCCGAGCATCTCCAACAGGTCGCCCTCGACGCCCAGGAACTGGATGCCCTGATCCATCTCAAGCGTCACCTGGATTCCCGAGTCGCGATAGACCTTGTTCAGTGTGGCGACGAGCCGCTCGGCGGTGCGTCGTATCGGGACCGGCGGCGCTAGTGTCGCGGCCTGCTGTCCGCCGGTCCGGGCACGCTGTAACTGGTATTCGACGATGTGTCCCATGCGTCCGAGCTGCTCTTGGAGCGTCTTTCCGGTGGGCGAGGGCACCTGCCCCTCTTCGAGCGCGCCGCGCATCACGGCGAGGGGTGTCTTGAGACTGTGGGCGAGATCGCCCAATGTGTTGTCGAGACGCCGTTGACGCGCCCGCTCATGGGCGAGCAGGGCGTTCAGGTTTCCAGTGAGCGCGCGGATCTCGGCCGGATAGCGCCCCTGGATCTGGGTCTGTTTGCCGGACTCGATCACCGCCACCTCCTCCGCTACCCGGCGCAGCGGTTTGAGTCCCCAGCGCAGGATGGCGACCAGGATCACCAGCATCAGGACCGACATGCTGCCCAGCCAGACAGCGAGACTGGCGCGGAACTGGCCCACCTCGGCATGGAAGGCGGCGGTGTCCTCGGCGACCACGAAGGTGTAGTCCTGCGGGGTCGGTCCTGTCGCCCAGGTGACGCCGAACGCCAACATCAGATAGGTGCTTCCGTCGGATCCCGAGAGACGTTCGAAACGGCGCCGACCGGGTGCGAGTGGGAGCGGCGTGGGGCAATCGGCGCCGATGGCGGACGGCGATTGCCAGATGGGATCGCCCAGCGCGTTCAGCACCTTGGCATAGAGGCCCGAGTCGGGCAGGTTGAGACGCGGTTCGGCGAGCGCCTTGGGGAAGACCAGTCCGCCGGGCTCCTCCTCGCCGGCCGCCATCAGCAGGAAGACCTGGGCCTGTAGCCGTTCTTCCCGCGCCGAGAGGACGGTATCGCGAACTGCGCGTTCCAGCGCCAGGCTGGTGAGCAGCACAAAGACGGTCAGCACCACGGCGCCGGAGAGCGCGACGCGGGTGCGCAGCGACATCATCCAGCCGGGTCCTTGCCGGCGTCGTCGCCCAGGGTCAGGCGGTAGCCGCGTCCGCGTAGCGTCTCGATCGGATTGAGCGAACCGTCCGGGTCGAGCTTGCGGCGCAGACGCCCGACCAGCACCTCGATCACGTTGCTCTCGCGATCCTCGTCATGCGGATAGAGACGGTCGGCGAGATCCTGCTTGGAGAGCACCTTGCCCCGGCTGGCGGCCAATTGTTCGAGTAGACGGTATTCATAGGCGGTGATCTCGATGGGTCGATCCCGCATCCAGACCTTCTGGGCGGTCAGGTCCAGTCGCATGGGGCCCAGGTGCAGTTCCTGCGAGGCGGTGCCAGCGGCGCGCCGGATCAGCGCCCGGAGCCGCGCGAGCAGTTCCTCTTGGTGGAAGGGCTTGGCCAGATAGTCGTCGGCGCCGGCCTCCAACCCCTCGACCTTGTCCTCCCAACGGTCGCGCGCGGTGAGAATGAGGATCGGCAGGAGGCTCTCCTTGGCACGCAGCCGGCGGATAATATCGAGTCCGGAAAGACCGGGCAGGCCGAGATCGATGATGGCGGCGTCGAAGGCGTATTCGCTCGCGAGATAGAGACCTTCCTGGCCGTCGCCGGTGCCCTCGACCGCGCAATCGTCCTGCGAGAGTCGGGCGGCGATCTGTCGACGGAGCTCGGGCTCGTCCTCGATGATCAGGATGCGCATGCGTTGGTGTCTGTTGGTGATAGCGGGCAGGGCTGCACGCGAGGCGGCCGCCTGCTCAGCGGTTGGGGACGAAGACGTAGCGCACCTGGCCGTCGGGGGTCAGGACCTTCACCCGGTAGCCCCCGTCGGCCGACTGGACGGCCAGCACGCGGCCTCCGGTCTGGCTGCGCGCGATTTCGCCGGCTCGGTCGGGCGACATCTGTCGGCCCTGTCCGGAGCCGGCCCAGGTGGTCGGCGGCGCCATGCAGAGCAGCAAGGCGGCCAGAATGAACGTAGACAATTGCATGTCGAATCGGCTCCCGTGCCTGTGACGGTCTGCGGGAATCTAGCACAGTCCGGGCGTGTCGCGGTGTAGATGCGCGCGGATGTTCCGGGTCTGTCGATCGGTCGGGCGCCTGCCCATGGCGCGCGACCGATGGCACCGGGTCAATAGTCGCGATAGATGATCGTGACTCCATCGCGGCGGTGGCGGCGCGGCCAGCGTTCCTTGTAGACCACTCTAGGCCGGTAGCCGTAGTCGTAGATATAGGTCCGCCGATGGTTGTGATGGTGGTGCCGGCGGTGGTGATGCCTGAAGTGACGCGGCGGAGGTGAGTCCCAGCGGTCCGCGTCACGGTGAGAGTCCCAGCCGCGTCCGCCGGCGGACGCGGCTGTTGGCAATGCCAAGGAACCCGCGACGAGGATCGCGGAGAACAGGGTCACGAGTCGCGTGAGTTTCGGTGTATGGAATGTGGTGGAAACGGGGCTCATGGGATGGTCTCCTCTGCTCCTGAAACGGGGGCCAGTTCCCCCGTCTTGGAGGCCATCCTAGGGCGTCGACCCTGAACCACCGCTGAATCAGCGGCCGGGATGGCTCAACGCCGGGAGAGTAGGAGCAATTCGTCGCCGCGTTGGATGCGCAGGCTGTAGAGCCCGCGCGAGCTTTTGAGCACGTCCCTGATGTCGCGCAGCCGGGCGATCTCTTGGCCATTGACCTGGATGATGCGGTCGCCTTCGCGCAGCCCGGCGTTCCAGGCCGAGCTGTTGGGCTCGACGCTGCCCACCGGGATCGCTGGAACCCCGCCGCTGTGGCTGAACTCGCCGAAGAGCGCGCCCTCGAGGCTGGACGAGATCTGTTTGCCCGGCACGAAGCTGCGGTAGGGGTCGCCGATTTCGCCGGTCAGATGCAGCGTCTTGCCGCCTCGCACGATATCCAGATCCACCCGCTCGCCGATGCGCAGCAGTCCGAAGCGGTTGCGCAGATCGGACGATCCGCCGATCGCTTTGCCGTTGACGGCGAGGATGAGGTCGCCCTGACGCAGGCCGGCCTCCTCGGCGGCCGAGCCTGGATCCACGTCTGCCACCAGGACGCCGTCACGATCGTTCAGATCCAATGCGCTGGCCAATTCGTCGGTCAAATCCTGCACCCGGACACCGAAGAGTCCACGTCTGACCGCACCGAACTCCAGCAGTTGTTCCATGATGGAGCGTGCCATGTTGGCCGGAATGGCGAAGCCGATGCCGATGTTGCCGCCACCGGGGGCCAGGATGGCCGTGTTCATGCCGACCAGTTCGCCGCGCAGATTGACCAGGGGGCCGCCCGAGTTGCCCGGATTGATGGAGGCGTCCGTCTGGATGAAGTTCTCGTATCCCTCGATTCCGAGTCCGGTGCGGCCGAGTCCGCTGACGATGCCGGAGGTGACGGTCTGTTTCAGCCCGAATGGATTGCCGATCGCGACCACGAAATCGCCGACCCGCAGGGTGTCCGAGTCGGAAAACGCGAGTGCCTTCAAATTCTTGGCCGGGATGCGCAGCACGGCGACGTCGGTGTCGGGATCGTTGCCGACGAGCGTGGCGCTCAGGGTGCGTCCGTCATGGAGCGTGACCTTGATCTCGTCCGCCTTGGCGATGACGTGATAGTTGGTGAGCACCAGTCCGCGTCGGGCGTCGACGATGATCCCGGAGCCCAGGCTGTTGTTTTCGCGTCGACGCTGCTGTTGAGGAACATCGAAGAAGTAGCGGAAAAAGGGGTCGCGCAGCAGCGGGTGGTCGGCGGCCGCGATCCGGGTGACGGTCGATACGTTGACGACCGCCGGCACCACCTGCTCCAGCATGGGCGCCAGGCTCGGCAGCGGTTTGCCATCCAGCGCAAAGGGCAGCGCGGCCTGGGCGGAGGACAGCGGCAGCAGCAGCGACAGACAGAGTATGAGCGGGATGGAGGCTGGCTTGGACATCATGGGTGTGATCTTCGCAAGGAACGCGTTGAATCGGCGCATCGTTCGCCGAGAGCGGGGACGATCAGGACGGTAACTGCGGGATGCCGATCGCGCAAGATCGAGACGGCCGGGCTGGCGCGCCGGTCGCCGAGACGAAAAACGCCGGGCGAATGCCCAGCGTCTTCTATCCGATCACGGGGGTCAGGCGGCCGCCTCATTGGCCGACCCGTCGATGAAGCGTTGGCTGTCGCCTCGGATCTCGATCTTGCGCGGCTTCATGGCCTCGGGGATCTCGCGTCGCAGGTCGATGTGCAGCAACCCGTTTTCGAGCCGCGCATCCACCACCTTGACGTAGTCGGCAAGCTGGAACTTGCGCTCGAAGCTGCGGTTGGCGATGCCGCGATAGAGGAAGCGGCGGGAACCGTCCTCTTCCTCGGGTCGTCCGCCGGATACCGTGAGGATGTTCTCTCGGACCTCCAGGCTCAGGTCTTTCTGGGAGAAACCGGCGACCGCCATGGTGATGCGGTAGTCGTTCTCACCGCTGGCCTCGATGTTGTAAGGGGGATAACCGCCCGGCTCGGACCGCGAGGCGTTTTCGAGCGCCGAGGTCATGCGGTCGAAGCCGATCATGGAGCGGAAGAGCGGAGAGAAGTCGATGTTGTTCAATGGCATATCCTCATGGGAGCAATATGTGAATAAGGCGTTCTGAACGAACCGCGTTGTATTCAAGCCTCGGATGAGCGCTTGTGTTATGTAAAGTAAAAACGCGAGCGAGGAATGTCAAGGGCTACCCGCTATCGGCGGCGAGCGTGCGTTCGAGTTGGGCGAGATCCGCAGGCGTGTTGATGTTCAGGAAGCGCTCGGATTGGTCGCTGAAGTCGGCGACGGCCAGTTGGTGGCGGTTCTGCCAAATATCCACCTTGCGTTCCGTTCCATCGAGAAAGCCGCGCAGATCCTCTGCGAGCGACGTTCGGATCAGCGCGTGCAGTGGCTGGTGCCGATGTCCGTCGCTGGCGATGGCCAGGTCCGCGTTCTCTGCGGCCATCACCGCGCCGAGCCGGGCGCGCAGATCCTTTGGCGCGAGCGGCGCATCGCAGGGTAGGGTCAGGATCCAGTCGGTGCGTGCGGCCAGCATGGCGGCGAGACATCCGGCCAGCGGCCCCTGGAATCCGCTCTGGAGATCGCCGATGACCGGGTAGCCATAGGTTGCGTAGTGCTCGAGGTTGCGATTGGCGCTGATGAAGATCGAGTCGACCTGAGTCGTCAGTGACTCGATTGCCCACTCGATCAAGGGGCGTTCGGCGAGCCGGATCAGTCCCTTGTCCCGACCCTCCATGCGGCGTGCTCGACCGCCTGCGAGGATGACGCCGGTGGTCGAGGCGCTGTCTGGACTCAAAGTGCGGGTTCCTATTCGAGGATCACGCGATGATTGGCCGCCTGGATCGGGCGGTTGTTCGGGTGTCCCATCACGCTGGCGAATTTGCGGATTTGGTCGGCCGAGGCCGTGACAGGCTCCTTCATCACCAGCCAGGCGACACCCTCGGTGCAGGGCGGGGTGGTGAGCGAGCCGGTGAAGCGGTAATAGTCGCGGTTCTTGGGTAGCAGGTCCTCGGCGGACACCGGATGATGCAGATGCACCTTTGTTTCGGGCTGTTCCGGCATGAGGGACCAGGCTTCGGTCAGGGCGGGGTTCTCCGCACCTTCCTGGATCATGACCGCGATGACGGCGATCTTGCCATGCGCGTCGACGTGAACTAGATGGGCCTCCATCGGGAACGCCTTGCCTCGGATATGATTCTCGCTGGGCGTATGGAAGTGGTACTGCTTGAGCGCGTACTCGTGACCGTTGAGGCTGATGCCGCTGCCCTTGGCGTAATCGATCTGGATGCTATGGCCGTTGTTCTCCTCTTCCTCGCCGCCAGGCTGGTAGTGGAAGCCGATCGGGGGCAGTTGGGCGTCGATGAATTCGGTCAGGTCCACCGGTGACTGGTTCTTGCCGCTGCCGCAGACGCTGAATGCCTGGTCGAGCTCGCCCCAGTGATCCGGCCCCTCGGCACCCGAATAGCCCCAGTGACCGTGGGCGGCGAACGCGGTGCAGCTTGCCGTCAGTAGGGTGAAGAGTACGACTCTCGTGTTTTTCATCTATCTCCCTCGTCGAGGTGTGTCGGTGGAGCGGCCCGGTGATTGGCCGATTGCTTCAATAACCGAATCGGTTCGTGTTTGGGTGGGATCTGCGCTGTCCCGATCCCGTCGAAATGATAGTCCGAGGCTGGCGGATTGAGGAATGGAGCTTCAGGTCGGCGTTCAGCGCTTCGTGTCGGGCGGGCGTCTCCTGCGGATTCCGCCGACCACCGCCTGGGCCTCGGTCGGATCCTCGGGCCACTGATGCTTGGGATAGCGACCCCGCAGCTCCTTGCGTACCTCGGCGTAACCCCTGGCCCAGAATCCGGCCAGGTCCTGGGTAACCTGAATAGGGCGGCGCGCAGGCGACAGCAGATGCAGCAGGACCGGCACGCGTCCGTTGCAGAGGCGCGGCGTGTCCTCCAGCCCGAACATTTCTTGGAGCGGCACCGCGAGCACAGGCACCTCGCCGCTGACATAGTCGAGCGGTCGCTGGTTGCCGGCCGGCGTGGTCAGGGTCTTGGGGGCCTCGCGATCCAGCCGTTGCCGCTGCTCCCAGCTAAGTTGAGAGAGCAGGATCTCAGACAGGTCGAGGCGCTGAATCTCGGCCATCCTCGATCGGCCGACGATCCAGGGGGCGAGCCATTCATCCAAGCGTTCGAGCAGCCCTTCGAGCGAGAGATCCGGCCAATCTCCATTCCCTTCGTTCTGGCGCATGAGGCCGACACGGGCCTGGACCTGGCGTGCCGATTCGGTCCAGTCGAAGGCGCGCTCGGGCTGTTCGCGAATGCGTTCGAGCAGGAGTCGCGCGGTCGCCTCCCCGTCGTTCAGCGCCAGCGGTCGCGAGGCCAGGCTGATGGCGCCCAGTTGCTCGGTCTCGCGGGCGACGACCGCGTCCCGTGCGGCATCCCAGAAGACCTCCTGCGTGCGTTCGATGCGTGACTCGAACAGCGTGCGCAATTCGGACGCCTCGATCGGTAATGCCAGTTGGATCCGTCCGTCCCGGCCGCGCGCGTCGAGTGCGGCGATGACCAGATAGGGATGGACTGCGAGCGCGTCGTCGCGGGGCAGCACGGCACCGCCGCCCGAGGCCAGCAGGTAGCGGTCGTCGGACCCATTGCGGCGCTGGGCGACGCGATCCGGATAGGCGAGCGCCAGCAGTGCGCCCGGAGAGCGGATGCCCGACGGTTCGGACAGGTCCGGCGAGACGTCCTTGATCAGCCCCAGCAGTTGCCGCGAGACCCGATCTATGGCACCGAGCCGGTTCGCGTCCATGCCTGCAATGCGGGTCTTCGCGCGGCCTTGTTGGAGCGCGCGCAGCCGAAGGTCCAGGTCGCTTTGCCGTCCTTGGTCTGGGCGGTACGTCATGGGATCGCGCTCGGTCAGGAGCGCGCAGAGATCGGCCGCCGTCTGGCGGGCCTGCGGCGCGGCGCCGAGCAGCATGGCGGCGAGTCGCGGATGCAAGGGAAGTGGCGTCATGGCGCGACCGAGCCGGGTCAGCGCGCCCCGTGCGTCCAGCATCCCGAGAGTTTTCAGCAGCGCGACGGCTTGCTCCCACGCCGGAGCGGGAGGCGGATCGAGCCAGGCGAGTGCGTTGGGATCCTTGACGCCCCAGAGGGCCAGCTCGACGACCAAGGGAGCCAGGTCCGATTGTAGAATCTCTGGGGTACGATGCGCGGGTCTTCCGTGCTCCTGAGCACGGGTCCAGAGTCGATAGCAGATGCCGGGGGCCACACGTCCGGCGCGTCCGGCTCGCTGATCGGCCGAAGCGATGGGGACAGGTACAGTGACGAGCCGTTCGAGCCCCGAGCCAGGATCGAAGCGCGGCTTGCGGCTGAGTCCGCTATCGACAACGACTCTGACTCCTTGAATTGTGACGCTGGTTTCGGCGATATCGGTGGCGACGATCACGCGGCGCGTGTCCGGCGTGCTCGGGAGCAGCGCCTGGTCCTGAGTCTGCGTGGGCAGACTTCCGTGCAGGGGAAGGATCGATGTCGCGGAATCAACCACGTCCTTGAGTTGCTCGACGCAGCGGTCGATCTCGCGCGCCCCGGGTAGGAAGACCAGGATGTCGCCGTCTTCGGTGCGCAGGGCATGGCGAATGCCGGCGAGGACGGCCGTCACCGGGTCTGGATCTGGTTGGTGGTCGGCATAGCGGATCTCGACCGGAAAGCTGCGTCCCTCGCCGCGCAGGATCGGCGCCCCGCCAAGCAGTCGTGCGACGGGCTCGGCGTCCAGCGTGGCCGACATCACCAGGAGTCTCAGATCCGGGCGCAGGTTGGTCGCGGCGTCCAGCGCCAGCGCCAATCCCAGGTCCGATGGCAGGTTGCGCTCGTGGAACTCGTCGAAGATGAGCAGACCCACGCCTTCAAGCGCGGGGTCCGATTGGATGCGCCGAGTCAGGATACCCTCGGTGACCACCTCGATCCGGGTGCGCGGCCCGATCCGGCGGTCGAAGCGGACCTGATAGCCGACACGTTCGCCGAGCGCCTCGCCCAGTACGGATGCCATGCGCGCGGCGGTCATGCGCGCGGCCGGCCGGCGCGGTTCCAGCATCAGGATGCGCTGTCCGCCAAGCCAGTCGGAGCCCATCAGCCGTAGCGGAACACCGGTCGATTTGCCCGATCCGGTGGGGGCCTGGAGCAGGGCATGACCTCGGCTCAGTGCCTCGTCCAGCGCGGGAAACACCGCATCGATGGGGAGTGCGAGCTCGGTCGATTCTGAATTCATGGGAGGCATCTGGGTGTGTCGGAAATCGAATGGGGGCGTACGGATGAATGCCGAGCGGGACGGGATGGCGCCGTATGTTTCGTTAGGTGCCGACCGAAAAGCAAGCCTGGATAAGCCGTCTATACTTGATTTCAGGTCAATCAACCGGATCCGACCCTATCATGGCACGCCTTCCCCGCTTCGTCCTTCCCGGCTATCCACAGCACGTTATTCAGCGCGGCAACAACCGTCAGCAAATCCTGTTCGAAGAGGATGATTACTGGTTCATCTGGGATAAGATGAACGTGGCCGCGCAGAAGTTCGAGTGCGACATTCACGCCTATGTGCTGATGCCGAATCACTTCCATGTGCTGCTCACGCCCCATGTCGAGAACGGTATCGGCAAGCTGATGCAATATGTCGGGCGGTATTACGTTCAGTATTTCAACAATCGCTATGACCGTACGGGAACCCTCTGGGAAGGACGCTATCGCGCGACGCTCGTCGATCCCAAGGGCTATCTGCAGGCCATTTCGCATTATGTCGAGGCCAATCCGGTGCGTGCCGGTCTGGTCGAGCATCCGTCCGAATATGGCTGGTCGAGCTATGCCGCCAACGCCACCGGGGCGGACGATGGTCTGGTGACCCCTCACTACGAATACGAACGGCTCGGTCGTAGCGCCAAGGCGCGCCGCGAACAGTACGCCAAGGCTGCGGAAACGCCAGCCTCAGAGACCTTGCTGAAAGAGGTTCGCGACGCGACCAACAAGGCGTGGGTGCTCGGGACGCCTGCTTTTTGCTCCGAAATCGAGGGCGTTCTCAACCGTCGCGCCCAGCCGCGTCCGCGTGGCGGTGACCGCCGCTCCGAGGCTTACCGCCGTCAGGCTGGACGGCTGTGAGATGAAGGCGGCACTCCAATCGCCCTCGGTGCATTCGCCAAGAGAGGGCGATGAGTTTTATATTGCCGAGGGGTGTTACATCCTGGAGTCCTGGAATCGCGATGAGGATCCGGATGTTTCGATTGCCCGTGCGCGGGTCGTGCCAGGTGTGACGACCCGTTTGCACCGGCTGGAGGGCATCGTCGAGCGCTATCTGATGCTTTCTGGACGAGGACGCGTCGAGGTCGAGGGCTTGGAGCCGCGTCTGGTCGGTCCGGGCGATCTGGTCGTCATCCCCGCCGGGGCTGGGCAGCGAATCGCCAATCTGGGTGAGACCGACCTGGTTTTCTACGCCATTTGCACGCCGCGTTTTGTTCAGCGCGCCTATCAGGACATCGATCCAGAACCATTCCCCGAGGCCGCACCGGCCCGATAGGCGTATCGTCACCCGTGTCTGTCATACTCTGAGCCCTGGTCCGCGCCGACCTTGGCCGACTACGAGAATCCGGACCCATGTCGAATCCAAACGCTCTTTCGGGTGCGCCGCTCGACGCCATCTCCAGGGTCTTCGAGTGCTACGACACGCCGCTGTGGCTGGTGACCGCATGCGACGGCGAGCGTCGTGGCGGACTGATCGCGACCTCGGTGACGCGCGCTTCCATCGTCGATAGCCTGCCGCGCATGCTGATCGTCATCGCCAGGCAGCACCATACCTGGTCGCTGATCGAGTCCAGTCAGCGTTGTGCCCTGCATCTGCTCCAAGGGTCGGACCTTGAGGCGATCTGGCGCTTCGGTCTGCCGAGCGGGCACGAGGTGGACAAGTACGCCGGTCTGGATCCGGCAACCACACCCGACGCCAATCCGCTCTACGGCGACGCCGTCGCCTGGTTGGATGGGCGGGTAGAGTTCAGCGCCGATATCGGCGACCGTAACCTCTATTTGCTTGAGATCGTCGCCGGTGGCGTGCTGCGGGATGCGCCTGCTCTGACCCTGAAGCGATTGCTCAAGGACGCGCCCCCTGGGCGTCGAGATGAGCTTCAACGACTCTATGCGCGCGATCAGGCCATCGATGCCGCCGCGATCCAGCACTGGCGCGATACCTCGCGCGCCGGATGATTCCAGCGCCATTTCGCCCGGATATCCGGGCGCTCGCGCTCCCAGACCCATTCTCAACCACGTTCCTCAAGGGGATATACCTCAATGCACCTGCCCGACCACAAGACCAAGATCGTGGCCACGATCGGACCTGCCTCGGATTCCCCGGAACTGCTGGTCCAGTTGATCCAGGCTGGGATGAATATCGCCCGATTGAACCTCTCGCACGGCGATCCCGACTACCACGCCGAGGTCGTCACGCGCATTCGCCAAGCCGCTAAAACGGCTGGACGGCGCGTCACCATCATGGGGGATCTGCCCGGACCCAAGATGCGTATCGGCGATCTCGCGTCCGAGCCCATCGAACTGCAGCGCGACGACCTGCTGACGCTGACCACGGACGATATCCTGGGCGACCAGGAGCGGATCGGCGTCAGCTTCCCCGATCTGCCGAATGCGGTGAAACCGAACGACCGGCTCTACCTCAACGACGGTTTCATTCTGCTGCGCGTGGAGTCGGTTCAGGGATCGGACATCCTCTGCCGCGTGCGGGTCGGCGGCGAGTTGACCTCGCGCAAGGGGGTCAACCTACCCGGAATCGATCTGGGGATCAGCGCCTTCACGCCCGAGGACCGCGAGTGGCTGAAATTCGCCGCCGAGCACCGTCTCGATGCGGTCAGCCAGTCGTTCGTCGCAACCGCCGATGACATCCTGGCGGTGCGCCGTGCTGCGGGCGAGATGGGTTATGCCCCCTTCATCATCGCCAAGATCGAGCGGGCCGGGGCGCTCGACAACCTGACCGAGATCCTGCGTGTCGCCGACGGCATCATGGTGGCGCGCGGCGACCTGGGCGTGGAGATCCCGATCGAGCGCATCGCCGTGGTGCAGAAACAGATCACCGATCTGGCCAACCATTTCGGAAAGCCCGTGATCACCGCGACCCAGATGCTGGAGTCCATGGTCACCTATCGTCGCCCGACTCGGGCCGAGGCTACGGATGTGGCCAATGCCATCCTCGGCGGAACCGATTGCGTCATGCTCTCCGCCGAATCCGCCGTCGGGCGCTATCCGGTTGAATCGGTCGCCATGCTCGCCAGCATCGCCACCCATGTCGAACCGGAACGCAGCAAGCAGCCCTTCGTGCGCACCATGGACAGCTTCGGCGGCAGCGACCGCATGAGCGCCGTCGATCTCATCGCCTCCAGCGTCTATCACACCATCGACAACAGCGAGCCCCGTTGCGTCCTGGTGCCCACCCGCTCCGGGAGCACCCCGCGCAATGTCGCCCGTTTCCGTCCGCCGGTCTGGATCATCGCCTTCAGCCCCAGCGCCGCCACCTGCCAGTCGCTGCAATTCTCATACGGCATTGAGGCGATCCAGGTCGACGCCGACCGTTCCGACTGGTCGGGATTCCTACGTCAATGGCTCCGCGAGCGTGGTGTCGATTCCGGACTCGCGCTCCTCACCCAGGGACCCACAGCGGAGAACCCCAGCGGCAACTACCGCATGGAGATCCTTGAGCTGGGCCGTGAGTCGAACGACGCCGGTTACTGATAGACGGCCTGGGCAACCAACCCAAGCCCAGACCAGGGCCGCCGACTGGCATTCGCCGTGTCCCCGGCCGGCGGCACCTCATACCGATCGCTCCAACGGTCAGCACGCCGTCCATACGTGTGTTACGCGCGCTTGCGTTGGAGCGACAATTGCCGTGAGTCGGGATGTTGACCGGGTCGGGTCATTCGGGTACATTAGCTGACCTCTTGGGGCGCATAGCTCAGCGGGAGAGCACTGCCTTCACACGGCAGGGGTCCGTGGTTCGATCCCACGTGCGCCCACCAAAATTCAAGATACAAATCGGCCGGTTAACGCCGGCTTTTTTGTGTCTGATCCAATCGCTTTTGGGCCAGTGTGCAAAGGCGTACCTGATTCGCTCCGCTTCGGTTGGTCGAGAACCTAACCGTTCCGCTCTGGCCGTTCGCAACGCTCCGCTTGGGGCGTATTCATCGACTGCGCGACCTGAATGCCCACCAAGCGTGCGACCAGGACCGCTAGATAGATTTGTCCGAGGAGGGCTTCGATATTCGCCCATGCTTGAGCAAAGGGTAGCTGCGGACTGATGTCTCCGTAGCCCACTGTGGTGAGCGTCACCAGGCTGAAGTACAGGAGCGGTTGCAGTATGGCGCTGTCAGGTGCCATGCCTGGAATCTGGAAGGCGCCAGGCATGGCCTGTTCGATCAAGGCATAAGTCAGACCCCAGGCAACCCCGAACAGCAGGTAGACGCAGAGCGCAGCCAAGATGATTTCGGTCGTGACGGTCCGCTGGGTCATCACATACGAGAGGATTCTGGCCGCGCTCAGCGCGATGAAGGCCGCGCTGGCGGCCAATCCGATCAGGATGATCGCGTCGTTCGAGACGAGATACATCAGCCAGCGGGCGCCGAGGACCGGGGCTGTCAGCACGAAGAAGACCATCCTCGTGAGCGAGTTGCTGGGTACGGCGTAGACGCTGGCGATGACGACCATGGACAAAAATACGTCGAAGAAGACGGATTCTCCAGCGAGCCCGACGAGCAAGGGGTGGAGCAAGATCAGCAGCAGCAAGGTCCCTAGCAGATAGGCGAAACGCCGAGGGGGCCTTTGATTGCAATCGATTGCTGCGGACATGATCGGGTCTGTCAGAACGGGTTGTAGACGTAGTTGAGCAGGCTCTCAGACTGGATTTCGATCATCCGCAGTACCTTGACGAGGTCCACCGCTTTATCCGTGAAGATGGCCGCGAGACCGCTGGCGCCAAACTCCAGCGGCGTCTGGGTGAAATCACCCTCCGGCACCAATTTGACGAAAAAGGTTCGGCTCGCCCCAACGGTTTGCTCGGAGGGAAGGATGCCCGATGCCTGCAACTGGGCGCGGCCGGAAGCCCATACGACCGAATCCACTCTCGCCTTGAAGATGTGTCCCGGATACATGCTCAAGGCGAAATGGGCGAGATCGCCTGGGCGAATCCACTGGGTCGCTCGCTGATCGATACTGGCCGCCAGATAAACCTCTTGGGTGCTGACGAAGGTCGCGACTGGCTGTTTGAGCCGGATGAAGGCCCCAGGACGTAACACCAAGTCCACCAGATAGCCGTCCGCCGGCGCCACCACGGTCGCGTGATCCAGGTTGTAGCTCGCCTCCTCCAGCTCGGCCTCAAGGCTCTGCTGCTTGCTCTGAATCTCTGAGATTTGAGCCTTCAGTCCGTCCACGCGATCTCCACGGAGATCGAGCTCTGGGCCGCCATCATCTGTTTCGGCACCAGCCTGGACGCCTCTTCCAGTTTGCGCTGGGCGGCGGCGAGTTCCGCTTCCACCGCATTCTGCTCCTGCTTGGCACTGGCCAATGCCCCTTTGGCCTCCTGCAGCTTTTCTTTCCAGGGCGACACGTCCATGCTGAAGATCGGGTCACCCTTGGTCATCGGATGGTTGGGTTTGGCGTAGACATCGGCTACCAGACCGCCAAACTCGGGAGCAAGTTGGACCACCACTCGCTCGACCACCATGTGTTTGGAGTAGGGCGTTGTCTGACCGAGGACGACCACTTCGGTCAGGACCGCAGCGCCGTAGAGGCCGAAGACGACGAACTTCCAAAACAGGTTGAACCGCATCAGGTGGAATCGGTAGAAAATCAGCCAGACGAGGCAGAAATACGCGACGGTGACGAGTAGTTCCATGGTTCACGCCTCTCCTGCGGTCGTTGCGGGTGCGTCGAATGTTACCCGCGTCAGTTCGGGCTTTGGCTCGGGCTTGGGTTTTTGCTCTGACCCCGGCTCGGGTGCGCTGCGATCGTTGCGACCAACCAATTCCACTGGCAGGGTGAACGGCCGGATAAAGGCCCACACCAAAGCGGCCATCCACAGTGGGAAGATCAGCAACCCGAGCAGTGAAAGGATCTCGATCGCCTCGGCTTGTGGATTGCCCCGCTTCCGCGCGATTTTCCCTGGCATCGTGTGCACGAAGATGATGAAGAGCACGATGATGATAATGCAGGACACAATCAGGCCGAGTGAGACGGCCATCAGTGCTTGAGGGTTGTCAGTCACTAAGGTTTCTCCGGTTGGTTGCGGGTCGCACAGACGTCGATCGGTGATTGCCTAGCGGATGGTCGTCCGGATCGTCCAGAGGTGTTCCCAGTGTTGCATTATTTCGCGAGCCTCGCCGCAGTGCGTCGGGGGTGTCGGAGATGCCTTGAGTTGCGGGGCAGGGGCTGAGTGTCGAGGACAGCTTGTCTCATCCCGTTCCAGCCGCTTGAAGCGCTTGGTCCTGGGTCGTTGCCCGGTCAGGGCTTACTGTGCAAGGCTGCGCCAGTAGCGGCTGCGGTAGGCCGTCTGTGAGCGAAGACGAGGAAAGCTGAGATGACGGATGTGTTGGTGCGGGGCGCGAATGTTCAAATCGATCATGAACGAATTCTCGTGGGTGTTGGTTGGGACGCGGACGCAACCTGCGAGATCGACGCCAGCGCGTTTCTGGTGAGCGCGAGCGGTCGTGTTCGGTGCGACGGAGACTTCGTGTTCTATAACCAGCCCGTGGCTCAATCTGAGTGCCTCATGCTTAACGCCGAGCCTAACAATGGTGAGGATCGCAGAGAGTTCGCGGTCGATTTGACGCGTGTCCCTGATGATGTCGCCAAGATCGTGATCACCATCACGCTCGACCTCCGTCAGGATGGCGAGCGCCCGAGCTTCGGGATGTTGGACCAGGTGTATATCCGACTCGCCGATCCTGCTGGCGACTGCTTCGCCCGGTACGATTTACAGGAATCGAACGACGAGCTTGCGCTGATCCTTGGGGAGCTGTATCGATATCATGGCATCTGGAAGTTCCGGGCCGTTGGCCATGGCTACAACGGTGGTCTGGAGGCACTTGCTGTTGCGTTCGGGGTGAACGTGGATTCTTCGGGCGATGGCGAGGATCCTGCGGAAGAGAACGATCAGGATGAAAGTCAGGTCCAGACGCCGACACTGAAGCGCAGAAAAACGCGCCAGCAGGCACTTATGGAGCGTGCTGCCGAGCTACAGAAAGTGCTCAGGTCCTTCATGCCTCTGATTCAGGCGGCTACGGAAAACCAGTGCAACGAAAGCAACACCAGGATGGTGATCGACAGGATCCTGATGGAGGCCTTCGGATACAGCATGGATGAGGTCAAGGCCGAGCAGCGCATTCAGGGCCGGAAGGCCGACTATGTCCTGTCGGTCGATTCCGAGGATCTGATGGTTGGCGAAGCCAAGAAAGCGGGGATGTCGTTGCGCGACAAACACATCTTTCAGGCCACGTCCTATGGCGCCTATTCCGGCATTCGCTGGGCCTTCCTGACCAATCTGACGACCTGGCAGGTCTACCACATATCGGCCCACGACAAGGTGGAGGCGAATCTGGTGTTCTCCGTGGATTTGCGGCCCGATATCAGTCTTGATGATTGCGCAAGACTCGCACTGATCTCCAGATATGGGCTGACCCGCAGACGCTTGCTTGAGCAGCATTGGAACAAAGTCAACGCGCTGGCTCGCGAAAACGTCATCAGGGCGATCCTGACCGAAGACATCATCAACAGGCTGCGGATCGTAATCAAGCGCGATTCCGGCTGCAACTTCGACAACGAGCAGGTGCAGCAGGCCGTTGAGGAGCTGCTGGCCGGCTTGTGATTGGCTGCTGGGCAGCTCTCAATTCATTGGGGTCGGTCTGTGAATCTGGGGCTGCGCGGCTGATTCTGGGAACGGCCAAGCGTTGATCGTCCGGGTTTCGCCCGCATCCCTCCTGTCTGCTGACAACACTGAGATAGCGAGGGTGGATAATGCATTCCGATGAGTTGCGCGCGCTCCAGGCACCGTTGAAGGAGCGATATCTAGAGGATCCCGAGTCGGCGATCGTTACGCTCAAGGCGGAGGGGCGGCTCGGCGAGAACCTGGCCTGCTCGATCGATACCGGTCGGGCGCTGGTCGAGGCGGGGCTGCATCCGGCGACCGGTGGCAGCGGGACCCAGGCGTGCTCCGGTGACATGCTGTTGCAGGCCCTTGCCGCCTGCGCAGGCGTCACCTTGCAGGCCGTCGCCACGGCTTTTGGTGTCACGCTGCGTTCCGGGCGGGTTTTGGCCGAGGGCGATCTGGATTTTCGCGGGACGCTTGGGCTCGCCAAGGACGCTCCGGTCGGTTTTCGCGAGATCCGCATGCGTTTCGAATTGGATGCGGATGCCGACGAGGAGACGCTCGACAAGGTAATCGCTGTGACGGAGCGCTACTGCGTGGTGCTTCAGACCCTGCGCAGCGCACCACCGGTCGTCGTTTCTCGCGGGGCGATGGATCGCTGATTCGAGATCGGCCATGAGAGCCGCAAAGGCGCGCTGATCGCCAAGAACGACCAGGCGCGTTACATCGGCGGCATTGGTGTGTGGATGAGCGCCACGTCCTGCCCGATACGTTGAAATCCTTTGCGGTTCCCCGTGCTGCCTGCGTGGCGTTCGACGATCAGTCTTCCGCCGGAGCCAGCAGTGCCTCATTCAGGGTGTCGAGCTGCTGGTAGGCGCGCTTGATCCAGACCTTGACCCGTTGGCGGTCCATGAGTCCGAGCCCCGATTCCTTGTTGTGGATCGCGGCCCAGAGGCTGATGCCGCCGTGATCGATCTTGCGCATGGAGCCGGCGTGCAGTTCGGGCAGGTCGATCTGGTACGCGCCCATCTCCTCGGCCTTGGCGCGAGCCTCGGATGCCTCGTAGGCGGAGAAGTTCTTGCCGCGCCCCTGATTGCGGACGACGACGTAGGCGGCACCGTTGCCGTAACGGTCGAGCAGGTTGTCGAGCAGGGCGATGCCGTCGGCGCCATCGTCGATCACATGCCAGAAGACGATCGGAATGTCTTCCTCGCTTGCCAGTTCAAGGAGATCGGCCTGGTCGATCCAGCGATGCAGCGGCGCCGAGGTCTGCGCGGCCAGATCCACCAGGACATTGCGCTCGGTTTCGAGCGCGGACTCCATCAGTCGGTCGGCACTCTCGGCGTCTTCGAGCAGGATCGGATTGCTGTAATCGGCATAGAAGCGAAGCAGGGCACCGTGGGAGCGGTCGGTGTCGAAGGCCGCGAAGGGCAGGTCCCTGTCGATGTGATACTGCGCCAGGACGCGCGCGAGCACCGATTTGCCGACGCCGCCTTTCTCTCCGCCGATGAAATGGATCTTGCTCATCTTGTCGTCTCTGTCTCGGTTGGTGTGACGCGGAAGAGTTACCGCGAGGCACGAATAGTAGCGGCTTCGACTCTTGCGGTCATCGCGGCGATGTTGCGGTCGTATTGGAAGAACTGAACCGCGAAGGCGCGAAGGACGCAAAGGGATTTTAGTGACCCCTTCTCTATGTCGAGGTCGGTCGGAATGGGTCGGCGGCCGAGGTGAATCCGAATGACTCTTCGCGCTCTTTGCGCCTTTGCGGTTCTATCCGGGAAGGGGCGACAGCGCCGAGGCTGGATGCCTCGACGCGGGGGGATCACTTGTTGGACGTGGCTGGCGCCGCTGCATTCGGCCAGGGCTGGATGGCCACGGCGGAGACGCTGTTCTTGGGCGAGCCCTCGATGATGCGGTCGCTGTAGGTCAGATAGACGACGGCGTTGCGCGGCGCGTCGTAGAAGCGCACGACCTGCAGGGTCTTGGTGATGAGCGAGGTGCGTTTTTTGAACACCTGCTCACCGTTGCGCTTGCCGGAACGAATGTCGTCGGTGAGTGCGACCGGACCGATCTGGACGCATTCGAGCGAGGCGTCCGAGGTGTCCTCGGCCACGCCGACGGCGCCCGAGACGCCGCCGGTCTTGGCGCGGCTCAGATAGCAGGCGATGCCGGGCAGGTCTTCGTCCTGGAACACCTCGACCACGATCTTGTCGTTGGGCCCCATCAATTTGAACTTGGTCGAAACGCTGCCGATCTCTTCGGCGGCGGCGGATCCGGTCAGGCAGACCAGGGTCAGTGCGACGAGTGTCTTACGCATATCCTCTAGGTTCTCGTTTCGGGTTGACTCGGGTGTCTTTGGATTCAGGCGCCAAAGAGACGGTCCGATTCGCTGCGGCTGCGGGTCAGGGCGTCCTCCATGGAGACGCCCAGGAACCAGTTGCCGGTCACGGCGAGCCGGGATCCGGCGAGCGCCGCGTCGAGCCGCTTCACCAGATCGAAATGGCCGCTGCGCAGCGCGGGCAGCCGGTTGTGGACGCGCGCCTGGGCGGCGATGCGCTCCGGGGCGACGCCGAGCGCGGTGCAGGCGCGCGTCACCTGGGTCTCGGGATCGAGCACGCCGGGTTTGAAGTGAAAGGCGAAGCCGCGATGGGCGTCCGGCTTGAAGTCGCGCGAGACCGCCGAGTAGAAGGCGTCCTCGATTGCGATCAGGCCGGCGATGGGCTTGAGTGGCACGTCCTCGTTGCGGAAGGCCAGGATCAGGGTCTCGATCTCGGACATGCCGATGCCCGAGATGGTGTCGCGCGCCGCCTCGAAGCCGGTCGGCATGAGCGCGGTGGCGACGTCGGGCGGTACGGCCAGAGTCAGGTGGCGTCCGCGCACCTGGCTGCCGTCCTCGCCGTGGACGATGAAGCCCTCGGCATCCGAGTCGATGCGGGCGATGCGCTGGCCGGTGCGGACCTCGATGGCATCCTGGGCGGCGATGGTTTCGGGGAGGGTGGAGATGCCCTTGGCGAAGGTGAACGCCTTGATGACCTCTTTGCGGCGCGGCTTGCGGCGGAACAGCGCCTCGGCCGGATAGTCGTCGGCGGGCTGGCAGATGACGGCCTGGAAGGCGTAGCGCAGCAGGTCGCGATAGTTGCGACGGCCGAGCACCTGGCCGTAGTAGTCGGCGACGCTGCGTCCGTCCTTGGGGGCGGTGAAGAGACGCGGGATGGAGCGTGCGGCCTCGAAGAGATGCAGCGCGGACAGGATAGAGCGACGTTTGCCGTCCTTCCAGAGCTTGTAGCCGACCTTGAGCTTTTCCTCGACCTTTGGCGTCAGGCCCAGGTCGTCGAGGATGGAGAGCATGTTGCCGTAGCTGTTGAAGCAGGTATGCCCGCCGCCCTCGGTCCAGAAGCCGCCGAGGTCGTCGAAGCGCTGGCTGTTGATGCAACCGCCGACGCGGTCGCTGGACTCCAGTACCAGGGTGGAGAGCCCGCGCTTGGCGGAAAAATGGGCGGCGCCGAGCCCGCTGATGCCGGCGCCGATGACGATGTGATCGAAGTCTGTGGTCATGAGTACCGCTTTAGTCGCCGCTGTCTTTGGTGGCTGGGTCGGGTTCGATCTCGGCGAGCGAGAGATGGCTCGTGTCCGGCGTTTGGGTCGCCGGTGGAGGCGCCTCGCAGTCTTCGAGGCTCCAGTCCGAACCCTGCACCAGGCTGAGATGGCTGAGGTCGAGGTCGGGCATCTTAACCGTGGGGGGCTCTTCGAGAAAGCCGTCCTGCGGGGCCAGTGAGAGCTGGCTGCCGGTCTCGACGGACGATGAGAATGACTGGTCTTGGGCCTCGTCGTCCGCTTCGATCGGGATCAACCGCAGGATCGCCCCCAATTGGTTGAAGACCTTTTCGAATTGGTTCGCAGTTGGCGCATCGACATCGCGCTTGATGAAGACCGGCTTGCCGCTGAAGAGACGCGCGATCCCCGCCTCGTCGAGTTTGAAGAGCGACTGCAGGCGCCGGCGTGCCAGCACCGGGTCCGCACCGGGGATCATGCGGCCGTCGAAGGCGATGTCGAAGCGTTGTTCTGCCATTGTGGACTCACTCGAGATGCAGGTTGGATAGGGCTAGGTTGATGAGCGGCTTTGATAGCGTGAAGGCGCCGCGAATGTCACCCACGGCGTAGCCGCGTGCCTGATCCTCAGGATAGTGCTTGTCTAGGGCGGCCGTCACCTCGGGCGAGAGGCTGCTGCCGTGACAGGCCAGGCAGACCTCCTGGGTCGGGATCGCCTTCATGAATCGGAAGCGCTGGCCCTGTTCGGTGTCGACGACCTCTGAATAGGCCATGGTCGCGACCGATTCGCCAGCCGTCTTGCGCTCCTCGAAGGCCGTGAGCACCGAGCGCTCCCAGTCGTCGGGTGTATTTTGGGTGTTGCGCACCTTGAGGCTGGTACGGCCGACTTCCCAGCCGCTGCTGCGGGCGAGGCTGGAGGCGATGGCGGGTGCGCGCTCTTTGCAGACACTGATGGCCTTGATCGGTCCCCCTTGTTTCATGGCCGCCTGCAGTTCGCCCTGGAGCCGGGTGGCGAACTGCTTCACGATGCCCTTGGCCTCGGCGCTGTTGGGATCCATGGCCGGGTCGGCGGCAAGCAGGGTTCCGCTGGTCGTCAGCAGGGCGAGCGCGAGCGCGTGGCTGGTCATTCTCATCGGGTGTGCTCCTCGTTATCGGTGTGAGTGTGATGCGTTCCCTCGCCACAACGGATCGGGTCACGCGCCTTCAGTGTGACGGCTGAACGGTTCTCTGCCTTTGATGGATCGCATCCGGGAAGTTTCCAGGTGAGACCCGAGTGGCTCGGCGTCTCCGGAATGCGGTCGCATATCCTGTCAATGGCGGTAGGTCGTCGCCAGTCGATCGAGCGTCTTGGACACCTTCTGCAGCGTCGAGGCCGAGGAGAGGTTGGTTTTCGACTTTTCGATCACGTTGGCGTTGTGGAGGGCGATGTTGCGGATGCTGCTGTCGAGGCTCTCGACCGCCTGGTTTTGTCGATCCACTGCCTGGGCGACCTGGTCGTTCATGATGCTGATCTGGGAGACGGACTCCAGGATCTCGTTCAGCGCGAGACCTGCCTGGAGAATCTCCGTTGAGGTCGCCGTGCTTTTCTGGTGTCCGTAGTCCGTCTTGGCGAAGGAGCGCTCGATGCCTGCCTGGATCTTTTGGATCATGTCCTGGACCTCCTTGGTGGAGTCCTGGGTGCGCTGCGCCAGGACCCTGACCTCCTCTGCGACCACGGTGAACCCCCGCCCGTGCTCGCCAGCACGCGCCGACTCGATTGCGGCATTGAGCGCGAGCAGATTGATCTGCTCGGAGATGCCTCTGATCACGTCTACGACCAGGCCGATGCTCTCGGCGTTGCTTTTCAGTAGTCGGATCGCGCCGGATGCCTCCACCATGATCTGCTGTAGCTCGGCGGTGGAGCGCACGGCGCGGTTGAATCTGTCCTGTCCTTCGAAGGCGCGGAGGTTGGCGGCATCGGCGGCATCCGCCGCCGATCGGGTGTTGGCGGCGACCTCCTCGATGCGCTTGAACATGTCGCCGATAGCGCTCGCGGCCTGCTTGGTTTGGGCGTGCTGCGCCGAGATGTCCTCCTCTGCCGTTCGGGCGATGTGCCCGAGTTGCTGGGATACTGCGCGGATCTCGTCGGCGGCATTCGAGACGCTTCGAGTGAGGATGGCGAATTTGCGCAGGGTGTCGTTGAAGGCGCTGAGCACGGGTGATTTGTCGTCGTTGGCGATCTGAAGGGTCAGATCCTTTTTGTCGTCCAGGGCCGAGATCGCGCCCACCAGTCGGTCGGCGACCTGTTCGTCTCGGCGCATCAGGAGCGCGTAGGCGATCAGCACCAGGCTCTCGGCGGCGATGAAGGTGAGATGCAGTGCGGTGAGGCCCCAGGAGCATCCGTCACTGAAGATCATGATCGGCATGCCGCTGATCGTCGCTCCGCTCAGCTGCAAGGCGGTGAACCCGAGATGGTGTACGGTGATGAGGCTGCCTGCGACCAGGATGTACACCCAGTTGCGATAGATGAGGAGAACCGCCAGGGCACAGAAGATGTGGAAGTGCATCTCGATCCGTCCCAGCTCGGACTGGATCATGATGGCCGAGAAGGCCATGAGCATGATGGCCGAGATCAGCCCGAACGATGGCGTGCCGCGCAGCAACAGATAGGCGGCGACGGTCAGGGTGCCGACCATGAGCGAGGCGGAGAGCGCGAAATCGTTCGTGCCATAGCCGATGGGTGCCAGAAAGATGGTGACCGGCAGATGGGCGAGCAGGATCAGCAGAAGGATTTTGTCGTAACGCCGTGTCTTCGCATTCTTGGCGGGCGCTCGATGTCGGAGGGTCGCGGCGGTGTGCATGGAGGTGTTCCTGGTCGTCTCGCACTCGATGGCATCGGTCAGTGTGTTCGGCAGGCCGTCCGCCTGCCGCCGCGATTTTCGCGTCCTTACACCAAACGCCGACTGTTCGGGCTGGATTGTGCCGTCTTGATCAACGAAGAGTCTATAAGCGGATTGTGGATCGGTGTCGCGCGGGCGGAGCCGATTCCGAGGTCCGGGGGCCGTTCCACGTCGGTCGGCCCGATCCGATCGGAGTGCGGCGCCCCCGGCGTCGGCGCTTCAGCGGCGTTCAGCCGTCGAGATGACGTCTCAGCGCCTGTGCGGTCGGTAGAGCATCCGCCGCTGCTATCTCCTCCGGCGTGCCCTGGGCGACGATGCGTCCTCCGGCGTCGCCGCCTTCGGGGCCCATGTCCAGCACCCAGTCGGCCTCGGCGATCAGATCGAGGTTGTGCTCGATCACCAGGACCGAATGACCGGCATCGACCAGACGGTGCAGGACCTCGACCAAGCGTGCCACGTCCGCCATGTGCAGACCCACGGTCGGTTCGTCGAGGACGTAGAGTGTCGGGCGGTTGGTCGTGCCTTCGGGATTCGGGCGCGCCTTGGCAAGCTCGGTGACCAGCTTGATACGCTGGGCCTCGCCCCCCGAGAGGGTCGGGCTCGGCTGACCGAGCGTCAGATAGCCGAGCCCCACGTCCTGGAGCAGCGCCAGCGGATGGCGGATGCCCCGGTGGGCGGCGAACAGCTCGGCCGCGCGTTCGATCTCCAGATCCAGGACCTGGCCGATGTCGAGCCCCTGGTAGCGCACCTCGCGCGTCTCGCGGTCGAAGCGGCTGCCGCCGCAGAGGTCGCAGGTCATGCGGACATCCGGCAGGAAGCTCATTTCCAGCTTCTGGACGCCCTGGCCCTCGCAGGCCGGGCAGCGTCCGTCCGCCGTGTTGAACGAGAAGCGCGCCGGTCCCCAGCCCCGGATGCGGGCCTCTTGGGTGGCGGCGAACAGACGGCGGATGGCGTCCCAGAATCCGACGTAGGTCGCCGGGCAGGAACGCGGCGTCTTGCCGATCGGGGTCTGATCGACCTCCAGGACACGGGTCAGCCGCTGCCAGCCGGAAATGCCCCGGCAGCCGATCAGCTCGGCCTTGCGGGCGCGACCCTTGGCCGTTCGTTGATTGCTCAGAAGATGGGTCAGGGTGCCGACGAGCACCTCGCGCACCAGCGTCGATTTCCCCGAGCCCGAGACCCCGGTTACGCACACCAGACGTCCGAGCGGCAGACGGGCCTCCAGATCCTGCAGATTGTTGCGCTGCGCGCCTTCGATGGTCAGCCAGTCGGTCGTTTTGTCCACTGGTCGGTGCGGTCGCGAGCGTCCGTGCGGACGTCCGAGAAAGCGGCCGGTGATGGAGTCCGGGTTGGCGATCAGTTGCTCGGCCGTGCCCTCGGCGATGATGGTGCCGCCTCGGGTTCCGGCGCCCGGTCCCAGATCGATCACGTGCTCGGCGCGGCGGATGGTTTCTTCGTCGTGTTCGACCACCACCAGGGTATTGCCCTTGCCCTCCAGGCGGGCGAGCGTGTCGAGCAGCAGACGATTGTCGCGCGGGTGCAGGCCGATGGTGGGCTCGTCGAGGATGTAGCAGACCCCCTGCAGATTGGAGCCGAGCTGGGCGGCGAGCCGGATGCGCTGGGCCTCGCCGCCCGAGAGCGTGGGCGCGCCGCGATCGAGGCTGAGATAGCCGAGCCCGACCTCGCTTAGGAAGGCCAGTCGGTCGCGGACCTCGGCGATCAGGTCCTGGGCGATGGCCGACTCGCGCGCGTCCAGCTCCAGCCTGCCTAGCTGGTCGGCGGCGGCGTCGATGGTGAGGGCGGACAGCTCGGCGATCGAGCGACCGCGAAAACGGACCGCCAAGGCCTCGGGCTTGAGTCGCGCGCCCGAGCAGGCGGGGCAGGGGCGCGAATCGGCGGTGCCGGAATCCAGCCATTGGCCTTCCTCGCCGCTTTGGTCGGCGTCGAATCCGGCCAGTACCTGGCCGGTGCCGAGACAGGCGGGGCACCAGCCGTGGCGCGAGTTGTAGCTGAAGAGGCGCGGATCCGGCTCGGGGAAGGCCCGTCCGCAGCTGGGGCAGGCGCGCTCGGTCGAGTAGTGGCTCTCGTCGCGCCAGCGGCCCTGCTCGACGCGGACCGCGCGTATCTGGCCCTTGCCCAGATCCAGTGCCTGGTCGAGCAGGTCGCGCAGCCTGGATTCCTGGGCCGGGACGATCTCGAGCTCGCCCAGCGGCAGGTCGATGCTGTGCTCGCGGTAGCGGTCGAGCCTGGGCCAGTCGGCGGTCGGCACCGGCTCGCCGTCGACCCTCAGACATTCCCAGCCCTTGCCGGCGGCCCAGGCGGCGAGCTCTTTGTAGAGCCCTTTGCGTGCGACCACCATGGGCGCCATGAGGGCGATTCGCTGGCCGGCGCGCTCGCGTAGCAAGCGGTCGAGGATGGCCTCACGGGTCATGGGTTCGATCGGGATGTCGCAGGTCGGACACCATTGGACGCCGAGCTTGACGTAGAGCAGGCGCAGATAGTGATGGATCTCGGTGAGCGTGGCGACCGTGCTCTTGGCACCGCCACGGCTGGTGCGCTGTTCGATCGCGACCGTCGGCGGGATGCCGAAGATGGCGTCGACGTCGGCCCGCGCCGCCGGCTGGACGAATTGGCGCGCATAGGCGTTGAGCGATTCCAGATAGCGCCGCTGTCCCTCGTTGAAGAGGATGTCGAAGGCGAGGGTGCTCTTGCCGCTGCCCGAGACGCCGGTGATGACGGTGAGCCGGCCGCGCGGTATGGAGAGCGAGAGGTCCTTGAGGTTGTGCTCGCGCGCGTGACGGATGGAAATGGCATGCGTCTGGGTCTCCGCGACGCCTGGCTCCGTGGCGCGATAGGTTGCGGCACGGGGTTCGGCGACGGCCGGCTCCTGTTGGCGGCGCATGGTTCGCAGCGCGCGCCCGGTATGGCTGGTCGGATGGGCGGTTACGTCGTCGGGCGTCCCGGCGCAGACCAGGCGTCCTCCCTCGTCGCCACCTTCCGGCCCCAGGTCGATCAGCCAGTCGGCGGCCGCGATGACGTCGAGGTTGTGCTCGATGACCAGCAGCGAGTGTCCCTGGTCGATCAGGTGGCGGAAGGCCTGCAATAGCACCGCGATGTCGGCGAAATGCAGACCTGTGGTGGGCTCGTCGAGCAGGAACAGGAGTCCGCCGTCACCTGCCTTGCGCCGGGCCGATTTGGCCAGGTGCCCGGCCAGCTTGAGCCGCTGGGCCTCGCCGCCCGAGAGCGTCGGTACCGGCTGGCCGAGGCGCAGATAGCCGAGTCCGACCGCCTGTAGCGGTTCCAGCACGCGTTGTAGGTCGCGGTCCCCGGCGAAGAAATCGAGCGCCTCGGTGGTGGTCATTTCCAGCACCTCGGCGATGGAGCAGGCGCGGCTGGGGTCGGTCGCGCTCGGCACCTGGACCTCCAGCACGGCGTCGCGATAGCGGCGTCCGTCGCAGTCCGGGCAGCGCAGATAGACGTCGGCTAGGAACTGCATCTCCAGGTGCTCGTAGCCGTTGCCGCCGCAGGTGGGGCAGCGTCCGTCGCCGCTGTTGAAGCTGAAGGTGCCGGCGGTGTAGCCGCGCTCCTTGGCCGCAGGCTGGGCCGCGAAGCGCTTGCGCAGCACCTCGAAGGCGCCGACATAGCTGGCGGGGTTGGAACGTGAGGTGCGCCCGATGCTGGACTGGTCGAGCAGCAGCACGTCGGCGATGGCGGCATCGCCCTCGATATCGTCGTGCTCGCCCGGCGTGCCCTCCGGGTGGGCCTTGGTTTGGCACAGGGCCTTATAGAGCACCTCCTGGACCAGGGTCGACTTGCCCGATCCCGAGACCCCGGTGACCACCACGAGCCGGTCGAGCGGGATGGCGACGTCGATGCCCTTGAGGTTGTTGGCGCGGGCGCCGCGCACCTGCAGCCAGCGGTCGGTGTCCGAGGGCGTGCGTGCCGGCGTCGGCGGGGCGACCTGGCGGCGACCGGCGAGATAGTCGCCGGTCAGCGAATCGGTTGCGGCGAAGATCTCGGCCGGCGCGCCCTGGAAGACGATGCGCCCGCCGTGTTCGCCCGGTCCGGGGCCGATATCGACGATGCGGTCGGCGGCCAGCATGATCTGTGGATCGTGCTCGACCACGACCAGCGAATTGCCCCGGTCGCGCAGACGGAGCAGAACCTGGGTCACCCGGTCCATGTCGCGCGGATGCAGCCCGATGCTGGGTTCGTCGAGCACGAAGAGGCTGTTGACCAGCGAGGTGCCGAGTGCGGTGGTCAGGTTGATGCGCTGCACCTCGCCGCCCGAGAGGGTGCGCGACTGGCGATCGAGCGTCAGATAGCCGAGCCCGACCTCGCACAGATAGCGCAGCCGGGCGCGGATCTCGGTCAGCAGCAGGTCGAGCGCCTGGTCGAGCGGGCCATCGAGGCGCAGCGACTCGAAGAAGTCGCGGCAGCGCGCGATCGGCAGCCGCATGAGGTCGTGGATGGCGAGTCCGGGCAGATCGTTCCAGGTCGACTCCTGCATGTTGGTGCGGGCGTGGCGGAAGCGTTCGTGCGTCGGCAGGATGCGCTCGGTCAGCTCGGTCGAGCCGATGCGCCAATCCAGCGCCTCGTCGCGCAGCCGGGCGCCGTGACAGGTCGGGCAGACGTCGTAGCTGCGATAGCGCGACAGCAGCACTCGCACGTGCATCTTGTAGCTGCGTCCCTCCAGCCAGTCGAAGAAGCGCCGTATGCCGTACCAAACGCCCGCGTCCCAGCTACCCTCGCCCTCGATGACCCAGTCCCTATCGGCATCGCTCAGATCGCGCCAGGCGATCTCGGTGGGAAGGCCGCGCTGACGGGCGAAGCGCATCAGATCCTCTTGGACCTCGGCATAGCTGTCGGACTGGATCGGCTTGATGGCCCCTTCGATCAGCGATTTGGACTGATCCGGGATTACCAGCGACCAGTCGATGCCGATGGTGCGTCCGAATCCGCGACAGGTCTCGCAGGCGCCGAAGGGTGAATTGAAGGAGAAGAGATTGGGTGCCGGGTCGCGGTACTGGATGTCGCAGTCGGGACAGTGCAGATCGGACGAAAAACGCCGGGGTGTCTCCAGTTCCTTGAGGTCGTTCTGCGGATAGACCAACAGCCGACCATGTCCCTTGGTCAGTGCGGTTTCGATCGCCTCGAGTGCGCGACTGAGGTTCTCGGGCGTGAGCCGCAGACGGTCCTGGATCACCTGGATCCGCTCGGGCTCCTCGCGCAGCAGCCGCACGTATCCCTGCTGGGCCAGCATCTCCTTGATCCGCTCGAGTCCGAGCGAGGCGGGAACCTGGACCGGGAAGACGATGAGGACGCGCCGCTCGGCGAATGCCGGATCGGCGCTCAGTGCGTTCCAGACCGATTCGGGCGAGTCCCGTCTCACCTCGTGTCCGCATCCCTCGCAGAAGAGCCGGGCACCGCGCGCGAACAGCAGCTTGAGGTGATCGTTCAGCTCGGTCATGGTCCCCACGGTCGAGCGTGAGGTGCGCACCGGGTTGGTCTGGTCGATGGCGATGGCCGGCGGAATGCCCTCGATACGGTCGGCGGCCGGGCGGTCCATGCGGTCGAGGAACTGGCGGGCATAGGCCGAGAAGGTCTCGACATAGCGGCGCTGACCTTCGGCGTAGAGGGTGTCGAAGGCGAGCGAGGACTTGCCCGAGCCCGAGACCCCGGTGACAACGGTCAGCTGACCGAGCGGCAGGTCGAGATCGAGATTCTTGAGGTTGTTCTGGCGGACGCCCCGAAGGCGGATCGCGTTTGGCTGACTGGAATCGGTGGGGTGGGTGGCGTCGGTGCTGGATGGAGTTGTGTCGTTCAAGTGGTCGCGTCTCTGCTGGTGCTGCATGGACCGTCCTGGTTGCTCCCCAGGGCACGGTAGCCTTGTAGATGGGGGACATGCAGCGAGATTTCCTATCCTGACTCTCAAGACCCTTGCCGCATGGGCCGCAAGGGTTGTCCTCGGTATTTTTACTCGGCCAGCGAGGCGGTGTCATCTGGCTTCGGACGCCCGGTTGCCGGTCCAGCTCCGGGTGTGTGAATCGGGGCGTCCGAAGTTCCTGCAGGGGGCGGTTCTAGCCGCAATCGGGGCGGCTGCCTCGATCGCCCCGATGGGGTGGACGGCGATTGTCACGCAGCTCCGATCGCTGTTCCTCGGTCAGGATCCCCGAGATGCGCTGACGGACCTCGGTCTTGGTCAGATCCGGGTTGTTGGACGCCTCCTCGAAGAGCGCCTTCATCTTGGCGACCTGCTCGTCGGAAAGATCCAGTCGGTCGGTCATACGTTCCAGACGACGATCCATGCGCTCTTTGAGCCTGGAGTCGCGTTTGCTCTTCTGTTCGCTCGTGAGCACGGACTCGATCTGCTCTCGGACCTCAAGGCGTTGCTGTTCACGCTGCACGCGCGCGTTTTCCAGGATCGTGCGGATCTGGGACTGTTGATCGTTGGTCAGGTCGAACTGGTCGGCCATGCGTTCGATGCGCGAGTCGATGTCCATGTCCGGTTTGGCATACGCAGCGCTCGCCCCGATCAGCGCGAAACCGAGCAACATGCCTCCCACAGTAGCGGCGATCTGGGTTTGGAAGCGTGGGTCTTTCATACGGTATTCCTCTCGAACCGAGTGTGTGCGGGCGATTCCGGGGTGGGCCTTGTGGCTCGTGACCGGGATCGACCCGAATGGGTGGAGCGCTCCGGCTCCGACGGTTCTCAGAATAGGGGGCGAGTGTGTATCGAGCGTGCAGTGAATGGTTAAAGAGAGTGGACGCGTGTCAGAAGCGGCTGCGGATGTATTTGAGCGCGCGGCTGAGCGGGAGCTCGATGTTCGATGGGCCGTTGCGGATGATGAAGAGTTCGCGCTTCTTGTCATCGCGCAGGATCGCAGGCGCGTCGGCACGCTCGCATTCCACCGCGCCGATCCGCAGTCCCTCGAAGTCGAGCAGGAAGAACCGCACCGAATGGGCGTACTCGGCGCCCAGATGCTGGTTGAGCAGATTCTTGAAGTGCAGCTGGCACTTGTCCTCGTTCTCGAACTTGTCGGCCTCCAGCCCCAGCACGGTGCCGTCGTCGGCGACGCCGATCAGGAGGATGCCGCCCTCGGTGTTGAGAAAGGCGGCGACGCCCTTGAGCCAGGCCAGCTCGATCTCCTTGCCTGGGGTCTTGTTGTGCAGGTTCATCCGCATGGTGGATTTGAATTCCAGATGCGGACCCTCGCCCGAGGCGATCAGTTCGCGGAGGTCCTGATCGGGATGCCGGCGGTTGATCGTGAGCTTGGGCAGATCGCGCAGTTGGCGGCTGTATCGGCGCACGACCAGCATGGCCAGGCTGAGGCTGGCGGCGAGGATGCCGAGCGCGGTCAGCAGGATGATGTGCCAGCGGTTCTGCAGGATGGTGATGGTGGCCGACACGGGCACGGTGACGCCGATCCAGACGCCTTCCTGGTCGCTGGTGAGCGGACGGAAGCCGCCCCACCAGTCCTCGCCGCCGCTGTGGAAGCGGATCAGATCCTGCGTCGGCTGGCCCGCCTCCTTCCAGGCGGACACGGCATCGAACTGGAGTGGGCCGCCGAGACGCGACAGGGCCGAGAAGAAGCCCTCGCCGTGGCGATCGCTGGAGGATGGGTGCTCGTCTTGAGGCGGTGGCACGAAGACCCCGCCGCTGCCGCTGAAGAGGAAGCCCTGTCCCTCGGGGGCGATGTCGAGACGCTCGATCGCCTGGACGATGGTCTGCAGCGTGACGTCGAAGGCCGTGACCCGCATCTGCTCGCCCTGCTTCCAGGCGATCGAGGCCGTCACGCCCGGTACCTTGAGCGAGGCGAAGACATAGGGCGGACTCCAGACGACCCGGTCCGGATGTTTCAGGGCCTGGTTGAACCAGGGGCGGGTGCGCGGATCTTCGCTGAAGCTCTCGACCTGCCGGTCCTTGCGCAGCAGGTTGGCGTTCCAGTGCGAGAGGTGCGACTGACTCCCATCGCCCTTCTCGCGGACTCGGGTCAGCCAGCCATCGCCATCGCGACGCAGAAAATATTCCTGTCCGTCCGCCGAGGCGTCGACGGTGCCGGCGATCTGCGGAATGTGAGCGAGCGTCGGAACCAGGCGTTCGGTGAGACCTTGCTCGTCGGTCGGTTCGAGGTTGGCGCCGGCCAGGCCGTCGCGCACGATGAGCAGTTGCTGCTGCACCGGCAGCAGCAGGTTGCGGACCTCGTCGCGAACCATGGCGGTTGCGTTGTCGATTCGGGTTCCGGCCAGGTCGTGCTTGATATCGTCGATCAGCAGCACGTTGATCATGACCAGCAGACCGACCGTGAAGGCGACCAGCAGGATGAGGTCGCGCAACAGTCGGGAGCGGATGGGTCCGGGCGAGAGTTGCAGGAGCGATTGGGGTTTCATGGGGGCCGATTATAGCCGGGCCCTGCGTCTTGTCGGTTGCTTTCTCGGGGTCGCGCCTGCTGCTAGTATCCCCAGCCTCAGCGACCGTTCTTCGTCGCCCAACGCTGCCGGTGGACGGCAATCGGCCTTCACGCCATTCCGGTTTCTCAACAGGTTCTCGTTTTTTCATGATTTCAACGGAGAATTCCATGTCCGAGCCCAGCTATGACGCGCACCCCTCGCTCCTACGGACCCGCCCCTTCGCAACCCTGATCACCTTGCTGCTGATGGCGGGAGGACTTCTGGTCGCGGTGTCGGGCGTTCAGTTCATACCGCCGCAGTTCTCCGGCCAGTTCGAGCCGAAGATGGTGCAGGTCGCCGGAATTGCCGTCTTCGCCATCGCGACCCTGAAGTTCCTCGTCTCCTGGGTTTCCACCCGCGCGGACCGTCTGGTCGTCACCGACGAGGAGCTCATCTGGACCCATGGTCTGTTGAGCAAGCAGTACACCGAGATCGGCATGGGGTCGGTGCGCAGCGTGCGAGTGAGTCAGAGCCTCTTTCAGCGGATCGTCAACGCGGGCGACGTCGAGATCTTCACCGCCGGCGACGATCCCGAGCTTGTGGTGCGCGGTTTGCCCGATCCGGGCCGGATCCGCGATCTGGTCAACGGTTGAGCGGCGGGCCAGGGTCCATGGGAAACGACAATCGCGGCGACCTCAAACTGTTTGGGATCCTGCTGCTCGTGGCCGTGCTGCTGCTGGCAGCGCTGATCTTGCTGGTTCTGCCTGCGGCGGCGCCGGCCGTGGCGACGCTCGACGAGGGCATGGGGCTGAAGGCGTCGGTTCCATGGGGCTTCGGCGTCACCGTCGGGCTGTTCGTGCTCTTCGCGCTGGTCGCGGGCGACGGTCTGCTCGGCGAGATCCAGTTCATGCTCGGATCTTTCTTTTCCTTCTTCCTCGTGCTCACCCTGCTGATCGCCTGGGTGTTCTGAGTGCCGGCCGGACGTGAAGCGGTCCAGGAGAACAATGGGGACTGGGCTGCCCGTTTCGGCGGATCTGGTGCTTCCGGACGGGCGACAGATCCAGTATCGGATCCGAAGCTCGGTCCGCTCGGTTTCGCTACGGCTTCGCCTGAGCGCCCGCGACGGTCTTGTGGTGACGGTTCCGGCGGATCTCACCCTGGCCGATGTTTCCGAGATGGTTTCGGCCAAGGCGGCCTGGGTCGCCCGTCACCTGCCCGAATACGAGCGCATGCGCGAGCGGATCGGCACGGGACGGTCCGAGCGCCCGGCCGGGCTTGAACTGAGGGCGCTGCACGAGACCTGGCGTATCGAATATGGTCCGGGCGTTCGACGCGGCGTTCTGGTGGACGTCGTCGAGCCTGGACTGCTGCGCCTGTCCGGCGCGGTCGAGGACGTTTCAACCTGTCAGGAGGTGTTGCGTCGTTGGCTGATGCGGTACGCCCGCACCGCCTTCGAGCCCTGGTTGACCCGTTTGTCGCGCGAAACGGGATTGGGATTCACCGGGGTCTCGGTGCGCAATCAGCGCGCCCGCTGGGGGAGCTGCAGCTCGCGCGGCCAGATCAGCCTCAACTGCAAGCTGGTCTTCCTGCCGCCAGATCAGGTGCGCTACGTGATGCTCCACGAACTCTGTCACACGCGCGAGCCCAACCATTCGAGCCGTTTCTGGAACCTGCTGCGGCGTTTCGAGCCAGGCTCCGACGCGCTACACGCCAAGATGCGGGATGCCTGGCCACTGATTCCGGCCTGGGTCGAGCGAGGGGATGCGCGGTAAGACGGTCTCCAGGGATTTTTGTCCCTCCCTGTTGCGCCCCCGGTTCCACTACTTGTCTGAGATTTTGATCAAAACGACGCCATCGACGACCTTGATGGATCCTTCCAAAGGCCATTCCGGCATCGTCGAGTAGTGGGGCGCCATCCGGGCGCGCGTTTTATTATCGGGTTCCACGTAGCGATGGTATCCGATGAGATTCATATAGCTGGTCATGCGATGAGGATTTCCTCCATCCCACTCGAAGAACGAGGCGCCCGCCGTGGTTGTCGGTAATGCGGGATAGACGCTTTCGAATTTTTTGGCGCCGCTGAAATCGATGGTTATCGGTCCTCGCTTTGGGAGGTTAGGGGTGCGAAGTATGTCCGTATTGATGGCGGATGCGAATAGCATGTCGTGTTTTTGTGCGAGGGCGGATCGCGCCTGATGGATCGATTGGATGTAGAGTCCTTCCAGTGCAATCAATAGGGCGGCCGCTAAGGCCGCTTTTCGAATGCGGCCCGAATCTGTCGAGTGATAGAAGAGGATTAGCAGAACCAATAGGGCGAAAGGCGCCCCGAGTAGGGTGCGGAGTGGAAGTTCATGGCCGGATAGCAAGCAAAATGCTGCGGGTGAGGCTAGAATGAATAGAAGCCCTAGAGAAACCCATACGCGTGTTCGCCAGGAGTCTCTGGCGGCATGCAGTGCGATCGCCGCTCCTGTTACGATCGCTGTGGGTATTGCGTAGGCGGCGGTGCCGAACGGTTTCCACCAAGCGAAGTAAACGTTCCATAGGTTTTGCATCATGCCTGATAGGGCATTTTGAGGGACAGAAAATAAAGTGTTTATATTGACGAAGCTGCTGCCGTATGACGATGGAGGCATGCCGTATATTTTCATTGCGAGCGCGGCAATCGCGAGGTAGAAAACGCATCCCAACAGAAAAGCGCTTGTGGCCGCGATGACGTGTCTGGTTTTTCCCGTTGCAGGACTGAGTGTGGGGGGCAGTCTGTCCTGGAGGAAGCGTCCGATTATGACGATTGGATATATCAGTACCGAGCTTTGATAGGCGCCTGCTGCGATGGAAATGAGAGCGGCCGGCGCGATAATGTGCAAAATGCTTTTACTGAATGGCTTGTCGATGGGGCGTGACGCCAACAGGGCTGAGGCCGAAATGGCTACTGTCGCCACGCCCAATGGGATAACGTTTCCGTTGAATTCTAACTGGGCTGGCCAGATGGGGAAGAGGATGAATGCGGCGAATGCCGAGTAATGGAAGAGCGTTGGTCTGAAAATTCCTAGGGCTCGCAGGATGTATAAATAACCGAGTGCGATGCAGAGTCCGAATAAGATGTAAGGTCCGAATGGCGTGATGATCTGCGGCCAAAAGCTTTCCCTTATCAGCGGGAACAGCCAGCGGCCTAAGTCGACAAAGCCCGATGCTGATCGGTATGCCAGTATCTCGTCATCGATTGATACGTTGAAGTTCGTGATTTCGTATGCGTATAAAACGAAGAATATCAGGAATAAATAGCTGAGTATTCTCAGGTCGTCTTGAGTAAGGTTTAGCGCCTTCCGGTTTGCTGTTTCAATCTGTTCCATGGTGTTCGGTGCCGGATGTTTTTGTGTTATTGGACTGTTGTCGTGTCCTGTCTTTGCTGTTCCCGGTCTGTTCGCTGCGACTGTCGCGAAGTTGTATCGATAGCATCAAGAAGCCCAGGAAAACAGCGAACCAGAGGGTCGCCACCCTGATCACCAGGGTTGCCGCAACGGCATCCGAGTTATCCATTCCTTGCCAAAGCAGCAGTCCGATCATGACGCCCTCCGCGCCGCCCAGTCCGCCGGGCATGAAGCTTAACGCTCCAGCCAGCATCGACAGGGCATAGACGAAGACCGCGAATGCGAGCGAGACGTCCATTCCCATCCACCGCAGGATCAGGAAAAAGGCCACGGCTTCGGATGCCCAGGCGATGAGGCTCAACAGCATTGCGCCGGCCAGTAGTCTTGGCTGATGACAGCGACGCGCCTGATGTGCGACCTGGAAGAGGTGGCGCAGCAGGTTGGTGAGCTTGGAGTCCCCGCTCAATCCCGCTTCCAATCGGTGCACGAATGCCTGGTTCGACAGGGTCAGCAACCCTAGCGCCACGCTGGCCGTGCCGAGTCCGATGATGGGCCAGGCGTCCGGATAGAGCGTCAATCCGAACAGGGTGAGCAGCAGGACTGCAAGCAGATCCGAGAGGCGCTCGCTGAAGAAGGCGGCGAAGCTGTGAGGGTAGGGTACGCTCCAGCGCTTGAGGAGCAGGCCGCGCAGTGTCTCGCCGGCCTTTCCGGGCGTGGTGGTCAGGGCGAAGCCGCTCAGGTAGATGCGTAGACTGGGGCTCCAGGGTACCGCATGCCCCATCCTGTCGAGATAGGCCTGCCAGCGCAGGAATCGCAGGCCGTAGTTCAGCAGCGACAGCGACAGGGCGATGAGTAGGCCGATGAAGCCGATCTGGCCCGCTGCCGCCGTCACTTCATGCCAGCCGCCCCAGAGCGAGACGCCCAGATAGCCCAGCGCCGAGAGCACGACCGAATAGATGACCGCCCGATAGCGCCAGCCGGACAGGAATGGCGCGCTTGAGGGCGGCGGGGCGGCGCGATCGGTGTCTGGCGTCACAGCGACAGCCGCTTGAAGATGGTGCCAGGAATGGAGCGGATGATCAGCATGATCCAGACCCAGAAGCCGGGCGCGTAGAGCACGTCGCTCCGGCGCTCGATGCCGGTCAGGATGCGTTTGGCGACCACGTCCGGCTGGGCGACCAGCGGCGCGGGCAAGGGGAGTCCCTGGGTCATGGGTGTTGCGACGAAGCCGGGACGGATATCGATCAGATGCGCACCCGCCTTGAACAGCCGCGCTCGCAGACCCTCGCAGAAGGTCGATACCGCCGCCTTGGCGCTGCCGTAGAGATAGTTCGATGGGCGTCCCCGATCACCGGCGACCGAGGTGATTACCGCGAGCGTTCCGCTGCGCTGTCGTTCCAGCTGGTTGGCCAGGAGCGTCAGCAGGGCGATGGTCGCGGTGGCGTTGAGGCTGAATTCCTTCACGGCCAGCGTCGCATCCCGCTCGCAGGCGGCCTGGTCGGGCAGGGTGCCATGGGCGATCAGCACGATGTCGATCGCGCCGAGTGCATCCATGCAGGCCGCGAGCATGGCTGGATGGGCGTCGATCCGGGTCACATCCAGCGCATGCGTGTGGCTGGCGCCCGCGCCTCGGGCAGTCAGGTCGGCGGCGGTCTGCGTCAGCCTGTCTGGATTGCGCGCGACGAGAAAGAAGGACGCGCCCTGGGTGGCCCAGGCGCGCGCGCAGGCGGTCGCGATGGCCGAGGTGGCGCCGATGATGAGGATACGTTTCATGTGGTCACTCGTGTCCAGAAGCGGGAGTTGAGCGCTGGATCGCGCAGTGCTTCGAGTCGTTCCCAGGCTGGATAGCTGCGGCGGAAGTCCTCGCCGCGCATGTGCGCATCCTTGGCCGGATAGAGTCGCCCCCCGGCCTCGCGCACGATGGCGTCGAGCTGCGGGAACAGGCGGCTGTCGAGCCGTTTGGACTGAGGGAAGTCCAACGCCAGCGTGGTGCCCGGCGCCGGGAAGGACAGCAATCCAGGCGATGTCATCGTGCCGCAGCGCTTGAGCACGGCGAGAAAGGAGCCGGTTCCCGAGGCGGCGATCGCGCTGAGCAGTGCATGGATGGCCGGCTGCGCCTGGCCATGGGGGATCAGGCACTGGTACTGCTGGAATCCCTTGGGTCCGTAAAGACGATTCCACTGATGAATGCCATCGAGCGGGTAGAAGAAGGGTGCATAACCGAGACGCTGATTTCGGCGGGTGCGCGGATGCTTGCGCCAGTAGACCTCGTTGAAGGCGCGCAGCGACAGTCCGTTGATCAGCGAGATGGGCGGTGTCAGCGGGATCGCGAGGCGGGCGGGGCCGGCGGCATCGAGTGTACCCTCGTTGGCGAAATCGCCCGCCATATAGACGCCGCGTCCGGTGGTTCGCCCGGAGGCGGCGCAGTCGATCCAAGCCACGCCATACTCATGCTGACGGTCGAGTTCGTCGGAGAGCGTGAAGAATTCGGCCAGGGTCTCGAAACGCTCGACGTGGCCGTCGATCTGGCTGGAGCGGATCGGCAGCAGTTGGATCTCGGCCCATTCGATGAGGCCCGTGAGACCGAGCCCGCCGATGGTGGCCGCGAACAGTTCGGCGTTGTCCTGGGGTGAGCAGGCCAGCCGCCCTTCCCGGGAGCGTAGCAGGCCGAAGCGTCGGACGTGACGTCCGAAGGTGCCGCGCACATGATGGTTCTTGCCGTGGACGTCGTTGGCGATCGCTCCGCCGAGCGTGATGAGTTGGGTGCCGGGCGTGACGGACAGGAACCAGCCGCGCGGGATGGCGAGCGCCAGGATCTCTTGGAGGGTGACGCCGGCCTCGGCGGTTAGGACGCCCGTTGTCCAGTCCGCCTGGATGAATCGATCGAGGTGGCGCAGATGCACGACCCGGTCGCTGGCGGCCAGGCAGCTGTCGCCGTAGCTGCGGCCGTTGCCGAAGGGCAGCGTCGAGCCATGCCCGCGAAAGAGCGCATTCAGCGTCTCGGGAAGCGCGTCGCGCCAATGACAGGGATGGGACGTTTGGGGGAACGGCGGATGCCGCCCCCAAGACAGCAGTTGCGGTGCGCTCATGTCGCGATCCAGAAGATGAGCCCGAAGAGCGCGCCGATGACCAGGCTCGTCCGATCGCGGATGGCGAACACGACCGGGTCGTCGTGCATCTGTCCGCGATGGGTGAGCATCCACACCCGCGTGATCCAGAGCAGCAGGAGCGGGCAGGCGAGCCAGATGACCTCGGGGTGGTGGTAGAGCGCGGTGGCGCTCAGATCGTTGATATAGAGCGCCAGCACCATGACGGCGACATAGCCGGAGGAGCCGCCGAGCGAGGCGAGCATCTCCAGGTCGCTCGGATAATAGCCGCGTCCTCGGGTTTTATCGGTGTGGCCCTTCTCGCGTGCCTGACGCAGCTCGGCATAGCGTTTGACGATCGCCAGGCTCAGGAACATGAACATCGAGAATGCCAGCACCCAAAAGGACAAGGGGATCGCGAGCGCGGCGCTGCCGGCGATGATGCGCAATGTATAGAGCGAGGCCAGGGCGATGACGTCGATCACCATCCGGCGTTTGAGCGCCAGCGAGTAGGCCAGGGTGAGCGCATAGTAGGCCGCCAGCACGGCGGCGAACGCCCAGGGCAGGAACCACAGCGCGCCCGCGAAGGCGGCCAGCAGCAGTGTTGGAATGGCGATCAGCCCCGAGCGGATCGAGAGGCGTCCGGCGGCGAAGGGGCGGTGGCGCTTGGTGGCATGATGCCGGTCGTCGCCCAGGTCCAGCAGGTCATTGAGCAGATAGACGCTGGAGGCGCATAGCCCGAAGAGCAGGAAGGCCAGGAGCCCTTGGCCGACCAGTGCGACCTCGGTCAGTCGGTGCGCGGCGAGCAGCGGCACGAAGATCAGCAGATTCTTCGCCCATTGATGGAGCCGCAGTGCCTTCGCCCAGTCGCGCAGTGACGACCGGTTGGAGCGAATGATGGCCGCGAGATTGTCGAGCTGGCGCGCGAGCCGCTCGAGCCTGTGCTCGGGGTTTACGACATAGGACCGCCGTGCCGCCCTCCAGACCGGCAGATCCTCATGGGCGTTGCCGGCATAGTCGAATCCGCCTTCGCCGAAGCGCTGGACGAGCACGTCTTCCTTGCGCTCTGCGGAGAGGTTGCGATCGGCATCGCTGGCGATGATCTCGTCGAACAGTTGCAGGTGCTCGGCGACGCGCTCGGCCAGTGTGCGATGGCTGGTGGTGGCGAGTACGATACGACGCCCCTTGCGGCGTTCGGCCTCGATAAGTTCGATGATTTCCAGATCGAACGGCAGGCGACTGACATCGAGATGCGTCGCCTGGGCCAACGCCTGTTCGAGTTTGGCCTGGTCGTGGGTAAGCCAAAGCAGGACGCACGGGAGTCGGGCGGGATGCGCGCGGACGAACGCCAGTCCGGTTTCCAGCAGCAGATCGGAGCACAGGAGTGTGCCGTCGAGGTCGATGACCAGCGGTGGTTCTGGGTGGATGTCGGGTGCCGAATGCATCGATGCTTACCTGCTTCCCTTCGATGACGCGCGCCTTCACGGGCGATTGGGTATGACGGCCGCACTGTGCCAAGCGAGCGCAAAGTGGCGGCGACTTTAGCACTCGGCCGTCAGGTCTTCCAGCACGCGCGCTCGCCGTCACCACCTCATGCGATCCAGGCCCGATCCGGGAGATGGTGCGGCGCGGATCGCTGTTCAGGCGCGATCCAACAGCAATTGGGTCAAGAGCGCGACCGGGCGTCCGGTGCCGCCCTTTTCCTTGCCGGTCAGCCAGGTGATGCCGGCGATGTCCAGGTGTGCCCAGCGGTATTTCTTGGTGAAGCGGGAGAGGAAGCAGGCGGCGGTGATGGCGCCGCCGTCGCGGCCGCCGACGTTGGCTATGTCGGCGAAGTTGCTGTCGAGCTGGGATTGATAGTCGTCCCACAGCGGCATGCGCCAGGCGCGGTCGCCGGCCGTTTCGCCGGCGGCGAGGATCTCGGCGGCGAGCTTGTCGTCCTGGGTGAAGAGGCCGGCGGCGTGTTTGCCGAGCGCGACCACGCAGGCGCCGGTGAGGGTGGCCAGATCGATGACGATCCCGGGCTCGAAGCGCTCGCAATAGGTGAGTGCGTCGCAGAGGATGAGCCGGCCTTCGGCGTCGGTATTGAGGATCTCGATGGTTTGACCGGACATGCTGGTGACGATGTCGCCCGGCTTGTTGGCGTCGCCGTCGGGCAGGTTCTCGGAGGAGGGCACCACGCCGATCAGGTTGATCGGCAGCTCCAGCTCGCAGGCGGCCTGGACGGCGCCGAAGACGCTGGCTCCGCCGCACATGTCGTATTTCATCTCATCCATCTCGGCGGCGGGCTTGAGCGAGATGCCGCCGGCGTCGAAGGTCAGCCCCTTGCCGACGAGGACGATCGGCTTGTCGCCCGACTTGCCGCCCCGGTAGTGCATGCAGATCAGCTTGGCCGGCTGGCGGCTGCCGCGCGAGACCGAGAGCAGCGCACCCATGCCGAGCGAGGCCATCTGTTCCTCTTCGAGCACCTCGACCTGCAGCTCCTTGAAGCGGTTCGCGAGGTCGCGTGCGGTGTCGGCCAGATAGCTCGGTGTGCAGATGTTTCCGGGCAGGTTGCCCAATTCCTTGGCCAGGGAGATTCCGGAGGCCATGGCCGAGCCGTGTCGCGCGGCCAGCTCGGCGGCGGCGATCTCCTGTTTCTTGGGTACCCAGAGGGTCAGGCGCTTGAGCGGCGTCTTGAGCGGTTGCTTGTCGTCCTTGGTGCGGGTGTAGCGGTAGGCCTTGTCCTCTGCGGCGAGCACGACATCGCGCACGCTGGCGTAGGTGTCGGCCGGCAGCGGATCCGGTAGCGCGAGCACGGCATCTCTGGCACGGCTCTGTTGCAGTTGCGGGAAGAGACCGGCCAGCGCCTTGCGGAATGCGGCGCGGTCGAAGCCCTTCTTCTTTCCGAGACCCAGCAGCAGCACCCGGTCGGCAGAGATGTCGGGCAGGTCGTAGAGCATGAGGGTCTTGCCGACCTCGCCATCCATGTCGCCCTTCTTGAGGATGCTGGCGATCCGATTGCCGCTCTTGGCGTCGATGTCTTCCGCCACGCCGGATAGCTTGCTCTTCTCGAATACCCCGAGGACGAGGCATGGGGTCTTCAGCGTGGCGAGTTCGCCGGTCTTGATCTTGAATTCCATCGGGGGCTCCTAGCGGGTATCAGGGGAGGCGGACTCGCCTGCTCTGGTCGGCTCGAACAAATGTTAGGATGTCGATCATTTAGTCTACCGATATGATGCGCATAGGTCGAAGTGAGAATCCTCGATCGTTATCTTGCCTGGGCCGTGATCGGCGGAACCTTGCTGACGCTGGGTGTTCTGCTGCCGCTGTTGGGCGTCTTCATCCTCGCCGACGAGGTCGACTCGATCGGCGTGGAACGCTATAACCTGTTCCAGGCGCTGCTGTTCATGCTTTTGAGCCTGCCGCGCTACGCCTATCTCATCTTTCCGATCGCGACCCTGATCGGCGCACTGATCGGGCTCGGGACGCTGGCGAGTCGCTCCGAACTGGTGGCCATGCGGGCGGCAGGGATGTCGGTGTCTCAGGTCGTGCGGGCGGCCATGCTCGGTGGCGTGTTGTTGGCCGTTTTCGCCGTGGTGCTCGGCGAGTTGGTCGCCCCGGCTGCGGAGCAGCGCGGGATCGAGCTACGCCGTCAGGCCCTGTCGGGGGATGTGGCCCAGCGCACGCCGGACGGTTTCTGGGCGGTCGACAAGGGCTCCTACGTCAACATCCGCGAGATCCGTTCGGGAACCCGTCTGAGCGACATCTCCATCTATCGCATCGACGCCGCCCAGGGCACCCTCGTCGCGACCCGCGCCGAGGGTGCGCGCTATCGGGACGGGCATTGGATTCTGGAGAACATTGCCCGCAGCCGGGTCAGCTCCGCCGGGGTCGAGGTCGAGCGCATTGCGAAGGCCGGCTGGGATTCGATGCTGGATCCCGGGCTGCTCAAGGTGGTGGTGGCGGATCCGAACGCCTTGCCGGTCTGGGGACTCTACAAGTACATCCGCTTCATGTCGGTCAACAAGCAGGATGCCGGCCCCTATGAAGTGGCCTTCTGGAATAAGGTGCTGCACCCGGTCCTGACGCTCTCGATGATCCTGATCGCCATCCCGCTGCTGCTGGGCTCTTCGCGCAGCACCGGCATGGGACGACGGATCTTCGTCGGTATCATGGTCGGGATTCTCTACTACCTGGTGAGCCGGACGTTCGCCTATCTGTCCCTGCTGTTCGGGATGAATCCCTTTCTGGCGGCTATCGCGCCGCCCTTGCTCTTCATCTCGGGCGCGCTGTTGCTCTTGCGGCGCGTGGGGTGAGGGTCGGTCCGTCCTGTTCTCGTCTCGGACAGGAGGGCGGGCCGAGTCCCCAAGCGAAGGGCTTGGGGACGAGGGGCGTCAGGCGGATTTTTCCAGCATGACGAGCTGGGTGTGGGACTTACGGTCGTGCCAGGCCAAGCCGTCGCGGTCGAACAGGCTCCACCAGAGCCCGAGGCCGGCGGGCACGAAGCTGACGATCGACCAGGCGAAGCGCACGATGGCGGTGCCGAGACCCAGATTGGAGCCCTTGTCTCCGACCACCCGAATCCGCCAGGCGCGCATGCCCAGGGTCTGGCCGCCGTGGGTCCAGAAGTAGACGTAAAATGTGCCGATCACGGCCAGCAGATAGAGACGCAGGAGCAGAAGCGGCAGGGCCTCTTCGTAGATATGGTGCCCCGTGATGACCTCGTAGGGGATGACGACGACGGCGTTGGCCAGCATCAGCACGCCCAGCAGCAGCACGATGTCGTACAGGAACGCTCCCAGTCGTCTCGGGAGGGAGGGTTTATTGGCTTGGGAAAGGTCGAATTCCATGTTGCTCATAGTCGATCGGTTGATTAGGGATTAGCTTCAGGCGGAAGCGGCTATTTTGATTCGAATCACTATTAAACCATTTCTGTTCCGGCTTTTGCGACGGGTGCCTATGCCCTGGATCGCAATCTGTGTCGGTCTCGCCGCCGGGACGGCCATCTGGACCGTGCTGGATCAGATCCAGAGCAAGCAGGTCGACAAGATCTTCGGCCAGGAACTGGAGGCCCAGCTCGACCTGCGGGCGCGCGAGAGTCTCATCCGGTTCGACCGCTATCTGTCGAGCTATGCCGCCACGACACGCCTGCTTGCCAATCATCGCAAGCTCTCCGAATACCTGGAGCCCCTGTTCTGGTCGCGGGACGAGGCGGTGACGCCCGTCATCTATAAGGACTTCCGTCCGCTTTGGCTACCCGATTTTTTCGAGCGCGACGCACTCACCGCGCCAAGCCATGTGCTGCTGACCGATGCTCAGGGCCGGGTGCGCGAGATCTTTCAGCCGACCGCCGAGCCGGTTCCGCAGGAGATCGCCACTCAGGTCCCGACTCAGTATCTCGACGAGCGCGAGGTCCGCGCCGTGATCGACCGTTTCGACGATCGTCTCTATCTGCTCGCGAGCGACGCGGTGGAGGACGCCGGCGGATACGATATGGGCTATCTAGTGGTGTTGGTACCGGTCGGCGACGCCTTTATCGGCGCCTCGCAGCGCGGGCTCGACCTGGGGCGCGCGGCGGTCGCGCTGGTCGACAGCGACGATCAGCGTATCCTCGCCAGCGTGGATTCGAGCACGCTTCCGCCAGGCACCACCCTGGCCGATTGGAGCGACACCTATGTCATCACCTCCCAGTCGCTGCCCGAATACGAGGGTTCGGACTCCAATCTGCTGTTCGCGACCTTCGTGCCCCATGCCAGCGTGGAGAAGATGTCGCGCCACGTGCGCATCTTCGAGCGACGTCAGCGATTCTTCGCCGCCGCCGTGTTCGTGGTCGTTTTTACGGGCGTCATCTATCTGGTCTCCTCGCGCCTGAACAAGGTGCTCAAGCGCATGACCCGCTTCTCCCAGCGCGCGCTCGGTATCCCCGAGCCAGGCTTCCGGCGTGGCGGCAACCAGTTGGTTCTGCTGGAGGAATGGATCCAGCACTTCACGCAGCTGGTGATGGCGGCGCGCGAGGAGATGAGCCAGCGCCACCAGGCCGAAATGCGCGAGAGCGAGGCGCTCAAGGCGGCCGTGATGGAGGCATCGCTCGATGCCATCGTCACCCTGGATCGCTACGGCAAGGTCATCGAGTTCAATCCGGCCGCCGAGCGTCTCTTCGGCTTGGCCCGCACCTTCGCGATCGGCGCCATCTTTGCCGAGCGTTTCCTGCCCGATGTAGCTCAGGCGGCCTTCAAGCGTTTGCTCGATCGCTCGCGCCACCTGCATCGCGAGCCCTTGGGCCGGGGGGAACTCATCGCCCTGCGTGGAGATTACAGCGAGGTGCCGGTCGAGATCTCGATCGCGCCGATCGAACTGGAAGACGAGCATTTCCATACCCTCTACATCCACGACATCAGCAGCCGCAAGCGCGCCGAGCAGGAAATCAAGAGTCTGGCCCGCTTCGCCAGCGAGAGTCCCAATCCCATTCTACGCGTGAGCGCAGAGGGGCTGATCGTCTACGCCAACAACGCAAGCCGGCCGCTGCTGATCGCCTGGAGCGCGGATCCGGGCGAGTATCTGCCAGACGGCTGGGCTCGCGAAGTGGCGCAGGCGCTGGAGACCGGTCTGCCGCTGGAGCGTGAGCTGGATCTCTCGGGACAGGTCTATTCGCTGCTCCTCGCACCGATCCGCGATCTCGGCTACGTCAACATCTATGCCCGCGACATCACCGCCGTGCGTCGCGCCGAGCAGGAGTCGCGCCAGCACCAGGCCGAGCTTGTCCATGTCTGCCGTCTCAGCACCATGGGCGAGGTGGCGACCGGCATGGCCCATGAGTTGAACCAGCCGCTCTCCGCCATTGTCAACTACGCCAACGGCTGTACCCGTCGGCTTCAAGGCGGTGCCAGTCAGGCCGAGGAGCTGATCGGGGCGATGGGCCAGATCGCCGCCCAGGCCAAGCGGGCGAGCGAGATCATTCGCCGTTTGCGCGCCCTGGTCGGCAAGCAGCCCCCGATCCGAACCCAGGCCGACCTCAATCATCTGGTGCGCGAGGTTTGCTCCTTTCTCGAATTCGAGACCAGTCGGGTCGGTGTCCAGATCCAGCTCGATCTCCACGCCGAAGCGATCCCGGTGCGGGTCGATCTGGTTCAGGTCGAGCAGGTTCTGTTGAACCTGGTCGGAAACGCGCTCGATGCCCTGGAGGAGCGTCCCGAGTCCGAGCGCCATCTACGGATTCTGGCCCGCATGGAAGGCGACTTCGCCGAGGTTTTGGTGGAGGACAGCGGGCCGGGCATCGCGCCCGAGCGTCTGCCTATCCTCTTCGACGCCTTCGTGACCTCCAAGGAGAGCGGGATGGGGATGGGCTTGGCGATCAGCCAGACTATCGTCGAGAATCACGACGGTCGGATCTGGGCCGAGTCCGAGCTGGGACATGGTTCGACCTTCCATTTGACCCTACCGCTCTCGCTCGCCGCCAAGGATGTGGACGGCGACACGATCGAATCGCTGGAACCCTAAGCAAGACGACCCGGATGACAATGACTACCGATGCAACCGTATTCGTCGTGGACGACGACCAAGCCATGCGGACCTCGCTCCAATGGCTGATCGAATCGACAGGCATGTCGGTTCAGACCTACGACTCCGCCGATGCCTTTCTCGCCACCTATTATCCCGGTCGGGCGGGCTGTCTCTTGCTCGACGTGCGCATGCCCGGAATGACCGGGCTTGAGCTCCAGGCCTATCTGGCGCGCGAGGGCTATCGCCTGCCGGTCATCCTCATCACCGGTCATGGCGACGTGGCGATGGCGGTGAAGGCGATGAAGGCCGGTGCCGTCGATTTCATCGAAAAACCCTTTCACGACGAGGATCTGCTGCGCAGCATCCGGGGCGCGCTGGACTTCGATCAGAAGACCCGCGCCAGCCGCTCGACCAGGGCCGAGATCCTGATGCGTCTCGCCGAGCTCACCCCGCGCGAGCACGAGGTCATGGCCATGGTGACCGACGGCAAATCGAACAAGGAGATCGCCGCCGCGCTCGGCGTCAGCTCCAAGACCGTCGAGGCCCATCGCGCCCGCGTCATGGAAAAGATGCGCGCCGAATCGCTCGCCGAACTGGTGCGCATGGCCCTGATCGCCGACCCGGACGCGCTTTGAGTGTAGCCGCCAGCTGTCAGCTGTCAGCTGTCAGCCTCCCTCGTCACCAAGCAAAGCTTGGTGACGCCGCCTGGAAGTTCTGCTTCACGTAGGTGCGAATTTATTCGCATCTCAGGCGCTCGAAGTCCTGGTAGCTGGTAGCTGGTAGCTGGTAGCTGGTAGCTGGTAGCTGGTAGCTGGTAGCTGGTAGCTGTCAGTAGTCCTTGCGTCCGACGAAGACGTAGTAGGGCACCCGCATGCCGGGCAGGTAGGGGACGGGCGCGAGCCGTTCCTGCAACTGGTGGTTGGGGAGTAGTTCGCGCAACAGCCGCAGGTGCTCGGGACTCGGGCGCACGCCGTCGTGGGCGAACCAGCGTGGCCAGAAGAGGCGTGCGAGGCGTCCGTGTCGGACGTTTCCCGGACCGCCCGATGCGTCCGAGACATAGAAGTCCACTACCCCCAGACGCCCGCCCGGAGGCAGCATCTCGATGGCGTTGAGGATGGCCGCCCGCCAGTCCGGGATCATGGTCAGCGAGTAGGAGAAATAGACGCAGTCCGGCGGCGTCTCGGGGCGATAGCGGGTCGCATCGGCCTCGATCACGCGCACGTTCGTCATGTCCTTGGTGCGCGCGCGCGCCTGCTCCAGGAGCGCGGGACAGAGATCCACCAGCTCGACGCTGGCGAGCTCGCCCAGCCGCGCTCCGAAGGACATCAGATTGCTTCCGGTGCCTCCGCCCAGTTCCAGCACCCGCGCGCCGGGAGCCGGATCCAAGAGTTGCAGCAGCGCCTCGCGGCCTTGCAGCAGACGCTCGCGGAAGCGGTCGTAATCGCGCGCCTGCGGGGCGTAGAAGGCCTGTAGCCGTTCGGCGTGCGAGCCGCGTTTGGGCTGGCCGAGCAGCAGTCGTAGCAGAATGCGGGCGTCGTTCGCGATCATGCGCGCACGTCTGCGATGTGGAAGCCGGCGTAGGTATGGACCCGGTCGAGCATGGTCAGGCGCTGCGCCAACTCGGGATGGAACTCCAGCCGCTCGGTCAGACGGGTGCGCTGGGGACCCAGTTCGATGCGGTCCAGATAGCTGGGCGCGGCGTGGGCGCTGCGGAAGATGATGCGCGCGTCGCTACGCGCCCGGTCGAGGATGGCGGCCCATTCTTCCTCCAGCGCCTCCGGGTAGTAGGAACTCATCCAGTCCATGTGGTCGAGCAGCACGAATTTGGAGATGGACTCGTCCGTGCCGCGCAGGAAATCGGTCACGGTGGAGGTATGGATGCTGACGCGGTCGACCAGTCCGTCCTTGAGCGTGGCGAAGTTCTCGGGCTTGAGATATTCGGGACAGCAGTTCTCCGTATAGCGCCCACGCAGATAGACCGACCAGAAATAGTTGGTCGAGATGGGTAGCTGGCGGAAGACGTATTCGATCGAGTCGCGCACGAATCCGGCGACGCCGAGCGAATGCTGGGCCTGGACCTCCTTGCGCTGGGGATGGGGCACGCCGAGCATGCTCATGGTGAGCTGGCGCGACAGGGTCCAGTTGACGCTCGGGGTCCAGATGAGCGGCTGTACGCGCGTGTCGTAGATATGGCGCTGGTCGTCGAGCGAGTCGGTCTCGAAGAGTTCCCGCACGCTCCGGGCCAGACGCGGGCGCACCTTCAGATAGCCGTGGAAGACGCGCGCCACGATGCCGGAAAGCCCGTGGAAATAGAAGCTGCCGTTGGGGTTGCCGAACCAGGCCGCGCGTCGATCCCAGAAGGCGACCGCCTGTGGCGACAGCTCCTGGCGCAGCGCATCGAAATAGAGGTCGCGGAACGCTGGATGATAGCCGTGTCCGAAGACGGCGAAGAAATCGGCATGCTCCAGTCGACGGATGCCGGCCAGCTTGAGTTCCAGCAGGGCGTTCTGGCGCGGATTGGCATCGACGGCATGGATGCGATTGGGGCCGGTGAGTGCATAGTCCAGTACGTTGCAGCCGGCGCTGGTGATCACCAATAGGGTGTCGTCTGCGGTCAGGTCGAGGGCGAGCCGATCGACCGCCGGATCCTCCCAGCAGGTGTTGTAGACCAGCGCTCGCGAATAGATGGCATTGAAGACCTGCTGATCGATTCGATCGGCGAGCGTCGGTTTGGCCTTGGTGGCTGGAATGTTCAGGGGATGGCTCCTCGCGATGCTTGTTCCGGTGCATCGCGACTTGGGTTGGCGAAATCGCTCCAGCTTATTCCGGGTCTATGACGTCCTGATGGCTGTCGGAAGACCGTTGAATTGCCGCGTCATGTCGGAGTGATTGCGGCGGATTTAATGCATTGCCGGCGGCGATTCGGCGAGAGGTGCGCCGCGTTTTACGGGAGACTCTTTTCTGAGGATTGCCGCATCGCCGGATGGGTCAGCCCGAGTGGGGCGGGGCGTTTTGGGAGGTCGCCATCGGATCGGGTCGCGCCGATTGTTTGAAATGGCGCCAGGCCAGCCAGAGCAACGCGAATGCGCCGCAGAGTGCGATCCAGTCGACGCCAGGCATGGCGCCTCCATGGCGGGCGAGAAGACTCTGGCCGAGTTCAAGGTCCGACGCCTGCCAACTCGCCCATGGGATTGCCAGCGTCGCGACCGCGCAGAGCAGCAGCAGGGGCCTTGCGGCCTGCTCGGCGCCTCGCCGCCAGGCCCAGGCGATCGCGCCGAGGAAGCAGAGGTAATAGGCCGTCCAGAGCCAGGGTTGCGGATGCGTCACATGGCCATGGAGCAATTTGCCAAGCGCGATCGCAACCGACAAACCGCCGATGCACCCCAGTATGCCGCCGGTCGTGAGCGCCTCCATGGCGCGAAGCGAGCGTGTCGGCCCGCTTGCTCCGTCCCGTGCGTGCGCGCGCCGTCGGCTCTCGATCCAGAGCCAATTGCCAGAGTAGAAGAGAAAGGCGCCCGCCAGAGCGAGAAGGAAATAGCTCCAGCGCACGGGTTCACCGCCAAAGGTGCCGAAGTGCAGCGCGAAAAAGGCCGCCACGATGGCTCCCCACGTCCCCTGTCGTCCCGGCAGATAGTCCGTGTTGAGGATCGCGCCGGAGACCGGACTCGATACGAGGAAGCCGTGCGCGCGGACCAGATGACGGGGATCCTCGCCCAGGATGACGGCCATTGCGCCCTCTGTGCCCGGGTTGCGGTACTGGATCGCCGTCGGTTCGAAACCCGGGGCGAACGCGCGGACGCGCGCGAGCAGGTCGGCAGGCGGCAGCATGTCCGCCGGACGCGCGTCCGGCGCGACGACGGTATATGGATTGGCCGCCTGCAGGATGGGACGTACCTGCCCTCCGTAGACCGTTCGATCCAGACTCGCATAGATCGAATCGTGCAGCCCGAACACGACCGCCGTGAGGGCAATGGCCAGATGAAACGGTAGGCTGGCGATGCCGACGACATTGTGTCCGTCCAGCCAGGCACGCTTGGGATTTCTCTCAAGCCGCAGCGCCAGCAGATCCTTGCGTGCCGAAGGCAGCCAGACGATGAACCCGGAGACGAGCGCGATCACATAGAGCGCACTGACGATGCCCATGACCAGCGAGCCGAATTCCAGTCCGCCCGGCAGTCCGGCGGTGCGGTGGATATGGTCGACCAGATCGCCGATATCCTTGGCGCCGCGTTCGGTCACCGACAGCGCGCCCTCTCCATCCAGGGTCGCCGTCCATTGCGAGCGCGCGTCTTGATCCTGGTGCCAGGATAGGTAGACGCTCGGATCGGAGGTCCGGCCCAGATGCAGCGTGAAGGTGTGGCGCGCATCCGCGCGTTCGGCGAGCGTGCGGGCGATCAGCGTCTCGGCCTGATCGAAGGCGGTCGTGGGGATCGGCTGCCCTGCGGCCGTCCAGTGCGACAGCGGCTCCTTGAACACGGTCAAGGCTCCCGCGTAGAAGGCGATGAACAGGGCCAGGCCGGCAAGGATACCCACCCAGCTATGGACGATTTTGTAGATGCGGAGGATCTCCGCAGGCACGATGCGACTCACGTGTTCTCACCCAGCGAGATGCTGGCACAGCCGGAATCCGGCGAATGCCAGCAGGTTGACCGCGCCCAGCCATGCCCAGGCATGCCAGCCGCTGCGAAACAGGTAGACCAGGCTCAGAACGCCCAGCCAGATCGGAGCCACGCTCCACATGACGAATTGGAGCTTGTGCGCGTCCTTCGGCCCTTGCCCGGAGCAGGCGATGATCCCGGCAACGGCGAAGGCCAGACTCCCGCCGAGCACCAGGCCCGCCAGCGTCTTGCCAACCCAGTCTCTTCTGATCTCAGACATCGGATGATCGCGCCTCGGCAGCGCTACGCCACAGTGCCGCCACGACCGGCAGCAGAATGAAACTGATCATGCTCACGGTGAGAAGGGTGAAGCACGCGGTCGCCGGCCGCTGCGTCGCCATCCAGCAGCACCAGGCAAGCAGCAGCAAGCCCATCGCCTGGACGCGGCTGCGCGCACCGGACAGCGGTCGCGCTAAGAACTGCTGACGCGCGAGTCCCAAATAAAACCCGGTGGCGCCCAAAACGGTCGCCACCAGCGCGATCCCCTGCGTGAGGGTTTCCAGGATGACAGGCAAGGGGGTTCTCCAGGGATACCGGACCATTGTTCGCGACGTTCGCGAAGCGCCAGATGCGGTCAAGAATGAATCCTGTTTTTCGCCGTGCCCGCGCCCGTTTCGGCCGGACGGGGGCGCGGCGATCGACAGAGCCTCGTCTAGAAATAGAACTCCACCGATGCGCCGATCAGTCGCGGTTGCTGCAGGGTCGGCGAGCTGGTGTCGTTGTCGACCACGAGTATCCGGCTGTCGTCATCGAAGAGATTGTTGGCGAACAGGGTGGCGCGCCCGTTCCTGAAGTTGTAGGCGAGTTGGACATTGGCGAGCCAGTAGGCGGAGATCTCGCCGTCCGGGTCGTTGTCGTACTCCGAGTAATAGGAATCGGAGTAGCGCACCGTGCCGCTGAGTTCGAAGCCATGGCCGAGCACGTAGGTCGCGCCCATGCTGGCGGTGAAATCTGGAGCGCGCGGCAAGACGTTGCCCTCGATCCCGCTATTGGAGAAGCGCTTGATGTCGGTCTTCAGCAGGCCGATGGAGCCGAACAGATCCAGATCCGAGATCGGGCGCCAGCGCGCACCGACTTCAGCGCCATAGGTCTCCACCTTGTCGGCGTTGCGCACGACCGTCGAGCCCGAGGCGAGCGAGTAGGGCAGCTGCATGTCGCTGTAGTCGTTGAAGAAGACATTGGACGTCAGCTCGAGTCGCCCGCCATCGAGGCGTTGGCGGCTATAGAGTTCATAGTTCCATACGTGCTCTTCATCGAAGGCGTAGTTGACGATGGGGGCCGCAAAGGTGATGCCCGCGCCGCCGGGGTTGTAGCCGCCCGCGATCTTGGCGCCCAGTGTCAGGTCCTGTTTGGGCGTCCAGGCGACATCGAGCTTGGGTAGGAAGACCTCGTAGACCTCGTCGAAATCGACCGTGATGCTACTGCTGCCGCCCACGCGCTCGCGATGTTCGCGCTCGAAGCGTCCCGCTAAGGTGACGTCCAGGCTCGGGTGCAGCGCATAGGTCAGCTCGGCATAGGCAGAGGCGGTCTCGGTCTTGTCGTCGAAGACGTTCTCTCCGTAATAGGACGAGAGATAGACCGATTCATCCTGTTTGGAGCTGAAATAGCGCACTCCAGCGAGTCCTCTGAGCCTGCCGTCCATGCCCTTGAAATGCACCCGGGGCTCGATCTGAAACTCCTCGCCGTCGATGTTCGCCGTCGGCAGGCCGGCATAGGCGAGACGCTCGGTGCTGAAATCGGTGTAAGTCAGGGTATTCTCGAATCGCAATCCATCGTCGACATCCAGAGACATATCCCAGGCGCCGCTGGTCGAACGGTTTGCAAATACCGGTCGGTAATTGCTGTAGCGGCTGCTTTGCCCGGCAGGGGCGATCTGTGCCTCGCTTTGGGGGGCGTGGGTGTCGTAGTAGGTTACCGACAGCATGGTGGACAGCCCCGGCAGACGCTCGGGCTCATAGAGGAGTTTGGCGCGGGCGGTACTGGTCTCGACCTCGCGCGGATCGCCCACCGGCGCGTAGGATTCCATGTCGACATAACTGGTGCGCTTCTGCCGATCGACGCTGAGCCGAAACGCCAGCTCGTTTTCCAGCAGTGGCCCGGAGAGCGCTGCGGCTGTCTGCGAGAAATCCTGCTCGCCCAGGGATCCCTTCACCGCCCCCTCCCAGTGGAAGGTCGGTTTCTTGGTCGTCATGATCACGGCGCCGGCGATGGCGTTGCGCCCTTGGATGTAGCTTTGCGGGCCACGGTAGATCTCCACCTGATCGACGTCCCAAAGGGAGCGCAGCCCGAAGGCGAGTTCGTTGTAGGTGAGCGCGCGCCCGTCGATCGACAGGTTCAGGCGTGGACGCGTACCGCTCAGAAAGGCGTAGGCGCCCGTCACCGGTCCCGACCCATCGATGCCTCGCACCGTGGGAAGTTCGTTGCCGATGCCGGTGTCGACCACGTTCGGCGTCTGTTGCAGCAAATCCTGCACGCCATCGGTATGGGGCAGGGCATCCAGGCGCGCCGAGTCGTAGACCTCAACGCTGGAGCTGGTGTCCTCGATCGCACGGGTCACCTTTTCTCCGGTGACCAGTATTTTCGAGAGAACGACGGATGCGTTTTCCCCCGTCCGCTCGGAGAGGGGGTCCTGCGGCTCGTCCGCCGCTTGAACCTCGGTTCCGGCCAACGCCCCGGCCAACAGCGCCGGGATCATCCCGCAGGCGGTATGCGCGTGCCACCATCCGCTGTTGGGACGGTCGCGCCGCATCTGTCTGCTCAACGTACTGCTCATCGAAAAGGCTCCCATCGATTTGCTCAAAATCTGGACTGAAACGCGTTGTCGACATCCGGTTTGCCGCATGTTTCGGCTAAGGCGACAAGCGCCAACGCGCATAGGCGCAGGATCAAGGGGCAGTCAAACATCCATCCTCGATCCAGGCAGAAGGGGCGCGCGAGATAGCCGGCCAATCCCTAGGTGCCTCGAATCATCGACCTTGGGAGGCGGAGAGGTTCTTCGGGGCGGGGTGGTATCCAGGTTGATGGGAGGGAAATTACCGCTTTCAGATCTAAATGTAAACCGTTCTTAATTGCGATTGAGGCTTTTGGTTCGCATCGCGTCCCACAGAGCAGGACGGGGTCGTGCTGGACATGCCGCAGGGTAGGGCCGGAATCCCGGCGGCGGTCGTATCGCCGGTCGGGTCTGTTCGCTCGATGGCCATCGTTGCCGTTGACGCATGGTCCGCCGGCCCTTCAGCGAGCATCGGGCGCAATGTTGTCAACTCCTCGTTAAGTCGAGGTGGGAGGTATTTGCCCGGACAATGGTTTTGGCCTCAAAATGGCGAATCGATCAATAGATTTCGCGGAGAGCCGCCCATGTCCGACAAAGCCCCCTGGATCACCTTTCGACCCGAACTCAAGGTGCTCGATTGCACCGTGCGGGACGGGGGCCTGGTGAACGCCCATCAATTCAGCGACGAATTTGTGGCTGCGGTCTATCACGCTTGCGTCGATGCGGGCATCGACTACATGGAGATCGGCTACAAGAACTCTCCGAAGACCTTCCCGAAGGAGAAGTTCGGTCCTTGGCGTCACTGCGACGAGTCGGATCTGCGCCGCGTGGTCGGCGATCACGATCCCGAGAAGACCGGGCTCAAGCTCGCCGCCATGGCCGACGCCGGCAAGAGCGACTGGGAGACCCAGATCGTGCCGGCGGCCGAGAGTCCGCTGTCCATGATCCGCGTCGCCTTCTACGCCCATCAGGTGTCCGAGGCGGTGGACATGATCCGCCACGCCCATGAACTCGGCTACGAGACCACCGCCAACCTCATGGCCGTCTCGAACATCACCGAGGAAGAGATCGATACGGTGCTGGATGCCATCGCCCCGACGCCGGCCACCACCATGGTCATCGTCGACAGCTTCGGCTATCTCTACCGCGAGCAGATCGACCGGCTCTACCGCAAATACGCAGGCGCACTCGAAGGCACCGGCAAGGAGATCGGCATCCACGCCCACAACAATCTCCAGCTCGCCTTCGCCAACACCATCGAGGCCATCATTCTCGGCTGCAATCGGGTCGACGCCACCCTGTTCGGCTTTGGACGTGGCGCCGGCAACTGCCACACCGAGCTGCTGCTCGGCTTCCTGCGCAATCCCAAGTTCGAGATGCGCCCGGTGATCGATGTCATCCAGAACTACATCATGCCGCTGCGCAAGGATCTCGACTGGGGACCGTCCATTCCCTACAACATCACCGGGCAGCTCAACCAGCACCCGCGCAGCGCGATCGAGTGGCGCGAGGGTGCGACCCCCGACGATTTTCTGGGCTTTTACGACAAAGTGGTGGCGGAGATCTAGCCATGTCCGACGACGCGATCCTGATCCTGGACGGCCAGCAATACCCATTTCCCGTATATGAAGGCACCGAGGGCGAGCGTGCCATCGACATCCAGGATCTGCGAGCGCGTACCGGGCACATCACGCTCGACCCTGGCTATGGCAATACCGGCAGCTGCCAGAGCGCCATCACCTTCATCGATGGCGAGCGGGGGATCCTGCGCTATCGCGGGATCCCCATCGAGCAGTTCGAGCAGGCGCCCAACTTCGTCGAGGTCGCCTGGCTGCTCATCTTCGGCCATCTGCCCAACCCCGAGGAATACAAACTCTTCTCGGAGCAACTGACCGCCAGCGCCAACCTCGACGAGAGCATGAAGCACCACTTCGAGGGCTTCCCGCGCTCGGCGCCGCCCATGGCCATCCTCTCGGCCATGATCAACGCCCTGTCCTGTTTCCACCCCGAGTATTTCGAGCTGGAAGGCGAGGATCACTTCCGCGCCGCCGCCGCAGGGCTCATCAGCAAGATCCGCACGATCGCGGCCTACGCCTACCGTCACTCCGTCGGCCAACCTTACATCTACCCCAATCCGGCGCTGCGCTACGTGCCGAATTTTCTGCACATGATGTTCTCGCAGCCCTATGCCGAGCACGAATGCGATCCCGTCGTGCGCGACGCCATCAACCTCATCCTGCTGCTGCACGCCGATCACGAGCAGAACTGCTCCACCTCCACGGTGCGCATGGTCGGCTCCAGTCAGGCCAACCTCTTCGCCTCCTGCGCGGCCGGCGTCTGCGCGCTCTGGGGACCCCTGCACGGCGGGGCGAACGTCGCCGTTCTGGAAATGCTGGAGCAGATACACAAGGGCCAGATCAGTCCCGAGGAGTACGTGCGCCTGGCCAAGGACCGCGACAGCAAGGTGCGCCTGATGGGCTTCGGCCACCGGGTCTACAAGAACTTCGACCCGCGCGCCCGAATGCTGGGCAAGGTCGCCGAGCGTCTGCTGCCGACCCTCGGCGTCAAGGATCCGCTGCTCGACATCGCCCGCAAGCTCGAAGAGATCGCCCTGGAAGACCCCTATTTCGTCGACCGCAGGCTCTATCCCAACGTCGACTTCTACAGCGGCATCATCATGCGCGCTATCGGCATCCCGACCAACATGTTCACCGTCATGTTCTCGATCGGACGCCTGCCCGGCTGGATCGCCCACTGGTGGGAGCAGTCGCAGACGCAGGGCAACAAAATCGCCCGCCCGAGACAGATTTACGTCGGAGCAGGCGTCACCGACCATGTGCCCAAGGACGAGCGGGCGTAGGTGAGTGCTGATGGATCGCTTCCCTGTTTTTTGAGTGAAGGGAAGCGATTCGGGGCGATGGAGTGCAGCTGCCTGTCCGGCAGTGAAGACGCCATTGGCGGCCGAGCGCGCCGATTGCGATTTCTGAGCTGCCTGTCCGGCAGTGATGAAGCGGCGGAAGGGGACGGACGCGCAGCGCGATTTCTGAGCTGCCTATCCGGCAGTGATGAGCAGCAGGACGCGGCGATTCGAGAGATCGCCTTTCTGAGCAGCCTATCCGGCAGTGATGTATCCGCGCGACAGCTACCCTCGCCTCGAATCTTTCTGAGCTGCCTATCCGGCAGTGATGCTCTTCGGCGCGCGGCCATCAAGCGAATCCTGTTTCTGAGCTGCCTATCCGGCAGTGATGGCCATGGCCGCGCGTCCCGAGCGCCTTCAAAATTTCTGAGCTGCCTATCCGGCAGTGATGTGATCGGCATCAGCCAGTCTCGCCGGCCAGGTTTTCTGAGCTGCCTATCCGGCAGTGATGACGCCTCCGGGCGCGGCATCCGCGCCGCGCGATTTCTGAGCTGCCTATCCGGCAGTGATGGGTGACGATCTCGACTTCTTTGAATCGCGACTTTTCTGAGCTGCCTATCCGGCAGTGATGAGACGGTTTTGTCGATCGTTAGCGTCGTCCAGTTTCTGAGCTGCCTATCCGGCAGTGATGGTGAATGTTTGGCATGGCGATCTCTTCTCTCATTTCTGAGCTGCCTATCCGGCAGTGATGATCACGGCTCGGTTGATGGATATTGCCCCGGTTTTCTGAGCTGCCTATCCGGCAGTGATGAGCAAGATGGGCGACGCGGCGGATCGCGTGCATTTCTGAGCTCTGCCTATCCGGCAGTGATGGCGCGGCGCGCCTTGGATGTAGAGCCGTCCCTTTTCTGAGCTGCCTATCCGGCAGTGATGACCGTCTATATCCGCTACGACGAGGCCGACCTTTTCTGAGCTGCCTATCCGGCAGTGATGTGTTTTCGCAGACGGACAGACGCCGACGAAGTTTTCTGAGCTGCCTATCCGGCAGTGATGATGAGGCGATCCCTAAAGCTCATTCACTGGCATTTCTGAGCTGCCTATCCGGCAGTGATGGAGAGAAATGCTGGGCTGGCCAAGATGTGCGATTTCTGAGCTGCCTATCCGGCAGTGATGCCCCAGACCAACACCATTCGTTATGCGCGGGTTTTCTGAGCTGCCTATCCGGCAGTGATGACCAAACGGGTATCGCAAGCTTTTGGCCGATATTTCTGAGCTGCCTATCCGGCAGTGATGGGACCGGACAGCTCGAGCAGTCGCTCGGCTGGTTTCTGAGCTGCCTATCCGGCAGTGATGTCGCCGCCATCTCGCCCTGATCTTCGAGCATGATTTCTGAGCTGCCTATCCGGCAGTGATGTCTATTTCTTCTTTCCCCCTAACAGCGAAATATTTCTGAGCTGCCTATCCGGCAGTGATGCGATCCGTTTCTGGGTTGATCCAGCGGCGCATTTTCTGAGCTGCCTATCCGGCAGTGATGCAGATGAATGAAACGATGATTGCGGGCCACTATTTCTGAGCTGCCTATCCGGCAGTGATGCTGCTGCGACACTACGCTCGATGGATCCCTGGTTTCTGAGCTGCCTATCCGGCAGTGATGGTCCGTCGCCGCAGCCAGCGTGACAGTTCCAATTTCTGAGCTGCCTATCCGGCAGTGATGAATGCTCGCCCACTTCATGCAGGGCTCTGCAATTTCTGAGCTGCCTATCCGGCAGTGATGAAACACCCGGTGCGGGTTCGTTTTTCTGACGATTTCTGAGCTGCCTATCCGGCAGTGATGATGGAACCGGTTCAGCTGGGCGCCGGTGCGGTTTTTCTGAGCTGCCTATCCGGCAGTGATGCTGCCGGACGCATGGCCAAGACTTCTCGACGATTTCTGAGCTGCCTATCCGGCAGTGATGACGGACAGCTGCACGGAATCCCGCGCCCTGACTTTCTGAGCTGCCTATCCGGCAGTGATGACGATGGGCTCTCGCGCCTCTGGCTGCACACATTTCTGAGCTGCCTATCCGGCAGTGATGTCGCTGATTTACGCACTGACCCGGCCACTGGATTTCTGAGCTGCCTATCCGGCAGTGATGAGACAGCAAGACGGTCGTGATGCAGAAGATCAATTTCTGAGCTGCCTATCCGGCAGTGATGGTCGACCAGCGAAGCGACCGTGTGCTCGGTCATTTCTGAGCTGCCTATCCGGCAGTGATGGCGCGTCGATCAGCTCTTGATATGTTGCTACTTTTCTGAGCTGCCTATCCGGCAGTGATGGCGATGCCCCCCGAGGCGCGCGAGCGTTTGATTTTCTGAGCTGCCTATCCGGCAGTGATGGACCTCGTGCGTGAAATGCCTGAAAGCTATCATTTCTGAGCTGCCTATCCGGCAGTGATGCGGGTGATCGGCGATGGTGCGTTTGTGCCGGATTTCTGAGCTGCCTATCCGGCAGTGATGTAGGTCTAATTTCAGGTACAGCTAAGATTCATAAGACATTTTCTCGGATTTGAGGATAGCCACCATTCTTTTCTGGTCGGCTGCAAGAGGTTGATTTATCTGCCTCTTGCAGACAGCCCCAGAAAAGGGTCAGAACCACGGGACCGGTGTTGAATTGCTCAAGCCGTAGGTGTTGAACGACCATTTTTCTGTCGCGGAGATTGGCGGCCCAAGCTCTAGGAACAATGGGAAGCGTTGTCCCGTGCTCGTGCTGCTAAGCGTCACGAAAGGAATTCGTACTCTGGCACCTTTATCGTTAGGGATGCGGTCAAGTGCCTGTTGTTCGGTCAATCCGTGCCGTCGCATTTGGCGACGTCTGAGTCGGTCGGGACTGCTCTTGACCTGAATGCGTCGCAGCGGACGATGGGCCGCATTCGCGGGGATCGGCGCGATGGGTTTGACCTCCGTATGATCTCGCATCCCTTTGAGCCATGGATTCTCCATCAGTCGAGTCAAATCAGGCTCCGGCCCTAGCAATCGCAGCGTATTACCCAGCGTAGGCGGGGTTTCCCTGTAGCCAGGGAAGCTCACGCCAATCGTGCAGGCTTGCACCTCGACCAGTAGACGGTGCAGTTTGGTGAACAGCGCTCCCATCAACAGGTGCTCTGGAAATTCCGGATCCGGCAGCAGGCGGATGTCGACGTAGTGCAGCATGGCTTCAATCCTTTCCGGCCTCGCCAAACACGCCGCCACGAACCAGGATGGCCATCACGAAATGTTGCTGATCCGGTGGTGGGGCCTTGTCCTTCAGCAGCCATCCATCGAGCAGGTTGTAGAAGTCGAGCTTGTCCGTGGGTTTGCGGCAGGCCTTGCCGAGTGTCGTGACCGAGCCGTAGGGTTCCACGGCGATCGGGCCGAGTGTGTCTGCTTCCGAGTGCCAGGTGTCGATGGTTCGCAGTGCGTTGCCCAGCTTCTGGGAGTGAATGCCCGCGATGCCTTGGACGTCGTAGAGGGTCTTGCTCTTCTTGCTAGTGGCCTTGTCGAGGATCAGTTCCTGCGAGGGATAGACCTCTTGCCCCGCGCCGATGCGGGCGAACGCTGTGACCTGTAGGAGCACATGGCCCTTACCGGCTAGACCGGTCGTGATGACATCGGCCAGGCTGTTGATGTCCTTTTCGACACCATTGGGCGTCTGGAAGTCGCGCAGTGAGAGCTGAAGGGCATCGAACGTCCAACTCGTTTTGGGCTGTCCCTTCTCCAAATGCTGGATACGTACCTCTACTTGCTCGGCCCCGATACGGTTGCGCCACAGAAAGCGGGCGTTGGCGAGATTGTGGGCATAGCGTCGGCCTAGCTCGCCGAATCCGTTGGCGTCGACGTAGCCTTGAACTGTGCTCAGCAGCTTCGTTTGGTACGCGGCGTTGTTGCAGGCCGAAGGCCGCCCAGTCCCACCGAGGATGCGTAAGGTGAAGCCGACCCTGAGCGTGTCTGCGTCGGCTGGCAGCGTGGCTACATCCACGGTTTGCAGGTTGGGATTTTCGATGGCGGCGTCGAGTTTTGCCGGGTCCTGATCCTTGGTCTTGAGTCGGTTCGAGATGGTGCCTCTGACAGATTTCTCGCGCAGCGTGACCGGCTTCCACGCGGTGGTGTCGTCTCGCCCATCCCAATTGCCGGCGTGGAAGAGTCCATCGGATGGATCCAGTTTTCGCTCGAACGCGAGCACTGAGGCGGTCTTGAGGGCGTTGTCTGTGCTGGCCATGGGGCGTCTCTCCTTGAACGTTCAGTATGCGATTACGTTGGTTGGGTCTGGAACGGGGTTCGGCGGACGATAGGCGTTGCGGCAGCGGTAGAGGCCGTGCTCGTCGGGCGCCTGCGCTTCCCAGATCAGCTCGTCCAGATCCTGTAGGCGGTGCGGGCTGATCCATTGACCCGTGGACCAAATCGTCTCGACGAAGCAGAAGGGAACCTCGGTGTCTCTGGCACCCTTGACGGTTCCCGGTGGCTGTAAATCGGATAGAGCAGCGAATCCAACCGGGATCGGGACGATCCAGCCGGGGCGAGGCTCTGTGATCCAGTCGATCTTGGGCACCTCCGCCTGCTCGTCCGTTGTCGGTTGCATGATGGCTTTCGAGCTCCAGCGAGACAGGTCGAGCCAGGCGTCCAACACGTTGGCATTCGGATTCAGGGCTTTCAGATCGGACAGCCGCGCCTCCAAGAGGTCATCGCGCGAGACTAAAGCGAAGCCTGGGAGCCAACGTCGCGCCAAGCGCTTGAATAGCTTGCTCCGTTCTTCGTCCTCGTCTGGCAATAGATCGAGGGTGGGGCGGGTCGGCCGGCGCGCCGAGCCTGCGATCGGTGGCATTAGACTTCCGCCGGCAATGCGCATCGAGGCTAGCTCGTGGGCGATCCGTTCGGCTAGGGCCGCGCGCTCGGCATCGCCGCGATGCGCGTCGCTGATCCGTGCCTCGAAGACCAGAGTGACATCCAGATGCACGCGTCCCTCTTCGACGATGGCGGCAACGCTGCCGTCGTGTAGAACCGGGTTGCGGGTAAGTCGAAAGGCGTGGGTGAATCCCTCGGTAGTGACCTGAGCCTCGAAACCATGGCAGATGATGCCGACGCCATAGAGTCCGATTCCGGCATCCTGTCCCAGCCGGCGTTCGAGTGCCGTCATTGCTCCGGTAAAGGCGGTGATCGCCGGGAAGCCCCAGGTCATGGGGCTGGAGATGGCATTGGCGTTCTGCACGCGGATGTGAGGCAGCACCAAGATGGCGGCATGTTTCGGTGTGTGAGCGTCGCCGTTCATTCAACCTCCCGACTAAAGTCCTTCAGCTGCTCGCGGGCCAGCTTGCGCCAGTACAGATACTCCGGATCGCCCATGGGTAGAGGCTCGCGGAGCCGTGCGTTCAGCCAGTTGGCAAAGTCGGATGCGATCGCATCGATGCTGTCGCCCAAGTCCGCATTCGATTGAGGATCCAGCCAGGCGCGGTGTGCCGCAAGCAGCTTGCATTGCGGATCCGTGCTCCAACCCGCGTCGAGCGTGCGCACTTCTGCGGTGAACTGAATCAGCTCGTCCAAGAGCGCGTCGATTAGGGCATCTCGATACTGGCGGGTTTCTTGATTGGAGGCTGGATCGCCTTCCAGGAAGCGCCGCAGGTTTTGCGTCTGCGCGTAAACCTCGCGACGCCAGCGAAAGACGTTGAACAACGATTCCACATTGAAGAGCGGTTTGATGGTCGTCGAGCGCCAGACTGGCGGTAACGAGGCGAGCAGATAGTTGTCGCCTCGGCGCTCGCTGTTCAGCTGGCTGATGTTCTGCGGCTTGCTGCTGCCGAGCTTCTGCACGGCGAGGTGCGGATACTCGTGAACCGTGCGCTCGTGCCAGGCGCTCGTCTTGCGTGCCTGTCGGGCGGCCTTGGCTTCCTCACTGAATCGGTCGTCTTGCAGGATTTGGTAAACGCGATGTACCAGCGACGTGGGGTAGAGCGGTGCGAGCAGATGGTAGTCCCGATCGTCGTGCGGATCGTTGCCGAGGGGCCAGAAGACTTGTTTCGCGAGGGTATGAGACGCCGCTTGCGTACAGCGTTTCGTGTCAATTTCTGTCAGCTTGTTGGCGATTTCCTGGGCTTGTGACGCATCTTCGCTGAGCGCGGCCACGGCATCGACATCGCCGCTTTCCAGCAGATCCAAGACGGACCGGCCATCGAATTGGGTCTGCAGTAGCCGATAAAGCTCATAGATCTTTTTGTTGAAGGCACCATTGCCGGTCGCGTCGACATCGATCTCATCCCTCAGGACATGGGATCCAACGAGTGTCAGGTCCGGCAATGTCGCTGGGTCGATGTTGAGGTTTGTTGCGACTCTAACCTTGGGATCTGGGTGGATTCCCTTGAGGATGTGGGTCGCCATTTGAATCTGGCTGACGCTTGCCGCGCCGCTGATTAGTAGTGCTTGTAATTCAAACAAATCGCGCTGCTTCTGGCGTTCTTTCTCTGAGGCGGCATCGGTGCCGGTGATCTTTGCCAATACTTCGTTTCGCCGCTTCGTCACATGCGTTTGCAGCGCGGTGCGGATCGCCGATGATCGATGGGGGTCGAGGACGGACATTTGCTTCTCCCTGCAATGGATTGGATCTGACGTTCTTCGTTGCGCTGACCTTCACCCTTTTTTAGCAAAACCTAGGACCGGATGATAACGCCATCCACATTCCTCATTGGCCCTGACGGTCGCGGTGCCGAACCGTTCCGCGCAGGTGCGGAGCGGCAGGTCCAGCTGTTCGGCGAGGTCCGACAGGGCCGTCATGTAATCGGTGATGCCCCAGGGCTCGATCCGCTCGCCTTGCGTGGAGGCGTTGGGTAGGTGATCGCACAGTGAGCGGTCGACTTCGATATACAAGGGCTCGTGTCGGCGTGCGCCCTCCATCATCCGATGTAGCAAGGCGGTTTCTCCGTCCTCATCCGGCAGCAAGACTAGGGTGATATCCCGAGGGATCGGTTCCTCGCGGAATGGGTGCTGTTGCTGCAAGACGGCGGTGAGCAGGGCGTCTCGGGGTGCCTGGTGCCACCAGGTGCTGGCATTCAACGCGGGCGTTGGCTTGGCGGCGGCGCGGGCGCGACGGCTCAATGGGTTGGCTGTTGGGGGCACTTGCTGCTGCGGCAGCATCCTGTCCCGCAGGCGGGCATGTTCGAGGTCGGACAGACGGTTCCGAGGGCGTAACGCGACATCTTCCGGAGAGAGGATTCGGGGCCGGGCGTCGATCACCGCGATCTCTTCGGTGTTCACCAGCTCCCGTAGATCGTGTGAGGCGAGACGAAACGGCCCTTCGTCCATCTCGAAGCCAGGTCTGCAAAAGGCGGCTTTATCCCGATAGCGGAAACTTCGCAGGTTGTGGCTGAGGATCAGGATGTTCGGTGAGTCGATCGCTCCGAGCCGATGGCGGCGGACTCGGCCGGCGAGCTGGATCAGGGAGCGCATCGATGAAGGTTCGACGACGGCCCAGTCATAATCGTGGTCGCGCCCGACCTCGGTGACGGGCGATCCGAGCACGATGAACAGATGATCTGGTTCTGGATAGACGTCCAATCGCTGGCGCACGTCGGCCAGAGAAAAGACGGTGTCCGGGTCGTGACGCTGTAGGGCACGGTCCAATTGCTGTTCGATGGCCGAGCGAACCAGTAGCGGGTGGCTGGCGTGATAGACGCACAGATGGATCCGAACGCCATCCGGTGGCGTTTGGCGGAACAGCGCCAAGGCAAGTTCGAACAGAGGCTCGATGTTGGCCATGCGCACCAGACCGAAGCTGACGCGCTTCTGGGTTTGTGGATCCGAGCTGTGATGGGTGCGATGCAGCCTCAGGGCGGCCGACAACACTTGGGGCGCGAGCGCTCCGGCCAGGGATGGCAACTCATTGAGTCTGTCCAGGCCCGTGACGGGCAGGATCTCGGCGCGCCGTCGCGGCTCGGACGCCAGGCGTGCCAGTTCGGCGTGGCGCTTGTGGGCGAATGCCGCATGGGCCTGGGAAAAGCTGGCCGGATCCGAGCAGTTTCGTGCCTGCTGATCGAATTCGTCGATCCAAAGGCAACCGATCTCCGGTGGTGTCTCTGCGGCGCCGGGGCGAGCCCCTCGGTTGCGTTGGAAGTGCCGGCGACCGTTGCGATAGGCCTCGAACAGGCCCTGAACCAGGGCTGGTGGCAGTGTGGCCGAGGAGAGCAAGACCCGTGCGCCGAGCAGGCCGGCCCAATGGACCAGCCGGGTCAGGGCCGGAAGATCTGCCAGGTCGAAATCGTCGGGCTCGTCCAGAACCAGGTCGCCGCTCATGAGACGGAGCATCGGTGCAATCTGTCGGCCACCGCGTTGGCTTTCGGTGGCTGGGGTCAGGTGGTCGATGGTGCAGACCAGCAGAGGCGCCACCAGGAGCTTACGAACCTGCGGATCGGCCACGGCGCGGCGCAGCAGTGGATGTCGATCGATCTGTCCCTCGAAGACGACATGACCATCTTCTTCCAGCAGCGCCTGGCGGGAGGCCGAACCGGTGGCTTCGGATTGGGCCTCATGGTGCTCGAACAGCGTGCGGTTGGCCGATCCGCCGACCCGAATGGCGAGATCCTCGTCGCTCAGGTTCAGTAAATCCTTGAATGCCTTGCCGGTTTGCAGGGTCAGGGTGCGCAGGCCCAGCGCGAAGGCGCAGCGCATGCCCTGAGCGGGGTCGGCGAGCGCATACATGATGCGGGCGTTGGCCAATGTCTTGCCGCAGCCGGTCGAGGCCATGTTGACGATGAAGGCGCCATGCGTCTGGGAGTGCTCGCGTAGGCTGGCAGCCAACTCGGCCGATTTATCCTGCCAACGGAAGCGGTCCTTTCGTGCGCGTTGTTTCAGCCCACGATGTTTGCCCAGGCCCGGCAAGGCTTGCTCGAAACGGGGCAGGAAGCGGGCGATCTGCGCGCCGTGCTGGGCCACGCCGAGCAGGTGTTCGTCCAGCGACTGGTTCGGCGCGGAACTCTTTCCGCAGGTGTTTGCGATCAATGGGTTGGATGGCTTGATCTCGACGCGCTCTTTGGTCTCTCCCTCCAGGCTGGAGTAGTGATGATCCGCCAGCATTAGGGCCAGTCGGCTGAGGTGCATGACGAAGGGGTTGTCCAGAAGGTCTGCGGACAAGGGTGCGAGAGGCAGCAGTCGGCGAGCGATGCGGCGGGTGCGATGTCGCCAGGCATCGCTGGCGATCGGCAATCCGTGGGGAAAGCGCCAGTAGGGCTTCAGTGCCTCGGGGGTCGCTTCGGCGAAGGCGCGTTCGTTCCATGCGGGGGCGATCTGGGTCAGCAGACCTTGCAAAGCGGTCATCTGAAACGGCTCTTCGGGCGGCAATTCGGGCAGGCGGTGGTGCGTCAGCATCAGCCAAGCTAGTGCCTGAGCGATTGGCGCTTGGCTCATGGTGTCGAATGGGGCCTTGTGCGGTCCGTCCAGTCCATCCTTGCGTAGCCGAGCCTGCCAACGGGCGTCATCGGCAGGGGTGGGTTCGGCCAGCCGACCGAGCCAGGTGGCATCGTCGTCATCGCCGACAAAGGACTCCAGCAGGCGCGCGGATACCCATTCGTGACGAATCAGATTGCGTCCGCTCAGCTTGCCTTGCAGTCGGGCCTGAAAGGCTTCGATGGATTTCCCGAGATCGTGCAGCAGACCGGCCATGTCGACCAGGAGGCGAATCAGGTCGCCGGTGTGCCAGTCGTTCTCATCGGTTTGACGCAGGATGTTGCGTCGGGTCATGTTGGTGGGCACGGCACCCTGCTCATTGAAGCGACGCCGGTCGCCAACCACCCAGAGCAGTTCGGAATGGTCGAGCCCTCGGATCCAGTGGCAGGCTACCGCCGTGTTCTTGCGCGCGGTCTTGCGCAGCAGTCGGTGCAGCGTGTCGAGTCCGTCTCGGGTGATCGGCGTCTGCCAGGTGCGGTTCCCTCGGCGCTCGGCGAACTGATCGAGGATGCGGCGGGTTTCGGTGAGAGCGCGTTTGTCGCATTGGGAGATCAGCAGGATGTTCATAGGGTCTCCCGCAGCGCGAGCTGTCCCATGACCTGGGCGACCTCCTTGATCGTGTCGATCATGAAGTCCAGGGCCTCACTACGCGTGAGGGTCTCGATGCAGGCTTGGCGAAACTCCTGCTCGGTATCGCCACGAGTGGCCGAGATAAATGCCTGAGGCAGGATGGTGGCGTCCTTGACCAGGTCTGCGACATCGAATACGAGCCCGCCTCGGCGGGTCTTGCCGTGCAGCACCGCCAATCCGTGAGGTAGGCCAAGCACCCAAGTCGCGGTGGCCGCCAAGCCGTAGGCGAGGTAGTTGCCGTGGTCGAGGCATTGGTTGGCGGCGTCGATGCCTTGGCCGCGCTGGCTGCGGGTGAAGTCGCCGTATCCCGTCGCCCGGCTGGCCAATTTGTAGAGTTGTTTGGTCAGGCGTGCCTCTTGGGTGAGCAGGTTAGTGTGGTCCGGGGCGGCCTCCATGGCGGGGCCAGCTTGGGCGAGCAGGGCATCGAGCGCGTCCAGGTCGGGTGCGTAGCCAGCCGTGCTCAGTCTGCGATCGGAGGCCCATTGGGTTCTGACGCGTTGTAGTCGCGTCTGCTGGAAGGTCTTGGCCGCCTTGAGGCGCAGTGCGTCATCGAACCAGAAACGGGTCCAGTTCTGGAGATATTCCGTCGGCCGATATTCGCTCTGCGGTGAAAACCAGAGGATGTCGGTGTCGCGCTCGGTCGCGGCGAGCAGTGGGGTGCCCCCGCCGCCGCTGAATCCGACCAGTACGCCTGCCTTGGCTAGCTCGCGCATCGCCGCCTGGGTGACGGAGGTTCCGGTCCCGAGCAGCAGGCAGGTGGTGTTGGCGATGGGGATGTTCCAGTAGAGCGAATTCTTGCCCTCGTCCGTGACGTATTCGACGCGCCCCCCGTTCACCAGGACCCGGCAGTGTTCCAGGTAGTAGAGGTTGGCCCGCTTGGAATGCAGGATGGTCTTGAGGTCTGAAGGCGTGAAGGTGTCCATCTTGTCCCTGGTTCCTTGATCGTGAGTTGGTGAAGGGGGGGCGCGACCCGCTTGGCGGTTGTCCCCGGATTTCGCTCGCGCTCCATCCGGGCGACAGGTCGTTTTCTGTGTCCTCAGGCGAAGACGATCCAGGTGGTGGCGATGTATTTGGCGCCTTCGCGCACGGTGGCGGCGCGGTGTTCGTGGGTCCAGAAGGGTGGGAAGAGCACTAGCTTGCCGCACTCGGGGCGGACGCTGATGCCTTGGTGGATGAATTCGGTCTCGCCGCCGGGGCCGGGGACGTCGTTGAGATACCAGAGCGCGACCAGCTGGCGCTGGCTCATCTCGTGGCTGCCGCTGTCGATGTGCCAGTGGTAGTAGTCGCCCGGCAGGTAGCGCTGGATCTGATAGCCCTCGTCTTTGAAGGGGCCTTTGAAATAGGGGTATGCCTCGCGGAACTCGCGGATCGCGGCGGCCAGAGAGCGGAAGAACATCTGGTCGACGTCCTTCCAGTCCTCCTTGTTGCTCACCACCAGATCGCGGGTGCGTTTGATGCCTGCGTTCTCGGCGCGTAGCTGGCCGATGCGGCCGGCGACCTGCTGCTCTGGGTTGGCCTCGAAGCGCTCGATTACCGCTTCGCAGAAGGCGGGCGGCAGTGCGAGCGGTCGCACGAAGATGAAGCTGCCCGGGCTCGCTTCCCGGATGCTGGTGAGCCTGGGGCGAGGGGCGTCTTGGGGCTGGTGCATGTGTCGGGATCCTGTTCGTGGTTTGTTGGGGATCTGCGTCGTCGGCGAATTTTCCGAGTAAAATACTGAGCATTCGGCGGCGGATTCGATGCGCTCGGCGTCCGCCCATCAACGACGCAGGAGGATTTCGTGGCCATTCGTATCAAGAGCCATTGGCAGGACGAGGTGCGCGAGCGCTCGCTTCCCGAGGTCGCCAGCGCGCTGGCCTACATCGCTTGGCGTGTCGCGCTCGACAAGGCGATCAATCTGCATTGCGAGCGCTTCGTCTACCGGGACGACGCGCAGCGGCTCGCGGTCATCCAGGAGTATCTGGCCTTTCTCATCCAGGTCGCCGATCGTCTTTCGCACGGCATGATCGAGGACGAGGGGCGGCGAGTGCTGGTCACCGCGTTCGCCAAGAAGGTCTTCGCCCATGTGCAGGACAACAGTCAGGATCTGCTCGGCCCAGGCGATTATGGTTCGCCCTTCATCGCCCTGCTCAACGTGCGCTCGGACGAGTATGCCGATTTCAGCTTCGACGACGACGGTCCCAGCTACGCCATGCTTCGGCACCTGGGGTTCGAAATCCAGACGCTGATGGGTGGCGGGCAGGAGAATCGGTGGGTGATCGATCAGGTGATGGACAAGGACGGCTGGGAGGCCTACAAGTCCTTCGCCAAAGCCTATCGCGACCTGTTCGAGTGAGGGTGATTGGTGTCGGCGTCGGCGAACGTCGCGCCCCGGTCTCCTGCCGGGGGCCGTTCGGATGATCGAGGCGATTTCCGGGAGGTCGATAGGGGTGGGCGGTCCCGGTTTCTGCCGACCGGGTCGGCTTAAATGAGCTGGTATTGCGGAAGAAAATGGATTTTTTCGCTCATTGCCCGAAATTAGGTGTCCAGATCTTGATCTGGATGGGTGAAACAGTGATGAATTCGGGGTAAATGGTACTTCTGGTCTTGCTTTTCGGCTGCTCGATGGCCATGATTCGGCCACCGCCGCAAGTCTCGTATCGCGTCCCCCCCGCCCTAGAGACACCTCAGCGACGGAATCACTCATTAAGAGGCGTTTGCCCTCATATCTGTTCCACTCGGCTTTCGAGAGGCGCCCGAAAGCGCAAGGATCTGCCGAGTCTTTGGAGAACGTCAAGTATGCCCATCAAGATAGGCGGCGACACGCTCGCGTTGGATGCCGACATTCGTCGGCAGATCGAGTCCGAGGCTAAAAAGTTCGCCGATCGATTTCCAGACGAACGGGTCGACGCTCACGTTACGATTAAGGAGGAATTCGATCCGCTGCACGGACATCGTGTCCGCTGCGAATTGAGTGCAAAGCTCTGTTCCGGGCGTCAGGTGCTGGTGCGCGACGCGCGCAAGAATGCCGCCGAGGCGATCGAAGAGGTGTTCGTATCGGCGCGGCGCAGCGTGCGTCGTTTGCGTCGTCAGCACTCTGTTGCCCTGTCCTCCGTGCCTTCCAAGGTGACGCAACTGGCGCAGGCCGGTCACTGACCGAGGCCGGGTCGTCTCGTCTTTCTGGGCGATGTTCAGGTTTTGCCTTGACCAGGGGTGCTCGGCACCAATCTAGTGGTTCATCCGATCTTTCGATCCAAGCCATCCATCGATGAGGAGTGTTCCATGAAGGTTGCAGTTATTGGCGGCACCGGGTTCGTCGGTTTTTACGTCACGCGCCAATTGCTTGCCGAGGGCCACATCCCAAGGCTGCTGGTGCGTCCCGGAAGCGAGACCAAGGTCGAGAACCCCTCGGCCTGCGAGATCGTTCAGGGCGATGTCGAGGATGTCTCGACGCTGGAAAAATGCCTCGCCGGCGCCGATGCGGTGATCTATCTCATCGGGATCCTGCGCGAGTTCCCCGCGCGCGGCATTACCTTCGAGGCGTTGCAGTATCAGGGGGTGGTGAATACCATCGCGGCAGCGAAGGCCGTGGGGGTCGAGCGGTTCCTCTTGATGACCGCCAACGGCATCCGCGCCGACGGTACGCCCTATCAGCGCACCAAATATCAGGCCGAGGTGGCCCTCAAGGGCTCGGGTCTGCGCTGGAGCATCTTTCGCCCCTCCGTGATCTTCGGCGATCCTCAGGGGCGCATGGAGTTCTGCTCCCAGCTCAAGAAGGACATCATCGACAGTCCGCTGCCGGCGCCGCTCTTCTACGAGGGGCTGTTGCCGCTCAAAGCGGGTGCGTTCGAGCTGGCGCCGGTGTCGGTCAGCGATGTCGCCAAGGCGTTCGTGCTTGCCTTGAGCGAACCGCGCACCGAATCTCAGACCTACAGTCTGTGCGGCCCGCAGCGTTTGAGCTGGAAGGCCATTCTGGGCGTTATCGCCGCTGCCTCGGGCAAGACCAAGGTGATGGTGCCGGCGCCCGCCATGGCCATCCAGGCCGCCGCCAGTCTGCTCGATCGCTATGCCTGGTTCCCCATCTCGCGCGATCAGCTGCAGATGCTGCTTGAGGGCAATGTCTGCTCCGAGAACGATAGCTTCGCCCGTCTCGGTTTGACGCCGACCCATTTCGGCGTGGATCAGCTCGACTATCTCTGAGCCATCAGCGGGATCCCCGGATTCCGCTGCGCTTCATCCGGGCTACGGGGCGCAATGTGGCCCGGCTGCAATGCCGTGCAATCCGGGAGATCTCATGGCCGCCGACAGCGTGCTTCGAGGCGGTCGAGTTCCGCGTCGTCGAAGCCGGCCCTGAGTCGCTCCGCGCGGTTCAGAGGGCCTCGGATCTCGCCGGTCATGTAGTCGTCGAGCAGCGCGAAGTAATGGTGCGCGGGATCGAGTCCGCGCTCGGTACAGAGCGTTTTGAACCAGTGCGAGCCGGCGGCGACATGCCCGACCTCTTCGGCGAGGATGACTCCGAGTCCGCCTCCGGTTTCGCTGTCGTCGACACCCTCGAAGCGGGCGATCATTCCTGGCGTCACGTCCAGCCCTCGGGCCTCCAGCACACGCGGAACCAGCGCCATGCGGACCAGCGGGTCTGCGGCGGTGCGTCGCGCCATCTCCCAGAGCCCGTCATGTGCGGGGAAATCGCCGTAGTCGCGACCCAGATCGTTCAGTCGCTCGCGCATGAGCATGAAATGCCGTGCCTCCTCGGCGGCGATCCGCAGCCAGTCGGCGTGAAACTCCAGCGGCATGTCGCGAAAGCGCTGCACCGCGTCCAGGGCCAGGTTGATGGCGTTGAATTCGATATGGGCCACGGCATGGATCATGGCCGCCCGGCCGTCGCGGCTGGTGAGCTTGCGTGCCACCAACTGGCGCGGTGCGACCAGTTCGAGCCTTTCCGGACGGCCCGGCTGGTCGCGAATGGGTCCGGCCAGAGCGGCATCGGCATTCAGACGTCCCGCCTCCCAGTCTGCGGCGGCCTGCAGGGTCGCGGCGACCTTGCGATCCGGATCGGGCTCGGCCAGGCAGTGCGCCACGCTGTCGAATAGGTTGGTCGTCGATCGCTCCGTCACAGCTTCAGCCCCAGGATCAGATCCATGACGTTGGTGTCGGTCGGTCCGGTACGGATGAGATCGCCGCTGGCCTCCAACAGCTGACCTGAATTCGCGGCGATCAGGGTCGATTCGGCGTCGAATCCATCCACTGCGGCGCGTTCCAGCGTCCAGGCGTCGACCAGCGCGCCCGCGTCCTCGGTCGGTCCGTCGGTGCCATCGGTCCCGGCGCTGAGCAGCAGACACTCGGGATGGCCGGCGAGCGCGATTGCCGCAGCCAGGGCTAGATGCTGGTTGCGTCCGCCGCGTCCAGGGGTGTCGGGAAGGGCGACGGTCGTCTCTCCGCCCCAGATGTGCAATCCCGGCTCGGCGTCGATCAGGGTACGGGCGAGGGTGCGGCCTTGCTCGGCCGCATCGCCCTGGATCGGTGGTGGATGGAGCCGGACGGAGAGACCGAGCTGTGACGCACGCTCGGCGGCCGCTTGCATGGCGGTGCCGATATCGGCGATCAGCTCGATCGTTGGTCCACGGGCGGGCGATCGACCGCGCTCGGCGAGCCCTCGACGGACCCGGTCGCCTAGCCAGTCGGGCAAGGGAAGCTCCAGGACGCGCGACCCAAGATCGGGCTCGGGAGACAGGGGGCCGGAGCCGATGACGCTCGGGTCATCGCCCGGCACGTCCGAGATGGCGAGCGCCCGTAGCGGTCGGTCGCCGACTCTTGAGAGCAGCCCTCCGCCCTTGATCCGCGAGATGGATTTGCGCACCCGGTTGATCTGCTCGATCGGCAGTCCGCTGGAGAGTAGCCAGGCATTGATCCGGCGCAGTTCGGGCAGGTCGATGCCCTGGATCGGGGCGTCGATCAGGCTGGATGCGCCCCCCGAGATGAGGAAGAGCTGCGTCGCCTTGCTCGGAATGTCGTCGAGCGCAGCCATCAGTCGCTCGCCCGCATCCAAGCTGGATTGATCGGGGAGCGGATGTCCGCCGAAAAGGCATTCGATCCCCCGCGCGGCGAGCGCGGTCCGATCGGCATGCCCCGGCTTGGTGACGACCAGGCCGCCGAGGCAGGCATCGCCACAGGTCTCCGTTGCGCCAAGCGCCATGGATGCGGCGGCCTTGCCGATCGCGTATAGCCAGATCGGTCCCTCAATGGGGCGTCGTGTCAGGGCGCGCCGGGTGGCCTCGCGTCCATCGACCGCTGCAATGGCGGCGGCAAAACAGTCGAGCAGTCTGGCGCGCGCGGTCTGAATGGGTGGGTTCGGAGCGGTGTGCATTGGGCGAGGATTGGACATGGTTCTCGGTATATTGATTGATTTCAATGCACTATCCACGTGGCGCGCGCATAGTGACCGCCCCATAGGGACGCGTTGTCCAGATCCCGATTCCATCCTCCACGCTCGCTGTCGCCCCGGTCGCGATGGCTCTGCCAAGCGCCCACAGGCGGTTCGAGACGCTCTCATGATGAATCTCTGTCCCAAATGCAGTCACTCACCCTGGCCCTTCGTCATGATCTTTGCGATCACGAGTGTCATCGGTTTCCTGACCTGGCTGGTGCTCGGGCTGTCGCCGCTCGATCCGCTGGCGCGGGTGGCGATCGCCGTGGTCGTCTTCCTGGTGGTGGGTGGAACCCTGCTGCACTATGTCGTCAGTTGTCTGCGTCGCCATTGTCGACACAAGGATGATGCCACAGTGGGGCGTCGCGAGGCATTGGGCTGAGTTTGGCGGGCGAGATGGTCGATGGCTGGCTGAGGCGACATCGATCGGTAGCCCGTCGACGCCCTCCGTTGAAGTCGCCTCGGGCGGTCGCGATGCGATGCGGAGCGGAGTTTCGCTCAGGTGCGAGTGACCCGGTCCCTCAAATAGACCGGCATGGCCTGATCGGCTGGAATCTGCTGGCCTGCCGCGTAGGCGGCTGCGGCGAGAGTGGCGATGTCGCGGGCCTCGCAGATGGCCTCTGCATCCGTTCCGGCGACGACCGCTCCCAGACGCTCGGTCAGTGCCGTGCGATAGGCGGACCAGCCGGGGCCGACGCCGAACCAGCCGGCGCCTGGAGGCGCCGCGACGGTCTCAGGGAGGCAAACGCGCTCGTCGCAACAGGACTCCGCCAATCCGCTCGGGTCGATCTCGAAGCATCCCCAGTAGACCTCGTCCATGCGGGCGTCGAGCGCGACGAGCAGGCGCTTCTCGCCCGTGCGCCGGTAGTGGCCCTGGGCCATGGCGGCGAGCGTCGAGACCGGAACCACGGGAACCTCGGCACCGAAGGCCGCGCCCTGGATGACGGCGGTGGCAATGCGCACGCCGGTGAAGGAGCCGGGTCCGCACCCGAAGGCCATGGCGTCCAGGTCTGTGACGGCCAGTCCGGCCTGTTCGAGCAGATCCTGCATCATCGGCAGGATGAGTTCGCCGTGGCGGCGTGGGGCGTGCTCCAGCCGTTGCTCGATGCAGGTGTCGATGAGCAGGGCGGCGGAGCAGGTTTCGCTGGAGGTATCGATCGCAAGCAGCTTCATGTCATGGCAGGTGGCTAGGGATCAGGCCGAAAAGGCGAGATCGAGTGGCTGAAAGCCGAAAGCGCCGATTCTATACCCTGCGTCCTCCAGTTCATGAATGAAGGGGTAGGGCGGTTGCAGAACCCAGCCGTGGAAGCTGGATTCGAGCGTGCTCTCCTGTTGGCGCGGTGGTCTGTCCTCCGATACCTCGACCAGGAACAGCCGGATGCGCCCGAGCATCCGCAAGGGATCCTCCAGCTGGGTCTGGACGGCCCAGCCTTCCAGTCCGTCGATGAAGTACTCGCTTCTCAGTGCCGACTCCTTGAGCTGGGCCGCCAGGCCGAACAGCAAGAGACGCTTGTATTCCAGTTCATGGTCGAATCTCGTCCCGGAGGTCGTGTCTTCATCCCAGGGCGAGCGGGCGCGCCGCGTGGAGAGGTAATAGTGCAGCTCGTGAAGGTCGCGCCAGGTGCCGGCCGGAACCGGGGTTTTCCAGAGCGCGCCATAACGGATCTGGCGTGAGGCGAAACGGAAGAGATTGCGCATCATCCAGTCGCGCTTGCGGGTCTGGCGGGCGGTGAGCGATCCGTATTGCTGGTCGAGCTGGCGCAGCGTTTGGTCGAGGTTGAGACACATGAGCCGGTAGAGGCGCTGTTCGAGCGTGATGCCGTTTAGTGGCTTGTCACCGTTGCCTTCACTCTCCTGATAGGGCTTTGGCAGCCCGGCGCAGGTCTTGAGGATGGGCACCTTGAGCGCCGAGAGCACCGAGATCCGCCGATTGGCGGTCAGGTCCGACTTGCGCAGGTTCTCCAGCGCCATCATCAACGCCGGTCCGGCCTGTCTCACCCCGGCGCCGCGCAGGCCGGACAGCCATTCGTTGAGCTTGTCGAGATTGCCGTCGAAACGCGGACGCGTGCATTCCCGCACCGCCAGCGGCGAGGGTAGGGAAGGGGCATTGAAGCTCGTCATCATCGCGCATCCTCCATTCGACGCACACCGACGGGCCGCCCTCCATGGGATGTGGAGGGCGATGCCCGCCGGTCGTTATCGATCGGTTCCGATCCTTTGGGGTGCATGCTAACGTCACGGGCGGAGCGGGGATGTCGAATGGTTCGCACTTCGGGACATCCAGCTCGGCCCGTGGATCGGGGCGTCGGTCAGCCGAAGGACTTGAGGATAGCCTGGGTCTCATCGGTCGAGATGCGCGGGCCGAGCGAGGTGACCAGCTTGGCCGAGGCGGCCGAGGCCAGATCGCCGGCGCGCTGGTGGCTCCAGCCCTGGCTCAGTCCGTAGAGGAAGGCGCCTGCGAACATGTCGCCCGCGCCGACCGTGTCGACGGCCTCGACCTTGACCGGATCGATTTCGATCAGCGTGTTGCCGTCCCACACCAGGGCGCCCTGTGGGCCTCGGGTGACGGCGAAGCTCTTGGCGATGGACTTGAGATAGCTCAGCGTCTGGTTCAGGTCTTCCGAGCCGGCCATGCCCATGGCCTCGAATTCGTTGGCGAAGAGCAGGTCCACGCCCGAGCCGATCATCTCCATCAGTCCCGGCTTGAAGAACTTCACCATGTTGGGGTCGGAGAGCGAGATGGACGTCTTGACGCCTGCCGCCTCGGCGATGCGTTTGGCCTCGATCGTGGCATGACGCGCCGTGTCGGAGGTGACCAGATAGCCCTCGGTGTAGAACCAATCGGAGTCGGTCAGTGCCTCCTCGACCAGTTCCTTGGTGGAGAGGTTGCCGCTGACCCCGAGGAAGGTGCACATGGTGCGGTCGCTGTCCGGGGTGACCAGCACCACGCAGCGCCCGGTGTCGCCCTGATCCTTCTCGGTATGCTGGTTGGTGTCGACGCCGCCGTCGAGCAGGTCCTTCATGTAGAAGTGGCCGAGTTCGTCGTCGGCGACCTTGCAGGAGTAGTAGCCCCTGCCGCCGAACTGGCTGAAGGCGATGATGGAGTTGGCCGCCGATCCGCCGGATCCGCGCTGATGCTGCCGGTCCTTCAGGTGGCTCATGATACTGGTCTGCTGGTGCTCGTCGACCAGTGTCATCACGCCCTTGTCGATGCCGAGGATGCCCAGATCCTCGTGCGCCACCTCGTATTCCATGTCGACCAGCGCGTTGCCGATCCCGTAGATCTGATATTTCGCCATGCGGACTCCATCGTTCGAGAAATCAAGACGCACCATTGTACAGATCCAGGTTTGCCCCGGTTGGGTCGGTCGGCAATTTGTGGCGATTCTTGTTCCTGTACAGTTCTTCGGAGGGCGTCTCCGATCCTTGGGCGCGCAGTCCGAGTGTGCGAGGATGTGCGCTGTTCGAGGATGTGCATTCATGCGTCCGCTGCGGGATGCGGTGGAATCCGTCTCGGGCCAAATCCGTTCTATCACCTCAGGCGATTGACAGAAATCGCCCCCGTACCTTTTCGACGTCCATGACCACGCATACGATCCTCCGGCCCCGTTTTCGGGTGCTGGGCGCCATCAGTTTCTCGCATCTGCTCAACGACACCATGCAGTCGCTGATGATCGCCCTCTATCCGCTCTTCAAATCCGGGCTGCATCTGAGTTTTGCCCAGATCGGTCTCGTCACGCTTGCCTTCCAGTTCACCTCGTCGCTGCTGCAGCCGCTGGTTGGGCTCTACACCGACCGTCGTCCTCAGCCCTTCTCGCTCGCCGCCGGCATGGGCTGCACCTTCACCGGCCTGCTGGCATTGTCCGGCGCCGACAGCTTTCCCATGGTGCTGATGGCCGCCGCCATGGTCGGCACCGGATCGGCCGTCTTCCATCCCGAGGCATCGCGGGTGGCCCGCATGGCCTCTGGCGGACGCTATGGGTTGGCCCAATCCATCTTTCAGGTCGGCGGCAACGTCGGCGCGGCCATCGGTCCATTGCTCGCGGCCTTGGTCGTCCTGCCGCACGGCCAGCGCAGCCTCGCCTTCATGTCGCTGATCGCCCTGGTTGCCATGCTGGTGCTGATCGGCGTTGGACTCTGGTATCGCCACCAGCAACGCCAGCCGCGACCGGCGGCCAAGTCGACCCATGATCCTCTGCCCAAGGGCAAGGTGCGGACCACGCTCGGGGTGCTGCTGGCGCTCATGTTCTCCAAGTTCTTTTACTCGGCCAGTCTGAGCAGCTTCCTCATCTTTTATCTGATGGAGCATTACGGCATCGGCGTGCGCGATGCCCAATTCCATCTCTTTCTCTATCTCTTCGCCATTGCCGCCGGCACCCTGTTGGGCGGGCCCATCGGTGATCGCATCGGCCGACGTCAGGTCATCTGGGCATCCATCCTCGGCGTCGCGCCCTTCACCCTGATGCTGCCCTATGTGGGGCTGGGAACCTCGGCAGTCCTGGTGATGATCATCGGCTTCATGCTCGCCTCCGCCTTTCCGGCGATGGTGGTCTATGCCCAGGAACTCATCCCAGGTCGCGTCGGCACCGTCTCGGGGCTCTTCTTCGGACTCGCCTTCGGCCTGGCCGGCGTTGGGGCCAGTGTCCTGGGCCTGGTCGCCGACCACTGGGGCATCGAGACCGTTTACCGCATCTGCGCCTTCCTGCCTCTGATCGGGCTCCTAGCGGTCTTCCTGCCGGATCTGCGCTTGAATCCGGAGCCGAGGGGAATGGCCGAGCCGACGCGGGCTTGAGGCGCGGGCTTTCGTTCCGGTCTGCGCGAACGTTGGCCTAAGGCGACTCGGATTGCGTTTTGATGAGACTTGAACGCTGCGCAAGCTCGATGCGTGGTTTGGATCGCTTGATGGGTGCGATCGATAGAGCAAAGGGGGATCGAAACGACGATCGAGGCTAGCGCCGGAATCGACCGTCAGTCAATCGGGATCGGACTGCCGTCCTTGACCGCCTTGAGCGAGATCGGTCAAGAGATTTCCCGACCTTTGCGGCATTCTACCCCTTTCATCCAATCCGGACCGGGCACCGCCATGACCCACGCTATCGACCCCAAGGACGTTCCGAGCCAGACCGACAGGGATTTCTCCACTCGCGCCATTCATGCCGCCTACGATGCGTTGCCCAACCAGGGCGCGCTGAATCCGCCGGTGTTCTGGTCCTCGACCTTCGCCTTCGAGTCCGCCGCCCAGGGCGCCGCCCGCTTCGCCGGGACCGAGCCGGGCATGATCTATACCCGGGTCACCAACCCGACGGTTCAGACCCTGGAAGAGCGCCTGGCCGAGCTGGAAGGTGCGGAGGCCGGTCTGGCCTTCGGCTCCGGCATGGGTGCCATCACCTCGCTGATCTGGACCCTGCTGCGACCGGGAGACGAGCTGCTGGTCGACCTCACGCTCTACGGCTGCACCCACTCGCTCGTAAACCATCTGCTGCCGCAGTTCGGCATCTTGACGCGCTCGGCCGATTTCACACGGCCGGAAGCGCTGTCGGAACATCTCAGCGAGCGGACGCGTCTGGTTCTCTTCGAGACGCCGGCCAACCCCAACATGCGTCTGGTGGACATCGCGGCCGTCTCCGCTCAGGTCCATGCGCACTGCTCGGCGCTGGTCGCGGTCGACAGTACCTACTGTTCGCCCTATCTGCAGCAACCACTGGCCCTGGGCGCCGACGTCGTCATCCATTCGCTGACCAAATACATCAACGGTCATGGAGACGTGATCGCCGGCGCGCTGCTGGGCCGGGCCGAGCTGATGCAGCAGATTCGCATGCAGGGTCTGAAGGAGTTGACCGGCGCCTGCCTGTCGCCCATGGATGCCTATCTGGTCCTGCGCGGTTTGAAGACGCTGCCGTTGCGCATGGATCGCCATTGCCAGAGCGCCCAGCTGATCGCCGAGCGTCTGGCCCAGCACCCGGCGGTGTCCCAGGTCCATTACCCGGGCCTGGAGTCGCACCCGCAGTTCGCACTGGCCCAGCGTCAGATGCGGTTGCCCGGCGGCATGATCGCCTTCGAGCTCGTCGGCGGTGTCAAGGAGGGTGCGCGTTTCATGGACGCGCTGCAGCTCTTCACCTGCGCGGTCAGTCTGGGCGATGCCGAGAGTCTCGCCCAGCATCCGGCCAGCATGACGCACAGCACCTATGCGCCGGAGGAGCGGGCAAGGCACCTCATCACCGAGGGTCTGGTGAGGCTCTCGATCGGGCTCGAAGACGCCGAGGATCTCTGGCGCGATCTGAATCGGGCGCTGGAGGTGGCGATCCAGTCGCCAGGATCCGGGCTGCCCTTCTTGTTCTGATTCCGGGACGGCCGAACGAGCGGTGCGTCGGCCCCGGCTATTGCCTGTCGAACGCGCCGCGTCCAAGCTGCTCCAATCCGACTTGAACCATTTGGACGCGGACCCTCTTCACGTGACGCCCTCGACATCGAACGACGCCTCCACCGCCAGCCATCCTTCCAGTTCGACGGTCCTGCCGGTCGAGCGTCTCAAGTCTCGGCTGCTCGCCAGGTACGCCACCCGCATCGGCGCCCGTCAGACCCAGCCGGCCACGCAGGCGCTCTGGCGCGAGCTGCCGACGGATCTGACGCCCGCGCTCGGCGCTGCCTTGCGGGCGCGCGGACTGGAGCGGCTCTACAGCCATCAGCGCGCGGCCTGGGATCTGGCGCGCGCCGGCCGCCATCTGGTGGTGGCGACCCCGACCGCGTCGGGCAAGACGCTCTGCTACAACCTGCCGGTGTTGGAGTCCGTTCTCAGTGCGGGCAAGAAGGCGCTCTATCTGTTCCCGACCAAGGCCCTGGCGCAGGATCAGGTGGCCGAGCTGATGGAGCTCGGCCGGGCGCTGACCGAGGCAGGCGGGGCGGGCATCAAGGCATTCACCTTCGACGGCGACACGCCGGGCGACGCGCGCAAGGCGGTGCGCACCCGGGGCGACATCGTGGTCAGCAATCCGGACATGCTGCACCAGGCGATCCTGCCGCATCACACCAAGTGGGCGCAGTTCTTCGAGGGGCTGCAGTATGTGGTGGTCGACGAACTGCACAGCTATCGCGGCGTCTTCGGATCGCACGTCGCCAACGTCTTCCGGCGCCTGCGGCGCATTTGCCGCTTCTATGGGGTCGAACCGACCTTCATCTTCGCCTCCGCCACCATCGCCAACCCGGCCGAGCTGGCCGAGCGTCTGTGCGGCGCGCCGGTGGAGGCGATCCTGGAGAGCGGCGCGCCCCAGGGCGAGCGGCATCTGCTGCTGTGGAATCCGCCGGTCGTCAATCCGGATCTGGGCATCCGCGCCTCGGCGCGCTCCCAGTCGACCCGCATCGCCCGCATGGCCGCCAAGCTCGGGCTCAAGGCGATCGTCTTCGCCCGCTCGCGGCTCATGGTCGAGGTCATCACCAAGTATCTGAAGGACGTCTTCGATCAGGATCCGCGCAATCCGCCGCGTGTGCTGGCCTATCGCGGCGGTTATCTGCCGAGCGAGCGCCGTCGGGGCGAGCAGGCGATGCGCGCCGGGTCGGTGGATCTGGTGGTGGCGACCTCGGCGCTGGAATTGGGCGTCGACATCGGCGCGCTGGACGTGGCCATCCTCAACGGCTATCCGGGAACGGTGGCCGCGACGCGCCAGCGGCTCGGGCGCGCCGGGCGGCGCTTGCAGCCCTCGCTCGGGGTGCTGGTGGCGAGCAGCGATCCGCTCGATCAGTATCTGGTGCGCCATCCCGAATTCCTGTTCGGTGCCTCGCCCGAGCATGCCCGCATCCATCCGGATCAGCTGCTGATCCTGCTCGACCATGTGCGCTGCGCGGCCTTCGAGCTGCCCTTCGGCGACGGCGAGACCTTCGGTGCCGAGGATCTGGGCGAGATGCTGTCCTATCTGCGCGACGAGGGCCTGCTCCAGCGTCAGGGCGAACGCTGGTACTGGGTCGCCGACAGCTATCCGGCCAATGCCGTGTCGTTGCGCTCGGTGGCCGAGGGCAATTTCGTCGTCATCGATACGACCGACGGCGCCCAGACCATCATCGCCGAGGTGGATTACGGCAGCGCGCCCGGCACGCTCTACGAAGGGGCCATCTACATGGTCCAGTCGCAACCCTATCAGGTCGAAACACTCGACTGGGTCGGGCGCAAGGCCTTCGTGACCCGCACCCGGGCGGACTATTACACCGACGCCATCGACTATACCCGGCTCAAGATCCTCGACCGTTTCGAGGGGCGATCGCAGGGACGGAGTGCCGTCGCCAACGGCGAGGTGCATCTGGTGCGCCGCTATCCGGGCTACAAGAAGATCCGCTATTACAGTCACGACAACGTCGGCTATGGCAACATCGCGCTCCCGGATCAGGAGATGCACACCACTTCGGTCTGGTGGCAGGCGGAACCGGCGGCGCTGGAAGCGGTCTTGCCCGATCGTCAGAAGGCGATCGAGGGCTTTCTCGGCGCGGCCTATGCGCTGCATCATGTCGCGGCCCTGCGAGTGATGGCCGAGCTGCACGATCTGGGGCGGGCGGTCGGCGACGGTCAGGGCACCTGGTTCGCGGTGGTGGGAAACGATGGTCGCGGTCAGATGCGCGGCCCGGACAACGAACCTTTGGAGGTCGACGGGGCGGGACGTTTCGAGCCCACGCTCTTCCTGTACGACAATTATCCGGGCGGCGTCGGGCTCTCCGCGCCGCTCTACGACGATGCCTGGCAGCTGCTGGGCGATGCCCGCGATCTGGTCGCGGGCTGTGCCTGTCAGGGCGGCTGTCCGGCCTGTGTCGGACCCATTCTGGCGGGCGACGAGGATCTTGTATCGACGCCACGCCAGACGGCGCTGGTGGTTCTGGAGCTATTGAAATGAAGTCATCTGTCATCGCCCTCCTGGCGATCGGTCTCATCGGGTCTGGCATTTCGGGAGGATTGCTCGCTACCCAGTACGGCCCCGTGCTCAAGGGGGACGAGGGTATCTGGTGGACACCCGATTCGAGTCCGCTGTCGCTCGACGAGACGGTGAGCGACTTTCGTCTCTATATCGACAATACATCCCTGCAGGCGCACATGCAGAATGGTTCGCTCACCGGGCTGGGCCGCGAGGGACTGGCCTTTCATGTCGAGCCCAAAGACGTCGCGGTTCTGATCAACAACTGGCCGTCGGTTCGGGCGGCCTTCCTGCAATCCGCGCTCTATTCGGCCTTCGCGCTCGGCGCCTCGTTGAGCTGTCTGCTGATCGGCATCGTCGCCGCCTTCCAGGGCGTCGGCCAGGGGCGGAGTCAAGGTCGCAGGCTGAGCAGCTGAGCGCGTCCATGGCCGACCGATCGCTTGCCGGGCGTCTGGGACGTCTGCGGGGGCAGACCAAGGGCGCGAGCGTGGGCGTCGATGACAGTCCCACGGCTTCGGGGAATGTCGATCCGGCCCCGCTGGTCCGGGCGGGGACGGTCGCCCAGGTCTCTTTCGCCGACCGGGTTCAACGGCTCATGGGCGCTCCGTCCGTGCGGCTGCCGCGCGAGCCGGACGAGTCGGCGCTGGCCGAATCGATCGGTGCGGAGCGGATCGCTCCGGGGGTGCTGAGACTGGACCGGCTTCTGGATGGCCGGACCCGGCACGGCTCCGCGCCGCTGTCGTGCTTTGTCCTCGACCCGGATCCCGGTCTTCAGCGACCGTTGGTCGAGATGTGCAGTCGTCCTGAGTGCGTGGATGGCGAGGGCCTGCGGTGGCCGGCGGTTTTTCTCGATACCGAGACCAGCGGTCTCGCTGGCGGGACCGGAACCTGGGCCTTTATGACCGGGGTGCTGCGCCAGGATGGCGCCGGCTGGCGGCTGCGTCAGTATCTGCTCGCCCGGCTCGATGCCGAGCCGGTCTATCTGGAGGCGGTGCGCGATGAGCTGGCCGATGCCGGGACGCTGGTGACCTACAACGGTCGGTCCTTCGATGGACCCTTGCTGAGCACCCGTTTCAGACTCGCCGGTTTTCCGGATCCGTTGCGCGATCTGCACCATCTGGATCTGCTGGGTCCGGTGCGACGGGCGTTCGGTCGGGTCTGGCCGAACTGCCGGCTGGCGACGGCCGAGACACGTCTGCTGCGTTTCGTTCGTGAGGGCGATCTGCCGGGCTCCGAGGCCCCGGCCGCCTGGCTCGGATGGCTGAGGCAGGGTGAGATCGCGCCCTTGTCCAGGGTGCTGCGTCACAACCGCTGGGATCTGCTGTCGCTGGCCGGTCTCATGCCGGTCCTGGCGCGCAGCTTTGAGGATCCGGCGGCCCTTGGGGCCGATACGCATGCGGTGGCGCGCTTTCATCGATCGAAGGGGCGCGAGAGCATGGCGCTGCGTCTGCTCGAATTCGAGCGCGGTCGTCTAGGTCCAGAGGCGCTGCTGGATCTGGCGCGGCTCTATCGGCGCCAGGGCGACTGGGAATCGGCCCTCCGGCTCTGGGAGTCGCTGACCGCTTCCGGGGACCCGCAGGCGCGTCTCGCGCTGGCCAAGTACCATGAGCATCGGACGCGGGATGTGGCGCTGGCCTTGGAGCTGGCGAACGGACTTCCGCCAGGGGCGGATCGCGAGCGTCGCTGCGACCGTTTACGGGGCAAATTGACTGAAGTGGGTGAGGATGCGGATCGTGATATCGAAGGGGATCGGCGGCTGTCAGCGGATTGAGTGGGCGAGCCTGGTTGGATGCCTTGCCATTGCGCTGGCAGGATGCTCCGGCACTCCGGTGGCGCCGGAGCGCCAGGGCGGAGCTGCGCCGGTCGTGCGCGCGCCCGTGGTCGAGTCCAAACCGCGTCCGCCGTCCAGGCCGCAGGCGCCGCCTCGCACGCCCGAAGAGCACTATGCGCGGGTCCTGGAGCTGGCCGAACGTCTCCTGCCGCCCGATCTGCGCGATCGTTCCGGTTGGGCGGGCGACATCGCGACCAGCATGACGGCCCTTTCGATTCCGGCTCTGCCGCGCAAGGTCTGCGCCGTCGCCGCCGTCATCGAGCAGGAGTCGGGTTGGCGCGCCGATCCGGTGGTGCCGGATCTGGGTGGGATCGCCCGCCGTGAGATGGAGCGCAAGCTGGGCCGTTATCTGATTCCGGGGGCCGTGCTGGATCTGGCGCTGCGCAAGACCTCGTCCAATGGCCAGACCTATGCCGAACGGATCGCCCATCTGCGCACCGAGCGCGAGCTGTCCGAGCTCTACGATGAGATGATCTCGGAGGTTCCGCAGGGGCCGCGTCTCTTCGGCGACATGAATCCGGTGCATACCGGCGGTCCCATGCAGGTCAGCGTCGCCTTCGCCGAGCAGACGATGCGCGAGCGTCGCTACCCCTGGCGCAACGCCGGGAGCGCGCGCGAGGAGGTCTTCAGCCGTCGTGGCGGGGTCTATTTCGGCACCGCGATGCTGCTCGACTATCCGGTCAGCTACAACCGCATGCTCTATCGCTTCGCCGACTTCAACGCCGGGCGCTATGCGAGTCGCAACGCTGCTTTTCAGCGTTTGGTTGCGGCTTTGACCCGAATCGATCTGGCGCCGGACGGCGATCTGCTGCGCTACGCCGACGGCAAACCGGCCGGCACGAGCCAAACCGAACGCGCCGTGCGGGCGGTCGAGGGTTTGGGCATGGACGAGAGGGCGATCCGTCGCGATCTGCTGCAGGAGAAGTCATTCGCCTTCGAGCGCACCAAACTCTATCGGCGCGTTCGAGAGCTGGCCGAGCGGCGCGGTCTGCCGACGCCCGAGGCGTCGGTCCCGGACATCGCGCTCGAAAGCCCAAAGATCACGCGCAAGCTCACGACCCGTTGGTTCGCCGAGCGGGTGGAAGGACGCTATCGGCGTTGTCTGGCACGCAATCACGAGGACTGAGGACTCAGGAAGAGTGGCTGGCGGCTGGAGTCTGGAGGCTGGTCGCCCTCTCCGCTGCCGTGACCAGCAGCTCTGCGGCCATCGCCTTGGGTACGACCGAGACGTCCCCGCGCGCCAGCTCGCGTCCCTGGTCGAGCACCAGGACCTGATCGACCCAGTCAAGCCCGGCTGGACGATGCGTGATGAGGAGCACGGTGCGCCCGGTCATGAGGCGGTCGAGTGCCTGCATCAGGTCGCGCTCGGTCGCCGCGTCCAGTCCCTCGGTCGGCTCGTCGAGCAGCAGGATGGGCGCGTCCTTCAGCAGCGCGCGGGCGACGGCGATGCGCCGGCCCTGTCCGCCGGACAGCCGGACCCCGGTCTCTCCCACCCAGGTGTCGTAGCCCTCGGGCAGTTCGGCGATGAAGTCGTGGATCTGGGCGACGCGGCAGGCCTGCTCGATGGCGGCCTGCGGTGCCTGCGGGTTGGCGATCAGCAGGTTCTCGCGGATGGTTGAGTCGAACAGATAGGTGTGTTGGCTGACCACGGCGATATGACGGCGCAGGTCGTCGCCGCTGAAGTCGGCGATGTCGTAACCGCCGATGCGGATGGTTCCGGTGTCCGGCGCCCAGAAACGCAGCAGCAGGTTGAAGAGCGTGCTTTTGCCCGACCCGGTCGCCCCGACGATGGCTGCACGGCTGCCCTGGGGGATCTGCAGCTCGATGTCCGCGACCGCCGGACGTCCGGCGTCGGGATAGCTGAAGCCGATCCCCTCGAAGGCGATATCGAAGCGTTCGGGGCGGGGCGATGGGCCGGCCGGGTCTGCGACCGCCGGCTGGGTGTCGACGATGTCGAAGAGTCTCCGGGCTGCGGCGAGCGTGCGTCCGAGGAGTTGGAATGCCTGGGGCAGGGGGGCGACGGCCTCGAAGCTGGCGAGGGTGAAGAGCGCCAGCATGGCCAGCTCGGGACCGCCGAGCTGGCCGGAGCTCGCCATGGGGATGGCGAGCCAGAGCAGCGCCCAGAGGCTCAGGCTGGCGCAGATGCCGACCGCCGCCTGGGTCAGTCCGTGGTCGCTGGCGAGCCGGGCCTGGTCGGCGATCAGTCGGTGGCTGAGTCCGTCGATGCGCTGCGCCTGGCGTTCGGTCGCCCCGTAGACAGTGAGTTCGGCCATCCCCTGGACACCGTCGATCACGGCGGTTCTCAGTGTGCTCTCGTCGTCGGCGATGCGCTGTCCCGGCCCCTGGCCGCGCGATCGCGACCAGATGGGCAGCGCGACCCCGGCGAGCAGGAAGAAGAGAAGTCCGGACGCCGCCAGGATTGGGGCGTGCAGATAGAGAAAGACCGTGAATAGTGTGACGCTGATGACGGCGACGACTGCGGGAACCAGTACGCGAACATAGAGGTTGTCCAGTGCGTCGATGTCGGAGCGGATGCGGCTGAGCAGATCGCCGCTGTGATATTGCTGGAGCCGGGCTGGGGCGAGCGGTTCCAGGTGCTGGTAGAACCAGACGCGCAGGCTGGCGATGAGCCGGAAGGTGGCCTCGTGGTTGATGAGACGCTCGCCGTAGCGTCCGGCAGTGCGGATCATGGCACTGCCGCGGATCATGGCGGCTGGCGTGAAGTAGTTCATGGCCACGCCGGCAATGCCGGCGGCGGCCATGGCGGTGAGGAACCAGCCAGCGGCGGCCATGAGTGTGACGTTGGCGATGAGTGTCAGGGTGGCGGCGAGCGTGCCGAAGATCATCCAGCTCCGGTAGGGACGGAAGAGTCGCCACAGACGCAGTAGCTCGTTCATGCCGGGTCGCCCTCCGGGTTCTTGTTGGTGACGCTCGATCCCGATTCGCCGTAGGCGGCGATCATGCGGGCGTAGATGCCGCCGGCTGCGGCCAGCGCGTCGTGGGTCCCCTGTTCGGCGACACACCCCTGGTCGAGCACCAGGATGCGGTCGGCGCCGCGCACGGTCGCCAGACGGTGGGCGACGACCAGAAGCGTGCGGTCGCGTGCCAGTTCGTCGATACCCTCCTGGACCAAGCGCTCGCTCTCGGGATCGAGATTGGCGGTCGCCTCGTCGAGGACGACGAGGGGGGCGTCGCGCAGGAAGGCGCGGGCCAGCGCGATGCGCTGGATCTGGCCGCCGGAGAGTCCGGCGCCGCGCTCGCCGACCAGGCTGTCGTAGCCGTCGGGCATGGACTCGATGAAGTCCTGAGCGCGCGCCCGGCGGGCCGCTTCGCGGACCGATTCCAGATCGGCGTCGGGTACGCCGAGTCGAATGTTGTCGGCGATGCTGCCCTGGAACAGACGCGGCTGCTGCGGTACCCAGGCCAGGTTGCGGCGCCAGTCGTCCAGGTCGATGCGGGAGAGGTCCTGCTCGCCGACCAGGATTCGGCCCGCGCCTGGGGTCAGGAAGCCGAGCAAGAGGTTGATGACCGTGGTCTTGCCCGCGCCGCTGGTGCCGACCAGTGCGATACGCTCGCCTGGAGGGATGTCGAAGCTCATGCCCTTGAGTGCGTCTCGACCTTCCTCGTAGCTGAAATGGACCGCTTCGAAGCGCACCCCGAGCGGGCGTGTCGCGGCGAGCGGTTCGGCGCCGGGTTCGAGCTGGGCCGGTTGGGTTTCGAGTACGCCGATGAGTTGCTCGGCGGCGGCAGCCGCTGCCATGCGGGCGTGGTACTGGGTGCCCAGGTTGCGCAGTGGCGCGTAGAACTCAGGCGCCAGCATGAGCACGAAGAGCCCCTGGAGATAGCTGATGTCGGGCACCTGGAGCCAATGCGGAACGGGAAGGGCCAGGTCGTAGAGTCGGAAGCCGATGAAGACGGCGACGATGGCGATGCCGACGGTGGCGAAGAACTCCAGTACCGCCGACGAGAGGAACGCGACCCGCAGCACCTGCATGGTGCTGACGCGGTAATCATCGGAAACGCGGGCGACGATTTCGACCTCGCGCCGGCTGGCCCCGAACAGCTTGAGCGTCGTGATGCCCTGGATGACGTCGAGGAAATGCGCGCTCATGCGTGCGAGCTGTTTCCACTGGCGCTGGTTGCGCGCCTCGGCGCCCGATCCGATCAGGATCATGAAGAGCGGGATCATGGGGGCGGTGACCAGCAGCACCAGGCTCGACAGCCAGTCGACCGGGATCACCACCGCGAGGATGGCGAGCGGCAGGATCATTGTGAGCGTCATGGCCGGCAGGAAGCGGGCGTAATAGCCCTCCAGATCGTCGATGCCCTTGGTCAGGGTCTCGACCAGCGCGCCGCTGCGATGCTCGGCAAGATAGCCTGGGCCGAGGCGCTGTAGATGACGGTAGACCTGATTGCGCAGCGTGGTGCGCACCCCGGCGGCGGCCTCGAAGGCCGAGCGCTCGGCGTGCCAGAGGATCAGGGCGCGAATGGCGAAGAGGGCAAGCAGTCCCCACAGCCAGGGGGCGACGGTGTCCAGACCGGCGCCCTCGAAGATGACGTCGTCGAGAACGACCGCCAGGCACCACGCCTGAACGATCGCGAGCAGTCCGTTCGTCGTATTGAGCCAGATGGACAGACCGAGCGATTTGCCGGCCAGCGGTCGTTGGGATTTGAGCCAGGCATTGACAGACATGTGACGCCGTTCCAGGAAGGACTCTATCGATCTTGGGACGACGAGGATACGGAACCTGGACCCGTGTCGGCAATGTGGATTCTCTATCGCCTGCTTGGATCCACAGGCGTGCCGTCTTCCTGCCTCGGGTCAGTTCGAGGCGTTGCGAGCGACGCCGTGTTTCGCCATGAGGCGATAGAGCGTCATGCGCGAGACTCCAAGCTCCTGTGCGGTTCTGGTGACATTGCTGGCATTGCGAGCCAGGGCGAATTCCAGATTGTGCTTCTCCGACTGCTCGCGCGCGTTCTTCAGTGTTCCCATCGTGTAGGGCTGAACGTTGGGGGCGGCGTGTCGTTCCTGGGGCTCAGGTGGTGGTGACGCAGCGGCTAGAGGTAGAGGTTCCTCCAGCTGGATCTTCATATGCTCCGGGCGGATCAGGGTTCCGTCGCAGCTCAGCGCCGCCTGGAAGATGACGCTGCGGAGTTCTCGGACGTTGCCCGGCCAGTGATAGAGGCGCAGCGCCGCGATGGCTTCGTTGCTGAATTTCAGATTGCGTATACCGGCCTCGGTGGCGACCTGTTCGAGGAAGTAGCTGGCCAGTAGCTGAATGTCGTGTTCGCGTTGATTGAGGTTCGGGGTCTGGATGGTCAGAAATGCCAGGCGGTAATAGAGGTCGGCTCGGAATGCCTTGTTTTGGATCGCCTGCTCCAGATCGACATTGGTCGAGGCGATGACCCGAACATCGACGCGCACGCCGCGTGTGGCGCCGATCGGGGTGACGATCTTGTCTTCGAGGAAGCGCAGCAGGGTTGCCTGGGACTCGAGCGGCATATCGCCGATCTCGTCGAGGAATAGGGTTCCACCGGACGCGCTCTGGATGTAACCGGTCTTGCGATTATTGGCGCTGGTGAAGGAGCCTTTCTCGTGCCCGAAGAGTTCCGATTGCAGTAGTGAAGGTGGAATGGCCGCGCAGTTGATTGCGACATAAGGGGCTTTGGATCGGGACGAATGGTCGTGTATGGCGCGTGCGGCCAATTCCTTGCCGGTTCCGGTCGGGCCGGTGATGAGCACCGGGACGTCGGATTCGGCGGCGCGTTGCAGCATGCGATACAGGGCGAGCATGACCTCGCTTTCCCCGATGAGTCCGAAGCGGTTTGGCGCCGTCAATGGCTCCATTGTGATCAAATCCTGTTCGATTTGCGCCATCCCGAAGGCGTGTCCTAGGACCGTTGAGATGCGGTCTCCTTCAAGCGGAAATACGTGAAAGTCGTACAGCCGCTCGGCAATGAAGTGTTTCATTCCGTGCCTGGCGATCTGTTGTTCCGCAAGCGCCGCAACCCATTTGATCTCCGGTAGGCATGTGACTAGCTCCCTAATGCGCTCCTCACCTTTTGCGTTCTTCTTTTCGGGAAAGATGGCTAGGGCGACGAGAAATTGTTGCTCTTCGGCGAGTTGCCGGGCAGCCTCCGGATCGGTGGCCTCGTGGACGTCCCACTGCTTGGCCTTCAGGGTTTCGGCGATTTCGTTGTTCAGCGGGGCCTGGGAAACGACAAGAAGCTTGCGCATGGCGTCGGATCTCTAAAGGGGGTTTGTACGCGTTCGGTGTCGGCTATGCGATCGATCCGAGGCTTCCCTATCTGTCGGAGCTGAGCATGGGCGCGTCGTTGGATCTGAGGCTTAGCATATCAACTCTGGGACATCCGATGTCACCCCTGCGTGACGATTTCCTGGCCTGCGTTTGCTGAATTGTGAATCGATTAACACATTTTGGGTACATGCTGTTAGATTAGGAGACGTTGTTTTTTGTTGTTTTATACGCTGTTGTGGCGTTCTTCTGTGTTTGGGGTCTGTGTTTTTTGTTTTTAATTGAGTGGTTTGCTGCTATTTTTGCGTGGTTTTCTGTTGGCCGATGTGTCGATTGGTCGATCTGGGTCGGTTCGACGTGTGACGCTTTTCGCAGGATGAGGGGCGGAATTGGTGCGTGAATGATGCGTCACACCCGGTTTACGCTGTTTTGCGTGCGTGGTCGACGCGGGTTTGGGCGCCCGGTCACGCGAGACTGAATTCCTTCTTCCATTTTTCCTCGGATTCTGTATATTTGGCAGTTTACCTGCGGGGCGACCCGCAACGCCTAATTCAGTTCTGAGCCAGGACAGCACATGGTCACGATTCGCTTGTCTCGAGGTGGTTCCAAGAAGAACCCCTTCTATCAAATCGTCGTTGCGGATATCCGCTCCAAGCGCGACGGTCGTTATATCGAACGCCTCGGGTTCTACAATCCGACCGCCAAGGGCGGCGAGGTGCCGTTGCGGCTCGATCGCGAGCGCGCCGATCACTGGATTCGCCAGGGTGCGCAGCCGACCGATCGTGCCAAGCAGCTGCTGAAGCAGGCCGCCCGCGAGGCCGCTGCAGCCTGATTCGTGCGGCCGGGGCTGCGGCGATGAAGGAGCGCGACCCTTCTCGGGTGGTTCTCGGTAAGATCGTTGGCGTTTACGGCGTCAAGGGTTGGGTCCGGGTCTTCTCCGAAACGGCTCCCCGCGAGGGTATCCTTGGTTACTCGCCTTGGCTGGTCGGCGCCGGGAGTTCCCCGTGTCGCGTGGCCGAGGGCAAGGTCCATCGCAAGGGACTGATTGTCCGGCTCGATGGCTGCGAGGATCGTGATCAAGCCGCCGTCCTGGTTGGTCAAGAGATCTCCGTTCCTCGTGACCGCTTACCTCCGCCGCGCTCCGACGAATTCTACTGGGTCGATCTCGAGAGGCTGGCGGTCTTCTCCGTGAGCGGAGTCGATCTGGGCTGCGTCGATCATCTCTTCCCGACGGGCGCGAACGACGTGCTGGTCGTCAAGGGCGATCGTGAGCGACTGATCCCGTTCGTTTGGGGCGAGGTCGTGAAGGACGTGGATTTCACCACGCGCCGGATCGAAGTGGACTGGGATCCTGATTTCTAGTCCCAGGTCTTGCTCGGTGCCGAATCGGCGCCTCGAACGATCTCCTTAAAGATCGCCGGACCGAACGCGTTTTCCTGTCGACGCCCGAGATTTCGTGCTATGCGATTCGATGTCATCACGCTGTTTCCGGATCTGTTTCGGATCCTTTCGGATCAGGGTGTGACTGGTCGTGCTCTGACGCGCGGGATCGCCGAGCTGCATCTCTGGAATCCACGGGATTTCACCCGTGACGTGCATCGGACGGTGGACGATCGCCCTTACGGCGGTGGTCCCGGGATGCTGATGAAGGTCGAGCCGTTGCGCGATGCGATCGCGGCGGCACGCGCCCAGGCGGGCGAGAGGACTCGGGTCGCCTATCTCTCGCCGCAGGGGCGTCCGCTCGATCAGGCGGCGATGATGGAGATCGCCGCTCGGCCGGGTTGGATCCTGCTCGCTGGGCGCTACGAAGGGGTCGACGAGCGTCTGATCGAGGCCCATGTCGATGAGGAATGGTCGATCGGCGACTATGTCCTCAGCGGTGGCGAGCTGCCTGCGATGGTGGTCATGGATGCCGTCATTCGGCTGTTGCCTGGCGCATTGGGGCATGCGGATTCTGCGCGACAGGACTCGCACATGGATGGGCTACTGGATTGCCCACACTACACTCGCCCGGAGCGGATCGAGGAAGGCTCGGTTCCACCGGTGCTGATCGGCGGCGATCATGCCGCGATCGAACGCTGGCGGTTGCGGCAGGCGCTTGGGCGAACCTGGTTGCGCCGCCCGGATCTGTTGACGCGGCGCGGTCTGAGCGCGGCGGAGCAAGCCTTACTTGATGAATTTGTCCTGGCCCATCGCGAAGGTGGCGCCGGTTGAGAACAGGAGCCAAGGAAACCATGAGCAATATCATTCAGCAGCTCGATCAAGAGCAGATGACCCGTGAGGTCCCCGATTTCGCCCCAGGCGATACCGTCGTCGTCCAGGTCAAGGTGACGGAAGGTACCCGTGAGCGTCTTCAGGCGTTCGAGGGCGTCGTCATCGCCATCCGCAATCGCGGTCTCAATTCCGCCTTCACCGTGCGCAAGATCTCTCACGGCGAAGGCGTGGAGCGCGTCTTCCAGACCTATAGCCCGACGGTTGCCTCGATCCAGGTGAAGCGCAAGGGCGACGTGCGTCGCGCCAAGCTCTACTATCTGCGCGGTCTTACCGGCAAGGCCGCCCGTATCAAGGAAAAGATCTAATTTCCTTGGCGGTCGTCGGTGTGGCGACCGCGATCGGCCAAACAGTCGTTCAAGACTTGGCTCAAAGCTTCTACTGGCACGATTACGAGACCTGGGGGATCGATCCCCAGCGTGATCGTGCCTGTCAGTTTGCAGGTGTGCGTACCGATCTCGATCTGGTCGAGGTCGGTGAGCCGCTTGTCCTCTATTGCCGCCCAGCGGCCGATATGCTTCCCCATCCCGACGCCTGTTTCGTTACTGGCATGACGCCACAGGATGCCGAGCGCGAGGGGCTGTGCGAGGCTGAGTTCGCCGCCGCCATTCATTCCGTGCTGAGCGCGCCCGGCACCTGTAGTGTCGGCTACAACAGCATGCGTTTCGATGACGAGGTCACGCGCAACCTTCTCTATCGCAATCTCTACGATCCCTACGCCCGCGAGTGGCAGAACGGGAATTCCCGCTGGGATCTGATCGATGTCCTGCGGCTCGCCCACGCGCTGAGACCCGACGGGATCGATTGGCCGCTTCATGAAGACGGTGTCGTCTCCTTCAAGCTGGAGCGGTTGACCGAGGCGAACGGCATCCCCCACGAGGGCGCTCACGATGCCTTGGCGGACGTCAAGGCGACGATTGGTATGGCGCGCCTGTTGCGTCGGGCTCAGCCCAAGCTGTTCGACTATGCGCTGACCCTGCGCGACAAGCGACGCGTGCGCGAGATGCTGGGCAAGCACCAGCCGCTGCTGCACGCCTCGGCGCGGTATCCGGCTGCTTGGGGCTGTATCGCCCCCGTGTTTCCGCTGGCGTCCCGTCCGGGCAATCCCAATGGCGTCATCGCCTTCGATCTGCGGGCCGATCCGCGACAGCTCCTGGATCTTTCCGAGGATGAGATCCGCTGGCGTCTCTTCACGCCTGTTGCCGAGTTGCCTGAGGGCGTCGAGCGGGTTCCGCTGAAGACCGTTCATGTGAACCGAGCTCCGATGCTCGCGCCTATGAAGACGCTCGATTCGGATGCGGCGGAGCGCTGGGGTATCGATCCGCATCTGGTCGCCGAACGGTCGCGCTTCCTAATCGAGCATGCGCCCGCGATCCAGGTCAAGGTGGAGTCCGTTCACCGGCCGCCGGAGGTTTCCGAGATTCGCGACCCGGATCTCATGATCTATTCGGGCGGGTTTCTCTCCGACAGGGATCGGCGCGCCCTGGATCGTCTGCGTGCGTTGACGCCGGCCGAATTGGCCGAGGAGTCGCCCCGGTTCGAGGATGGCCGACTGCGCGAGATGCTGTTCCGCTATCGTGCCCGCAACTGGCCTGAAACCCTGAGTCCAGAGGAGGCCGAGGACTGGGATGCCTATCGTTTGGCGCGCCTGACCGATCCGGACGGTGGCGGTAGCATCCAAGTCGATGGCTACGAGGCCCGTCTGGCCGAGCTCTGGGAGTCCGAAGGAGGAGATGCCTCCAAGGTGCGCATTCTGGAGGATTTGGCGGACTGGGCCGAGCGCGTGCTCGACGCCGATCTTTGATCGCCGTTCCTGTGCTTCGCTCAGGCTGCAGGGGCTTGCGCGGGCCGCTCTATCAGACGCAGGCGCGTACTTCGGTGACGGTGTGATCGAAACACATGCACCGATTGCGTCCCCGGTCCTTGGCGGTATAGAGCGCCAGATCGGCCTGGCTGACGAGGGTCTGGGGCGGCAGCTCCAGGCTTGGCACGACGGCGGATATCCCGATGCTTACGGTCACGTGTCGCGCGGTTCGCGAGGTTGGGTGTCGCAGCCTTAGTCCCTCGACCCTGAGTCGCAGGCGCTCGGCAACTGCGCAGGCGGCCTCCTGGTCGGCGCCCAGTAGCGTTAGAGCGAACTCCTCGCCGCCGTAGCGAGAGATGCAATCCCCTTCTTGGCGTAGTCCTTCCTGCAAGGCCGAGGCGACCATGATCAGACCTTCGTCGCCCTTCTGATGCCCGAATCGATCATTGAACGCCTTGAAGTCGTCGACGTCGATCATGAGCAGCGCTATATGGATCTGTCTCGACCGGGCCTCTCTGAATCGCTCCGAGAGGTCCTGATCGAATCGGCGACGATTGCCGACCCCGGTGAGCGAATCACGGTAAGTGGTCGCGATCAGCTGCGAGGACTGAGCGCGCAGTCTGCGTTCCCGGCGCACGGTGGCCGTCATGTCCTGGATCTGGATCAGACAAGCGTAAGGATCGCCGCAGATCGGTGTGACATACACGAGCTGCTGCATGCGCTGATTCAGCTCGCGGTCGCCGGGTTTTTGGTAAAGCGGGAGTACCGACGGGTTGAGTCCCGGCGTGAGGACCGAGGAAAGCCGAAATCGCAGTGCCTGCTGAATGCAGTTCAGCAGTCTGGAGTGTTTCATTTCGGTGAAGACGTCCTCTATGGGCCTTCCGGCGACATCTTCAGGCGCGATTCCGCTGTGGCGCGTCATCCAGGCATTCCAGGAGAGGATGCAGCCTCGATCGTCGAGCAGAACGACACCGGTTTGCAGCTGGTCTATCAGCTGGACATTCGCCGCGCGATCCATGCCGTTAGCGTATTCCGAGACGCGTCAGATAGCTGTCGACGCATGTCAGTAGTGCGTGCAACGAACTGACGCTGAGCAGGAACAGCAGGTGGCCATTGATGCGTTCCTGACGTATGGAAAGGTGAATCTGCAGAATGAGCAGTACCTCTTTCTGGTCGCCGCTGAACAGTGGCAGCGATTCGGTATCGCTGAAATGGTGCTCGGGCAGGCTGCCCATGAACTCGACGTTGAACTCGTCGGCCAGCGCGCTCATGCAGGCGTTGAGGATGATGTTGCCGATCTCGCACATCGCCTCTTGCTCGAATTCCGACAGTTCTTCCGGCGGCATGTTGGGGTCGAGCATGTGGCTCAAGATCGCCAGGGCGTTACGCTCCGGGAAGAGCAGTACGGCGCGCGCCTCGAACGGGCCGGAGAAGTCCATGGCCACCATGCTGAGTTCCTTGAATTCGGAGCCCAGCAAGGCCTGGCTGATCTGGGAGGGGTACGCGAAGCTGATGCTCGGCGCCGACAGTTCCACCTCGTCCTTGACGATCAGGCTCAGGCTGTTTGCCGCTCGTCCGACACCCAGGTTGAAGAGCTCGCCCAGTGCGTCTAGCTGCAATTCGTCGAGTGCGGGTGCATCGTGCCTGGATTTATCGGGCGCTATCACGTTTCATTCCTCGAACAGCTCGACCATGCGGGCAATCGAGTCCGGCGTGATCGGCTTGGCGGTGAACTTGACGCCCGCGTTCTCGGCTGCCTGGCGAACCGCATCCTGGATGTTCGCTGTACAGAGGACGATCTTGATTTCCGGGTTGTGTAGCCGAATGCGCCCGGCGGCCTCCAGTCCGCTCATGCCCGGCATATTGACGTCCATGCTCACGTAGTGCGGCGCCTCACGCTCGATCGCGGCGAGCGCGTCGACGCTGTCGGCTGCTTCGGCGAGGCGCCAGTCGGGGCGTAGGTCGGCGACGATCCGACTGATCATCATGCGCGACATCTTGCTGTCGTCGACGATCAGCAGGAGTGGGGAATCCGTGGTTGTCATGAGGTCCGATTTTGCTGGGGATGCGTTCGTGCGAATGTGCCGCAGGATAGCCAACGGATTATTCTACGCAGCGCCCTGGGGTTATGTCTTTAGGATTCCCCGATCTCGATGCCCAATTGCTGATTCATGACAAGGCATTCGCCTGAACGATGGTGGTCACCGTCGCCGCGCCGTTCTCCAGGCGCCAGCGGATATCGAATTCATAGAGCCGCATGCCGAAGTCGCGCCGGTTCGGGTAGCGGTCCATGTAACCCGGTCGCGGGTCCTGCGACAGCACTTGCACGATGAGTTCGCGCAGACGCAGTCTGCCCTCGGGGTCGGCCTGAGCCAGGTCGGCCAGGGCCTGTTCTGAGAAGCGTACCGCCAGTGCGGTCGTCTCCGGCGGAACCGCGAACCCGTTGCCCGCCTGGGGCAGGGCGTCGGCATAGGGTACGTAGGGTTTGATGTCGAGCACTGGCGTGCCGTCGAGCAGATCGATTCCGCGCAGGCGCAGACTCAGTCCTCGGCCTTCTTCGATCAGGCCCAGATGCTCGACCGCCGAGATCCCGATGGGATTGGGGCGATAGGGCGCGCGACTGGCGAAGACGCCGACCGTTTCGCGTCCGCCGAGACGGGGAGGGCGGACGGTGGGTTTCCAGCCCGCCTCGGGGCAGTCGGCGTGGAAGACGAAGATCACCCAGACGTGTGAAAACCCCTCGATCCCCTTGAAGGCCTCCGGGCGCGCGAATGCTGGAAGAAGCTCCAGTCGTGCCTCGGCCGCCGTCACCAGTCCGGGCTGACGCGGGATGCCGAATTTGTCGCTGTAGGGCGAGCGGATGAAGCCGATCGGGTCGAACCTCACGATGCCTCGCCCTCCGGTGCGTGCGCGCTCAGGATGAGATCGACACTGGATTCGATCCGCTGCCGTAGCGCCTGAGGCGCGGGTTTGGCGCATCCGCCGATCATGAGCCCTGTGGTCTGGAAGCCCTGCCACATTCCGAGGAGCTGCTCGGCGGCCATTCGGCAATCGTGCTCACGCAGGCCGCCACGTTGGACCGCCTCCCGCAGCAGCGCGGCCAGCTTGTCGCAGGTGGCCTCGGCGCCCTCCTGGTGGATGATCGGACCCAGCCAGGGGTGTTGCATCGCCTGCGAGGCGAGCATGCGCTGCAGGGTCAGGAATTCGTCGCTGGTCAGGTAGTCCATGAGGCAGAGCCCGAACTCGATCAGGGTTTGGCGCAACTGGGTCGGGTCCGTGGAAAGCGCTTCGAGCACGGCGGTCATGCGGTCGCGCTGGGCGAGGACGACCGCCCGGATCAATCCGGGAAGGTCGCTGAAATGGGCGTAGACGGTGACTTTGGAGACTCCGGCGGTGCGTGCGACCCCCTCCATGGTCAGGCGCTTGAGTCCCCCGGCGTAGAAGAGTGCGCGCGCTGCGGCGAGCATCGCCTCGTGCTTGACCTCGTCGGGCGGTCTGCCTCGGGTCGAACGGGGCGTTTGGTCGTTGGTTTCTGCAGAGATTTGCTCGGGCATGTGGCGGCTCGGGCTCAATGTGGTGCCTCTATCGATGGGTGAAGGGTACCAGGACAGGCGGCTTCGCTTCAGCGCCGACGGCTCGACGGCGACCATTCGTCGGGATGGGGGCTTTCCAGGATACGGTGGGCTGATCCTCTATTTACTAAACGAGACCGTACATTAATAATGGGGGCGTGGGTTCCACTTTAGAGGATGCGTGCGTGCGGCGATTCAAGATACCTCCGTCTCTCTTGGTCGGTGGTTTGATGGTTCTGACCGGCTGTCAACCAAGCGCCGAACCCGTCTTGGACGAGGTTGCGCCATTGGTGGTGACGACGCGTATCCAGGCGTCCAACGCCAGTACCTGGAGTCTCACGGGCACCTGGCAGGCGCGCCATGAGATCCCCCTGTCCTTTCGGATCGGCGGCAAGATCGCGGTGCGTCTGGTCGATGCCGGTGCGCGCGTCGAGATGGGGCAGGTGCTGTTTCGGCTCGATCCGCGCGACGTTGCCCAGCAACGGATCGCCGCCGAGGCCCAGGTCGCCAGCGCGCGCGCCGAAACCCAGAACGCCGAGCGCGAGCGGGCGCGTCTCGCCGATATGCTCAAGCGCAAGCTGACCAGTCAGCAGGAATACGACCGGGCGGCAACCTCGGCCCAGGCGGCGCGCGAGCAGCTGGTGGCGGCCGAGGCCGAGTTGGTTCAGGCGGTCAATGCCACCGAGTATGCCGTGCTGAAGGCGCCGGCTGCGGGCATCTTGCTCGATGTGACTGGGCAGCAGGGTCAAGTGGTGACCGCCGGCCAGTCCTTGGCGACGCTCGCCGAGACGGGGCCGCTGGAGGCCGAGGTCTATGTTCCCGAGGACCGTCGTGCCCAACTGCCGACGCGCGCCATGGCCGATCCGCTCGGAGACGAACCGCCGATTCCGGTGTCGCTGCGCGAGGTCGCCGGTGCTGTGGATCCGGCGACGCGCACCTGGCGCGCCCGGTTCAAGATCGATCCGCCGGTCTCTGCCGGAGTTCAGGGGGTAGCGCTTGGCACCACCTTGACCCTGCGTTTCGAACGTGCGGCAGAGGATGAGGGCGAGGTCCGCCGGGTTCCGCTCGGGGCCGTCCTTGAGCGCGGTCAGGGGGCGGTCGTTTGGCGTCTGGTCGACGACCGGGTCGAGCCCGAGCCGGTCACCCTGCTTGGGATCGACGGGGAATATGCGCGTATCCAGACCCGTCTGCCGGTCGGTACCGCGATCGTTGCGTTGGGCGTGGACCGGCTTCAACCCGGACAGACGGTCAGGGTGCGGCCATGAAGTCGCTCGGTACGGGAGCGCCTTCACATGGCGCGGGGTTCAATCTGTCCGCGCTCGCCGTGCGCGAGCGCTCGATCACGCTCTTTCTGATCCTGGTGACCGCCGTCGCGGGTCTCATCTCCTTCCTCGAACTCGGTCGGGCCGAGGATCCTGCCTTCACCGTCAAGGTTCTGGTGGTCTCGGCGGTTTGGCCCGGGGCGAGCGCCCAGCAGATGCAGGATCTGGTCGCCGAACCGCTGGAGAAGCGCATCTCCGAGGTCGACTATTTCAACAAGGTCGAGACCACGGCCCGACCCGGACGGGTCGATCTTTTCGTCGAGTTTCGCGACTACACACCGCCGTCCCAGGTGCCCGAGCTCTTCTATCAGGTCCGCAAGCGCATGCAGGACGAGGCGCCCGGCTTGCCCGAGGGCGTGCAAGGACCCTTCGTCAACGACGAGTTTTCCGACGTCTATTTCGCCCTCTACGCCCTGACCGCGCCGGACCTTCCGCAGCGTCTGCTGGTGCGCGAGGGCGAGCGCATTCGCGATCGGCTGGCGCGCATTCAGGGGGTGCAGAAGGTGCGCATTCTGGGCGAGCGTCCGCAGCGTCTCTTCGTCGAGTTCGATCAGGCGCGTCTGGCCACGCTGGGCCTGACGCCGGAGAGCATCGCCGATGCGCTCGATGCCCAGAATCGTCTGCTGCCGACCGGTTTGGTCGAGACCTCGGGGCCTCGGCTCTACGTGCGTCTGGATCAGGGGCTGGACGACCCGGAGCGCATTGCGGCGGTCCCCTTGCGGGTCGGGGATCGGCTGGTGCGCCTGGGCGAGGTCGCCACGATCGAGCGCGGCTACGAGGATCCGCCGGGCTATCTGATCCGCGCTGGCGGCGAGGATGCGATCCTGCTCGGCGTGGTGATGGAGCGCGGTGAGAACGGTCTGGATCTGGGCGAGCGTCTGGCCGAGTTCCAGACCCGTTTGCGCTCCGATCTGCCGTTGGGGATCCAGTTCAAGCAGTTGACCGACCAATCGGATGCCATCGCCCATGCCGTGGAGCTGTTCCAGCTCAAGTTCTTCGTGGCCGTCGCCGTGGTGATGCTGGTGAGCTTCGTAGCGCTTGGCTGGCGCGCCGGGGTCATCGTCGGGATCGCCATTCCGCTGACCCTGGGGCTGACCTTTCTGCTGATGCTGATACGCGGCGTCAATCTCGATCGCGTCTCGCTCGGCGCGCTCATCATCGCCTTAGGTCTCTTGGTGGACGACGCCATCATCTCGATCGAGATGATGCTGGTGAAGATGGAGGAGGGCTGGGATCGGCTCAGGTCCGCAGCCCATGCCTGGACGGTCACGGCCGCGCCCATGCTGAGCGGAACCCTGGTGACGGTCGTCGGCTTCGTTCCCATCGGTTTCGCCCGTTCCAGCGTCGGCGAGTACGCGGGCAATATCTTCTGGGTCCTAGCCTTCGCCCTGCTGGTGTCCTGGCTGGTGGCCGTGACCTTCACGCCCTATCTGGGCACCCTGCTGCTGAAGCCGCCCATGCTGAGACCCGAGGGTCATGAAGAGACGCTCTACGACTCGCGGCTCTATCGGCGGCTGCGGGCGGTCATCCGCTGGTGCGTGCGACACAAACGGCTGGTGGTCGCGGTGACCTTCGGTGTGCTGGCGCTGGCCATCGCCGGACTCGCCGGGCCGGTGCAGAAGCAGTTCTTCCCGACCTCGGATCGGCCCGAGGTGCTGGTGGACATCACTCTGCCGGAGGGCAGCAGCATCCGTGCGAGCCAAGCGGTGGCCGAGCGTGTCGAGCGGCTGATCCAGTCGGCGCCGGGCGTGCGTTCGTATGCGACCTATGTCGGTGCCGGCGCGCCGCGCTTTTTCCTGGCGCTCAATCCGGAGCTGACCAATCCGGCCTTCGCCAAGCTGATCCTGGTCGCCGAGGGACCGGCCGCGCGCGACGCGCTCATCGAGCATCTGAACGCGCACATCGAGGCCGGTGAATTCCCCGAGGCCCGCGTGCGGGTTCACAAGCTGCTCTATGGTCCGCCTGTGATCTGGCCGGTGACTTTCCGCGTGCTGGGGCCGGATCCGTTGGTGCTGCGGCGTATCGCCGAGCAGGTGCGCGATGAGATCGCGCGTCATCCCAATACCCGCGATACGCATCTCGAATGGGGCGAGCGGGTCCCGGCGCTGAAGCTCGAACTGGATCCCGAGCGCTTGCGTTCGATCGGCCTCACCCCGCGCGAGATCGCGGGACAGCTCCAGTACGAGCTGTCTGGGATCACCGCGACCGAGATCCGCGAGGATATCCGTCACGTCGATCTGGTCTTGCGCGGGCTGCCCGACGGCAGCGGGCGCTCCGGTCGTCTGCAGGATCTCACCATCAAGACGCTCGACGGTCGCCAGATTCCGCTCTCGCAGGCGGGGACGCTCAAGGTCGAGTTCGAGGATCCGGTCCTCAAGCGCTACAACCGCGAGCCCTTCATCGCCGTCAACGCCGAGGTGGTCGGTGCCCAGCCGCCGGACGTGACCGCAGCGATCATTCCTCGGCTTGCCGCCATCCGCGACGCCTTGCCGCTCGATTACCGGATCGACGTGGGCGGCTCCGTCGAGCAGTCCGGAAAGGCCGATGCTTCCATCAAACGCGTTCAGCCCATCATGCTGGTGCTGATGCTCACGGTCATCATGTTCCAGATGCGCAGCTTCTCCGGGACCTTCATGGTGGTGGCCACGGCACCGCTCGGGGTGATCGGTGCGACCCTGGCCCTGCTGGTCGGCGGGCAGCAGTTCGGGTTCGTCGCCTTGCTCGGCCTGATCGGGCTGGCCGGCATCCTGATGCGCAACACGCTCATCCTGGCCAAGCAGATCGAGGAGAACCGGGAGCAGGGCATGGAGGCGTCGGTGGCCGTGATCGAGGCGACCGTGCGACGGGCGCGGCCCGTGGTGCTGACCGCCGCCGCTGCCGTCTTCGCCTTCATGCCCCTAGCCACCGACACCTTCTGGGGGCCGCTCGCCTATGTGCTGATCGGCGGCGTCATCGTCGGAACCGGTATCACGCTCCTGTTTTTGCCGGCGCTTTATGCGCTTTGGTTTCGGATACGTGTGTCCGCGACGGCATGAGCCTGTACCGCCGAGCCCTGTCCCTCAGTGCTCGTAGCCAGCGTGATGCCCGGGCCATCAAGCGTCGATCGAGTCGCAGCCCTGAGCGCCAATGGAGTAGCCCCATGGCGGCGACCACCAGGGCGAAGCCGAGCGTTTGAATCGGCGCGATCTCCTCGCCCAGGATCCACCAGGCTGCGAGCAGGGTCACCGCCGGGCCGCTCAGGGCGATGAGGCTGGCGCGTCCGGCGCCGGTGTGACGGATGCCCTCGAACAGCAGCAGAAAGGGCACCACCGTGGCCACCACGACCATGACCGAGATCCAGCCGACGCCCTCGATCGGCAGATTCCAGTCCTCGGGGCTCGCCCAGAAGAGTCCATAGAGCAGGAACACCAAAAAGGTGGTGCTGTTCATCATGGCGGTGAGGCGCGGTCCGCCCACGCGCTTGGACAGATCCTGCCCCAGAACCAGGAAGAGTGCGTAGCTGGCTGCGGCGGTCGCGCCGCAGGCGATGCCGATCCATGCGCTTCGATCCAGATGACCGCCGAATCCCTTGGGCGCGAATAGCAGGATCAAACCGAGATAGGCGAGCGCGAAGACCAGCAGCTCGCGCCGGGTCGGCGCGCGTCGCTCGCGCACGGCGGTGAGCGCTTGGACCACCAAGGGATAGGTGAAGAGCAGCATGCGCGAGAGTCCGGCGCCCAGATGGTCGATCGCCATGAAGTCCGTGATCGTGGCCACCGTGAAGAGGGTGCCGATGAGCAGGGTGTCGCGCCAGTCTCGCCAGGAGGTGCTGTGTCCGTCCGGCAGCAGACGCACCACCAACCAGTAGAGCGGCATGGCGAGCAGGATGCGCAGCATCAGGACCTCGGCGACCGTCATCCCGGTCGCGAGCGCCAGCTTGGCGAAGACGCCCTTGAAGGCGAAGCCGACATTGGCGAAAAACACCATGAGCGCGGGTGAGTGGAGTGCGGCTGTCTGTCGTCGGTCGTCGTGCATGGAGATGTCCTGCCGGGAGTGCGAGACCTCTTTGTGCTACAGATGCCGCTATGATTCAATTTGAAATATCTGATGTCAGCTATGACGAATCCGCATAGATGGACAGCAAGCTCCTCAAATGCTTCCTGCATGTCCTGGACGCCGGTGGTCTCACCTCGGCGTCCGAGCGCCTGCATCTCACCCAGTCCGCGCTGAGCCGTCAGCTCAAGCAGCTCGAATCGGATCTTGGCGTCTTGCTCTTCCAGCGCACCGGGCGTGGTCTGATCCCGACCGAGGCGGGTCGCCAACTGGAGCGCCGCGCCCGACCGCTGATGGCCGAGCTGGAGCGTCTGGCCGCCGACATCGCTTTCGATCGGCAGGGTGTCACCGGCTCGCTGGCCCTGGCGGTTCCGCCGAGCGTGGGCGTTGCCGCGCCGGCCAGTCTCATCCGTCGCTATCGTGCCTTCTATCCCCAGGTGCGTCTGCGGGTCGTCTCGGCCCTGAGCGGCGCCATTCAGGACGGGCTGCTGCGCGGACGGTTGGATCTGGGGCTCGTCCATCATCCGTTGACCAGCGCCGGTCTCCTTCACGAGACGCTGTGGCGCGAGCGTCTCTGGTTGGTCGCGGAGTCTGCGGCTGGGCTCGATCCCGAGACTCCGGTTCCGCTCGGCGAGGCGCTGGCCGGCCCCCTGGTGCTGACCGGATCGCGTCATGGTCTGCGGGTGCTGGTCGAGGGTCAGGCGGCGGGGCTCGGGCTGGCGCTGGACGTGACGGTCGAGGTCGACAGTCTGCGCATCATGCTGGAGACGGTCGCGCTCGGAATCGGTCGGACCCTGCTGCCGTATCGAGCGATCGAGGCCGAGCTGACCGCTGGCCGCATCTGCGCGGCGCCGGTGGTCTCGCCCGAGGTCGAGCGGGTGACCGTGCTCGCCTGGCCGGCCGATCGGGCGCTCTCCAGGGCCGCAGAGTCTATGGCCGAACTCATCCGGATCGAGTTGCGCCAACCCTAAGCGTGTCGGCCGCTTCGCTCGCTATTCGTCGGCTTGCCGCCGAGTTTCCATCGGGGCGCGAGGGGTGGCCGTGCTCGCGAGCGCCATCCGTGACGTTGGGCCGACCTGAGTTGGGATGTTCGAGAAGCAAGCCGGCTTGAGGCCTGCGTCGTTGACGGAGCGTGAGGGCTTGGGCGCTTCGCTTCATCCTTGAATGAGGCGTTCAAGCGCGCGCATGCTGAGTCTGTGAATTCCCCATCTGAATGCAGGCGTGCGTTAATAACTAATATCTTTAAGGTTTATCGCTGTCGAAAGCGGTGATTCGTCTCTGGATTCGGTGGATACTCGCTGTTTGCGCCATCTTCGATGGCCGCGAGGATGATTGACAGTGCGTTATGCGTTGTTGCATAACGTGGATGGCGTTTGAGCAACGCCATGTGGATGATAACGCAACAGTGTTGGCTCGATTCGGCGCTGTGGCGCCTCATGTAACAATTTTCCAAATGACATCGGATATGTGACCGACTCGATGCAGATCGCCGGTTCCTTCACAATTCTGTCGCCGGTTCAGCCTGAACCCTTGCGAGACCGGTCCGCCGGAAAAGCGCCCGAGGTCGAGGCGAGGGTTGCCGAGGCATTTGCGTTCGAGCCAGTCGTTGAGGTCGAGGCGTTTCCCAAGGTCGAGGAGGTCGCCGAGGCTCAGTCGCCGCGTCCTTACCCGTTGCCGGTTCGGATGTCGGTCGATGGGCGCTATGCCAATCAGGCGGTGGCGGCCTACGAGGAGGTGCTGCACCTGCAGCGGCGCGACAATCTGCGCGCGATCATGGGTGTCGATCTCTACGCTTGATCCCGTTTCGTCCGGTCACCGGCGCTTGCGATGTTTCGCTGGCTGTTGGGCTGGCGGCTGTGCCGTCGCGGGACTTCTGTTGCTCCTCTACTGATGGATGCCTCTCAGTAGCGCACGCGCAGGATGAGCAGGTCGGTTCCACTCTGCTCGAAGAGGATTTGGATGGTGCCGTTGCGCCGTTCTAGCTTGGAGTCCGAATCCAGAAAGATGACCTCGAATGTGGCGATCGCGGCGCAGCGTTTGCCGTCGGCGGTCGGCTTGACACGGAGCTGGTCGAAGTCGATACGGCGCGCGCGCGTGGTAGCGAACCATTGCCGATAGGTTTGGCGGATCGCGAACCAGGTGCCGAGATCGTTCTCTTTGGCCAGCGGGCTGTAGAGGGCCATGAAGTCGTCCAGCGAGCCCGATTGATAGTTGTGCTGGAACGCCTGCATCAATGCCGGGACCTGGCTGCAGACGTTGGCCGTTGGGGTGGCGCTTCTGGTGCCGGGGATGGTCGCCGGTGCGGCGCCCAGCCGCATCGGTAGCCGAGGCGATTGGGGTGGTGTCGGCGGTGTCGGGGCCGGGGTCGAGGGGATTTGGAGCTCGGGCTGGAGCGGGGCTGCCGGCTCTGGAGCGAACCCAGGTTGGATTGGCGGCTGTTCAATGATCGGGGCCAGGTTTGGGGGCTCCTGTCCGATCGAGGTCATCGGCGGCACCAGGGGGGCCAAGGTCGTTTCTGGTTCGATTCCGTTCGGTTCGGTTGGCGGCGATGCGGGTTCGGATGCCTTCGGCGTCTCCGTGGATTCCGGGGGCGGCTCGACCGGTGCCGTCTCTTGGTCGGTCTCAGTGGGCGAGGGCGAGGGCGAGGCGGCGGGCGCTTCCTTCATCTGGTTCGATGAGGCGTCAGGCTCGCTCGTTTCTCCGGGTGACTCGGGCGCTTCCTGGGAAGGCTCGATCCGTGCGTCAGGCGCTGGCTCTAGGGTGGGTGGTGTTTCGGGTGTCGCCAGTGCGATTTGGGTCGGCGTCTCCGGCTTGGTCGGAGTTTCGCTCGTTCGGGTTGATTCCGGCTGCACGGGTGGGATCGCGTCCGTTTCCTCGGGCGCGGGGCGCGAGTCCTGCTCCTCGGGCTCGGCTTGAGCGAGCGGCTGGGGCTCGGGAGCGACGGTCTCCTTGGGTGGCGTCTTGCGCACCTCGCCGAGCGGGTGGTGGATGATCTTCGGTTGCGGCTTGGGCTTTTCGTGGAATAGCGGCGCGAGCGCCAGGATCAGCGCCGTCGCCAGGATGGCGCCGGCCCAGCGTCGAGCCTTGGGGCGGGCGATGAGTTCGCGCCAGGGTTGTGGGCGCGTCCAAGACTGAATCCATGCGATGGCATGCGTGATCCTTTCCCCGGGTGTCGATGGTCCAGGCGGAGTTTCCCTGGACGGGGTCGAGGACGTCGTGGCGCCCTTGTTGCTCGCTTCGGCGCGGCGGAAGGCGTCGAAGGCCCGGTTGAGCTGTTCGGTGTGCAGGGTGGCCCAGGCCGTTTTGTCCGGGTGTCGGTCTGGATGATAGACCTGGATCAGCCTCCGATAGCGCTGTTTCGCCAGGTCCTGATCGGCGTCCTGGGGTAGTCCCAGCGTGGCCGCCGAGGGATGTCGGTCGGTCGGGAAGAGCGCTTGGTCGAGCAATTGATAGGCGCGGGTTGCGGCCCGTCCTCGGTCCAGCCGAGTTGCCCCGATCGCCCTGTCGAGATCGCCTGCGCGCGGGTTGTCCGGATTGGCGAGCCAAAGCAGGAGTGCGTCCAGGTGTGTTTCGATCGCGCGCGAGGGGCGGCCGCTTTCGAGCGATTTGGCGATCTGTCGTGTCCAATGCGCGGTCATGATCTGGCGCAGGTCCGAGAATCTGGGCGGAATGATCTTCCATCATGAACGACCCAGAGCGTCAGGGCGAGTTCGGGGTTTGTTCTGGTGGTTGCCTCGCCAATGCGTAAAAAGGGAGGGGAAGACAGATCCGGTCCCTGGGCTATTCTTCTGTCCAGTGCATTTTTCGTCGCCCGAGGCCAATGACTAACGCCGAACGTCAGTTTCTTCGTCATCCGTCCGACGTCCCCATCAGTTATTCGTTGCGCGAGTTGGTCGTCGGCAGCAGCGACTATCTTCGCAATATCGGCGAGGGCGGTCTTTGTTTCAGGTCGCGGATTGCGATTGCGCCCGGTACTGGGATTCATATCGAGATTCCGATTGCCAAGCCCGTCTTCGAGGCCGAAGGGATTGTGGTCTGGTGTCGGGATGTGGAGGGTGCCCACGAGGTGGGTGTGCGCTTCGATGGGGTCGAGGTCGAATACGGCCTCCGCATGGTCGAGCAGGTGTGTCAGATCGAGCACTATCGGCGCAAGATGCTGGCCCGGGAAGGGCGGGCTCTCACGGGCGAGGAGGCGGCGATGGAGTGGATCCGGAAATACGCCTCGCACTTTCCGCGTTGAGTCGAATGCGATCGGGTTGGGCTGGCTAAAAGAATCGACGGGATTCCGAGAATACCGTCGATTCCCTGTCATTCAAGGCTCCGGTTGGATCGTATCGATTCGATATCAGGTGACGACGTCCGGTTCCTGACGTCCGGTGCGTGCTTCGATCTGGGCGAACTCGCGCGCGATCAGGATCAGGGGCTGCATCGCCTCTTGGGTGTCCTGGTCGTGACGCGCCGGATCGGCCTCGAAGGATTCGAGATAGACCCGAAGCGTCGCCCCGGAGGTGCCGGTTCCCGAGAGTCGGTAGACGATGCGCGCTCCATTCTCGAAGCCGATGCGGATACCCTGGTGCTCCGAGACGCTGCCGTCGATGGGGTCGGTGTAGGCGAAGTCGTCGGCGTAGCTGACGCGCATGCCGCCGATCTCCTTGCCAGGAAGGCCGGGAAGCAGCAGGCGCAGATGATCCATGAGCGCTTCGGCTGCGGCCAGATCGACACCTTCGTAGTCATGGCGGGTATAGAAATTGCGCCCGAAGCGACGCCAGTGATCCTGAAGAATCTCGGCGACCGACTGTTGTCGGACGGCCAACAGGTTGAGCCAGAAGAGCACGGCCCAGAGCCCGTCCTTCTCGCGCAGATGATCCGATCCGGTGCCGAAGCTTTCCTCCCCGCAGAGCGTGATGCGGCCGTCATCGAGCAGGTTGCCGAAGAATTTCCACCCGGTCGGGGTCTCGAAACACTCGATGCCCATGAGGTCGGCAACTCGGTTGGCGGCCTGGCTGGTCGGCATGGAGCGGGCGATGCCTCGGATTCCGCTGCGGTATCCGGGGGTCAGGTGGGCGTTGGCGGCGAGAATGGCGAGACTGTCGCTCGGCGTGACGAAGACGTCCTTGCCGAGGATCATGTTGCGGTCGCCGTCCCCGTCGGAGGCGGCGCCGAAGTCCAATCCCTCCGGCCCCGTGGTCAGTTCGACCAGCTCTGCGGCGTGGACCAGGTTCGGGTCCGGGTGACCGCCGCCGAAGTCCTCCTTGGGCTCGCCGTTCATGACGGTCTCCGGCTCGGCGCCGAGACGGTTCTCCAGGATTTCGATCGCATAGGGGCCGGTGACGGCATGCATGGCGTCGAACCGCATGCGGAAGAGACCCGAATTGAACAGCTGATGGATGGCGTTGAAGTCGAACAGCGACTCCATGAGGTCGGCGTAATCCGCGACCGGGTCCATGACCTCGATCTGTGCGTCGCCGAGCTGGAATGACCCGATTTCGTCCAGATCGATGGCCGGAACATCGAGGGTCAGATAGCGGTCGATAGTGCGGGTGCGGGCATGGATGGCGTCGGTCACCGACTCGGGCGCCGGTCCACCGTTGGCGGCATTGAACTTGATGCCGAAATCCTCGTCGGGACCGCCGGGATTGTGGCTGGCCGAGAGCACGATGCCGCCCTGGGTCTTGTACTTGCGGATGACGCAGGACACCGCCGGCGTGGAGAAGATGCCGCCGCGCCCGACCAGGATGCGGCTGACGCCGTTGGCGGCGGCCATGCGCAGGATGGTTTGGATGGCCTCGCGGTTGAAATAGCGACCGTCGCCGCCGACGACCAGGATGCCGCCCTTGAGTTCGGGCTGAGTGTCGAAGATTGCCTGAACGAAGTTTTCGAGGTAGCCCGGTTGCTGGAAGATTTTCACCTTCTTGCGCAGTCCGGAGGTGCCGGGACGTTGCCCGTCGAATGGCGTCGTGGCGATAATATGCGGTTCCATCTTCAAGCCCTTGATTTGTAGTCTTATGGACTTCACTGAGCGGCTGAGTGCGGGCAGTGGCTGTGGCGGCCTTAGGCCGATGAGGTATCGGCGTCGGACCGCCGAGGTCCGGGTTTCGCTCCCGGAGCGCGCCGCAGAGACGCGGACCAAGATCGGGCATTGTATCCCCCCGAGCCCGTGCGACAATACCGGATTGGCTGTGTCGGCCAGTCTGGCTATGACATCTCAAACACGCGAATCAACAACCTAAACCATCAGGGTAAAGATAGAAAGATGACAGTAGAAGCGCATAAGGAAACGTTGGAGTTCAAGGCCGAGGTCAGTCAGGTACTGGATCTGGTGATCCGGTCGCTCTATTCGAACAAAGAAATCTTTCTGCGCGAGCTGGTCTCGAATGCCTCCGACGCGGCCGAGAAGCTGCGTTTCGAGGCATTGAGCGATGATGGGCTCTACGAGGGCGACAGCGAGCTGCGGATCCGTGTCACCGTCGATCGGGATGCGGGAACCCTGACCGTTTCCGACAACGGCATCGGTCTCAGCCGCCAGGAGGTCATGGAGACCATCGGCAGTATCGCCAGTTCGGGGACCCGCCGCTTCCTGGAGAATCTCTCCGGGGACCAGGCCAAGGACAGCAAGCTGATCGGTCAGTTCGGTGTCGGTTTCTATTCCGCCTTCATCGTCGCCGACAAGGTGACCCTGGTCTCGCGTCGCGCCGGACTCGGTGCCGATCACGGCGTGAGCTGGGAGTCCGACGGTCGCGGCAGTTACTCGCTGGAGACGGTCGAGAAGGCCGATCGCGGCACCTCGGTGACCCTGCATCTGAAAGAGGACGAAAAGGAGTTCCTCGACAGCTGGCGTCTGCGCTCCATCATCGGCAAGTTCTCCGATCACGTCTCGATCCCTGTCGAGATGGCCAAGGAGCACTACGGCGAGGAGGCCGAGCAGAAGAAGGACGCGCCGCCCGAGTTCGAGCAGGTCAATCGCGGCATGGCGCTCTGGATGCGCAATAAGTCCGAGATCACCGAGGAGGAATATCACGACTTCTACAAGCACGTCTCGCACGATTTCGAGGCGCCGCTGGCCTATGCCCACAACCGGGTCGAGGGCACCAACGAGTACACCACACTGCTCTATGTGCCGAAGAAGGCGCCCTGGGACCTCTGGGACCGCGATCAGAAGCATGGCGTCAAGCTTTACGTGCGCCGCGTCTTCATCATGGACGAGGCCGACAAGCTGATGCCGCACTATCTGCGCTTCGTCAAGGGCATCGTCGACTCCGACGATCTGCCGCTGAACGTCTCGCGCGAGATCCTGCAGCACAACCGCAAGATCGACACCATCCGTCAGGCCAACACCAAGCGCATCTTGGGTCTGCTCGAGTCGATGGCGAAGGACGAGTCCGAGAAGTATGGCGAGTTCTGGGACGAGTTCGGCAAGGTACTGAAGGAAGGTCCGGCCGAGGATTTCGCCAACAAGGAGCGCCTCGCCAGCCTCATGCGCTTCTCCACCACCCATAGCGAGGGCACGGCCCAGCGCGAATCGCTCGACGGCTATATCGAGCGGATGAAGGAAGGGCAGGACAAGATCTACTACATCACGGCCGACAGCCCGGCGGCGGCGCGACACAGCCCGCATCTGGAGGTCTTCCGCAAGAAGGGCGTCGAGGTGCTGCTGCTTTCCGATCGCGTCGACGAATGGCTGGTCAGCCACCTGACGGAGTACAAGGGCAAGTCGTTGCAGTCGGTCGCCAAGGGCGATCTGGATCTCGGCGACCTGGCCGACAAGGAGGAGAAGGAGGCCAAGGAAAAGGCGGCAGCCGAGCACGGTTCGCTGATCGAACACCTCAAGAAATCGCTCGGCGAGCGGGTCGAGGAGGTGCGTCCCAGTACCCGTCTGGTCGATTCGCCGGCCTGTCTGGTCGTTGGCGAGACCGACATGAGCGCCAACCTGGCGCGCGTGCTCAAAGCGGTCGGTCAGGATGCTCCAGCGACCAAGCCTACGCTCGAAGTCAATCTCGACCATCCGCTGGTCAAGCGTCTTGAGGCCGAGACCGACGACGCTCGCTTCGAGGATCTCTCGATGGTCCTCTTCGATCAGGCCCAGCTCGCCGAGGGCGGCCAGCTCGATGATCCGGCGGCCTTCGTCGGGCGTCTGAACAAGCTGATGCTGAACATGATGATGGCTGGCGGCTGACGCCCATTCGCCTCAACCCTCCGGCCTGTCGCGGGCTTGGCCCGCGCTGGCCGGGCCTTCCATGCATTCGCGGGGTCTGTGTAGCTGCTTGAGGATTTGCCCGATCGCCGATCGGTGGTCCTCGGCAAGGCGGCTATGGCACACTGCGCCGACAACGATACCGAACTGAAGAGGAAATACTGACCATGCGCATCATCCTGTTAGGGGGGCCGGGGGCCGGAAAGGGCACTCAAGCCGGCTTCATCAAGGCGCACTTCGACATTCCCCAGATCTCGACCGGAGACATGCTGCGCGCGCACGTGAAGCAGGGGACCGAGCTGGGCAAGGCCGCGAAGAAGATCATGGACGAGGGAGGCTTGGTCTCCGATGACATCATCATCGGCATGGTCAAGGCGCGTATCGCGGAAGACGATTGCCGCAAGGGCTTCCTGTTCGATGGTTTCCCCCGCACGCTGGCGCAAGCGGATGCCATGAAGGATGCGAACGTCTCCATCGACGCGGTGGTCGAGATCGACGTGCCGGACGAGGAGATTATCAAGCGTATGTCGGGGCGGCGCGTGCATCTTTCCTCAGGGCGGACCTACCATCTGGTCTTCAATCCGCCCAAGGTCGAGGGAGTGGACGACGAGACCGGCGAGCCGCTGATTCAGCGTGACGATGACCGCGAGGAGACGGTCAAGGCGCGTCTCCAGGTTTACCATGACCAGACCGAGCCGCTGGTCGGTTACTACTCCTCTTGGGCGGAGCGGGGAGGCGAGGGCGCTCCGCGCTATATCCGCGTGCCGGGGATCGGTGCCGTCGAGGAGATCCGCAAGCGTATCATCGGCGAGCTGGAGTCGCTCTGATATCCGTCGGCAGGCCTGTCATCGGTTCGCAAGCCCGTGTCGGTCCTGGAAATACAGCGGGGAGCGGCCATGTTTGGTACCATCCCCGCACAATCTAGATAGAGGAGTCGGCATGGCCGTCGTTGAGCTCGATACCAATACTTTCGAACAAACCATTCAGAACAACGATTTCGTGGTCGTTGACTATTGGGCGCCTTGGTGTGGTCCCTGCCGGTCGTTTGCTCCCGTCTACGAAAAGGTCTCCAACGACTTCGACGATATCGTTTTCGCCAAGCTGAACACGGAAGAGCATCAGGAGATCGCGGCGCACTTCCAGATTCGCTCCATTCCGACGCTGATGATCTTCCGCGAACAGATCATCATCTTCTCTCAGGCGGGTGCCCTACCCGAGGGCGGCTTCCGTGAGTTGCTGTCCAAGGCGAAGGAATTGGATATGGCCGATGTGAAGCGCCAGATTGCGGAGCAGGCGCAGGCGTCGGGCAACGCCTAGCGTGTCGGGCCGGCCGACTCCACTGGCTCGGTACGGTCGGTCCTTCGCGTTTCCGGCCCGTTCGCGTCAATCGATCCAGAGCCCTCTTGTTCGGGGTCGAGGCCGGATCTGCGAATCCCGCCTGCTCACCGCGCGGCGGGTTGTATTCGCACCAAGAAATCCGTCGGTCCTGCTGAGCTGGATACCGATAGCTTGGTGTCCGTTCAAGCCATATCGCTCCCTCATCGTGCAACTCGGCAAGTCCTCATGCAGCGTTCCCATCCTTCGCGTTATGTTTCCGAACTCTGTTCGGCGCGCCTCAATGTCGGGGCCTTGATGGCGCTGTGCGAGGAGAACTACGGGCGGTTGTTGCGTCTGGCTCCGAATCTGCGCCACGCTCAGGGAAGTCTGGTCTCGCGTCAGAGTGGCACCATGGATCTCTATCTTCATGTGCTCGCGCAGTCTCGCTATACCAGCGAGGTTCGTCTGACCTATCTGTTCGACACCCATGAGGCGGAACGGACGTGCGCCGATCCCGACGCCCATCTGCGTGTCTATCACGATGCGCGGCAGGTGGAGATTCTCGATCTGCGTCAGGCGGTTTTGCCGCTGCGGACCCATTACGCGCACCCTGCGCTCGCCGACAAGTGGCAGGCGAACCTGTTTCTCTCCAAGTGGCTGGTCTTCTGTCTGAGGGCGGGTCATCGATTTCATTCCGATCCTTCCTGTCCGCTGTCGCTCGGCTCGGATATCCGCAATCCGGGCTGTCTGGTCCGCTCTTGATGGCTCTCTGAGTCGATCTCCTCTCGTGCCTCCGGCGCGGGAACTGTTCGTTGGCTCGCTCGATTGGACGTGCTTCGGATAATTTTCCCTATTGCCGACCATTGAAATGGGGTATTTGCTGACTAATTTAGTCAGTTGGGCGTCAGGCAATGAGGTATGCCGATTCGCCCGCGTCCCGTCAATCGGCTAGAGGCATCCGAACTATGAGACTATCGACCAAAGGCAGATATGCCGTGACAGCCATGCTTGACCTTGCGCTGAATGCTGGCAAGGGGCCTGTGACCCTAGCGGATATCTCGGCGAGTCAGGGGATTTCGCTCTCCTATCTCGAACAATTGTTCGCCGCGCTACGCGCCAAAAGCCTGGTGCGCGGCGTCAGGGGGCCGGGTGGAGGCTATTATCTCGGCAAGTCGGCGGAGGAAATCTCGATCGCGAACATCATCTGTGCGGTTGATGAATGGGTGGAGTTCACGCGCTGTGGTGGACGTGAAAACTGTCGCGATGGTCAGCGCTGTCTGACGCACCACCTTTGGGATCAGCTCAGCGACGAGATCTTCCGTTTTCTGAGCGATATCACCCTGCAGGATCTCGTCGAGCGCGGTAGTGTCAATGTGCCGATGCCCGAGGTTGGTCAGGTCCCTAAGCGGCGCGCGGCCTGATTCATACCCTTCCGTTTCGGTAACGAGGGCCGTCAGATACCGCCGTCCCGGCCCTCGTTGAGAATGCCGTATTCTCTGTATGCGCTTCGTAGGTATTCCGATGCCAAGCCCGTGCTGAAACACCGTCGTTGCGGTGTTATGCTTAGGCGCTTAATTTTGGGTGTCCGGCTCGTCGCCCTTTTCCGGATCCCCATGGAAACAACCTAACGAATTGATGCGCTATGGCAGAACAGCCGGACGGCTTGATAACGATCCAGGATTTCGTGCGCTGGGGTGCCAGTCGCTTCAATGCGGCTCAGCTCTTCTTCGGGCACGGAACCGACAACGCCATCGATGAGGCGGCCCATCTGGTCCTCAGTGGGCTCAACCTCGATCCCGGTCTGCCCGCAGGCTTCCGCGATTGTCGGCTCACCCCGGCCGAGCGTGTCTTGGTTTCAGAACTGATCGAGCGCCGCCTGGTCGAGCGGGTGCCCGGGGCCTACTTGACCGGGCGGGCCTGGTTCGCGGGCATGGAGTTCTCCGTTAATCGGCACGTCTTGGTGCCGCGCTCGCCGATCGCTGAACTGGTGGAGGCGGGGTTCGATCCCTGGATCGACGCCGAGCGTATCGGTCGGGTGCTCGACCTCTGTACCGGCAGCGGCTGTATCGGCATTGCCTCTGCCGCCTATCTTCCCGACGTGGATGTCGATCTGGTCGATATCTCGCCCGATGCGCTGGAAATAGCGCGTCGCAATGTCGAGCGTCACGGCCTGGCCGATCGCGTTCGGGTTCTGGAGTCCGATCTGTTCGATGTCCTGGCGGGCAATCGTTACGATGTGATCGTCTCCAATCCGCCCTATGTGTCCCAGGCGGAGTACGATTCCCTTCCGGCCGAGTACCTCAATGAGCCCGGGCTCGCGCTCTTGGGAGGCGACGATGGCCTCGACTTGGTCATCCGCATCCTGGAGGGCGCCGCCCACTTCCTGACCGAGGAAGGCATCTTGATCGTCGAGGTGGGAAATTCCGCTCAATATCTCGACAACCGTCTGCCTGGAGTCCCCTTTACCTGGCTCGAATTCGAGCGCGGCGGCGAGGGCGTGTTTTTGCTGACCCGCGAGCAGCTGATCGAGCACCGGGCTCAGTTCGAGGAGGCGCTCGCGCGATGACGCTTCGGCGTGCGCGCGGCGTTGACCAGTCTGTCGATCGGGTGCCTCAGGCGGTCTTTGTGGTCGGGGACCGCTCGACTGTCTGGAGTGCGACGATGCCGAAGAGATGGCCCGGTTTCCGTTTTTCTCGATCCGCACGAGACGGGCGTCAGGGCTTTCGCTCGGTCATGTGGGGCGGGAACGACATCTTCGGTCGGGAGGATCTGCCGTTCATGGACCTGGCCGGCAAGTACGTGCGGAAGAGATTCCATTCCATTCCCTGCTCGAACAGATCAATGAGACCCATCGCCATGGGCTCGATGCGGGCGGGGATGATGCCTGAACAGGCTTTTCGTAAGATGCCGTTCGGGGGCCAGACGCGCGCCCTGCGGCTGGAGGATTGAACGGTGGAGCAAGGCGTTTCCTTTGATCTTGATTTGATTCGTCGGTATGACCAGAGCGGTCCGCGCTATACCTCGTACCCGACCGCAGTGGAGTTCGACGAGGCCTTCGATGAGACGGCCTACAAGGCGACCTGCGCGCGTAGCAACGAGAGCGGCCGGCCGCTCTCGATCTATTTCCATATTCCTTTCTGCGACACGGTCTGCTTCTACTGCGCCTGCAACAAGATCGCGACCAAGGATCGTTCTCTGGCGCAGCCCTACCTGGATCGCGTCTATAAAGAGTTGGAGATGCAGGCGGCGCTGTTCGACTCGTCGCGTCAGGTCGAGCAACTGCACTGGGGCGGCGGCACGCCGACCTTCCTCAGCAATGCGCAGATGACCGAGCTTATGGACGTGACGCGCCGTCACTTCAACCTGGCCGGCGACGACGTCGGCGAGTACTCGATCGAGATCGATCCGCGCGAGGCGAATGCGGAAACCGTCAAGGTACTGCGTCAGATCGGTTTCAATCGCATGAGTCTGGGCGTGCAGGACTTCGATCCCCGAGTGCAGGAGGCGGTGAACCGCGTCCAGACCGAAGCGCAGACCATGGAGGTGCTGAATGCGGCGCTCGACGAGGGCTTCCGCTCGGTCAGTATCGATCTCATCTACGGTCTGCCGTTCCAGTCGGTCGACAGCTTCCTCAAGACGCTCGATCGCGTGATCGAGGTCAATCCGCAGCGCATGTCGATCTTCAACTACGCGCACCTGCCCGAGCGCTTCAAGCCGCAGCGCCGTATCAACGATGCGGATCTGCCGGCGCCCCAGGTGAAGCTCGACATCCTGCAGGCGACCATTCAGCGCCTTACCGATGCGGGTTATGTCTATATCGGCATGGACCATTTCGCCCGTCCCGACGACGAGCTGACCCTGGCCCAGCAGGCGGGTACCCTGTACCGCAACTTCCAGGGCTACTCCACCCATGCCGATTGCGACCTCATTGGGATCGGCGTGACTTCGATCGGCATGATCGACAATACCTACGGTCAGAACCGTCGCGGCCTGGACGAGTATTACGCCGACATTGACGCGGGGCGCCTTCCGGTCTTCCGTGGTATCGCATTGAACCGGGACGACCTCATCCGTCGCGACGTCATCACCCGGCTGATTTGCCATTTTCAGCTGGACATGCGTTCGATCGAGGCCAAGTGGGGGATCGACTTCGCGAGCTATTTCGCCGATAGCCTGGAGAAGCTCAAGGGGATGACCGAGGACGGTCTTGTCGCTGTCGACTCGGAACAGATTCGGATTCTGGCGCCCGGTCGTCTGCTGGTCCGCAATATCTGCATGGCCTTCGACGCCTATCTCGCGGCCAAGACCGGCCCGATCGGTTTCTCGAAGGTCATCTGATTCCTCCTCGCGTGGCTTCCGCCATCGCTTCCATCGACATCCCCGCGCGGTTCCGCAAAACGGCGGCGCGGCGCGGGGATGCCCTCTGTATCTTTGCCGACGAGCGCTCCTGGAGTTTTGCCGAACTGGATCGGGCGAGCGATGCCGTCGCGGGTGCGCTCGCCGATGCGGGTATCGCCCTAGGGGACCGGGTCGCGCTACTCTGCGGCAACTGTCCCGAGTTCCTGGTCGCCTATCTCGGCATTCTCAAGTCGGGCGCCACCGTCGTACCGATCAATACCCTGCTCAACTACCAGGAGATGGCCTATATCCTCGCCGACAGCGAGGCGCGTGGCCTCTTCTGTCAGGATGTCTTCGAGACGGTTGCTGACGCCGCGCTTCAAGAGATATCCACCGTTGCGGTGCGTGTATGCATTGGCGATGGTTTTTCTCAAGGCGAAGTCCGCTTGGCTGACCTGTTGGCCTCTTCCAGGGGCGCTCCCGCAGTTGCGTTGGATCCGCTGGATTCGGTCGCGGTCATTCTCTATACCTCTGGGACCACGGGGCGCCCCAAAGGGGCGATGCTGACCCATGCGAATCTGCTCGCCAACGCGCGCGGCGTGGCGCGGGCATTGGCGTTGGGCGATGACGACCGGCTATTGGTCGTGCTGCCCATGTTTCACGCTTTTGCGGCGACGGTCGGGATTCTGGCTCCTTTGCTCGAAGGCTGCGGGATGATCCCGGTGGGGCGTTTCGACCCGCGTCTCGTTTCCACTGCGATCGCGACACATGGCGCGACCATCTTTCTCGGTGTGCCCAGCATGTACGGCGTACTGCTTCGGCTCGACGATACATGGGTCGCGCATTGGAAGGGCATTCGTTTGTGCGTCAGCGGAGGGGCGGCGATGCCCGTGGCGCTGATGTCGGCCTTCGAGCAGCGTTTCGCCGTCCCTGTTCATGAAGGCGACGGGCCGACCGAATGCGGCCCCGTCACCTGCGTCAATCCGCTCGGGGGCGACCGTCGCCCGGCATCGATCGGGGTGCCTATTCCGAGTGTGGAGGTATGTATTTTGGACGCTGTCGGGCGACCGCTGCCGGATGGCGAAACAGGCGAGGTCTGCGTGCGTGGTCCGAGTGTCATGAAGGGATATTTCAAGCAGCCCGAGGCGACGCGCCAGAGCTTCTTCGGTGATTGGTTTCGGACTGGGGATCTGGGTTATCGGGACGTGGACGGATATTTCTATCTGGTCGACCGGCTCAAGGATCTGATCATCACCAATGGGATGAACGTCTATCCGCGCGTCATCGAGGAGGTGCTCTATCGTCACCCCGATGTCGTGGAGGCTGCAGTGGTAGGCGATCCGGACCCACGACATGGCGAGGTGCCCGTGGCGCATGTCGCGTTGCGCGCCGGAGCCGCGATCGAGTCTGCGGATCTGCGGTCCTGGTGTCGTCTGCATCTGGGGCAGCACGAGATTCCACGTCGCATCCTGCTCCGGGAATCCCTGCCGAAAAATGCGGCGGGCAAGATCCTCAAGCGCGAGTTGCGCGTGACTGGCGAGCATGAACGCGGCGTGCGTTCGTCGTCGATCGCCTCGGACGGAAACCTCTCCGAGTGAGCGCAGGGGGCCGGGCGGGTCGATTGATGGCGCTTGGATCCTCGGGTTGCGTCAAGCTATACTGACCGGCTTTTGAAGATATGGGCCGAGTGCCTGTGTCAAGATTCACGTAACGGGCGGTCCGAACCAAAACTGGCGGTACCGACGGGAGACAGTCAATGCAAGTTTCGGTGGAAGCGGGCGAAGGGCTCGAGCGGCGCATGAAGATCGATCTGCCTTTCGAGCAGATCGAGGGTGAGGTCGAAAAGCGTTTGCAGCAGTTTGCGCGTACCGCCAGATTGCCCGGTTTCCGTCCGGGCAAGGTTCCCATGAAGGTGTTGCGGAAGCGTTTCTCCGATCAGGTCCAGCAGGAGGTTTTTAGCGAACTGGTGCAGTCCAGCTTCATGGAGGCATTGGAGCAGGAGTCCTTGCGTCCAGTCGGCATGCCGTCTATCGAACCCGACATCGATCTCGAGGGTCAGAAGTTCGGTTTCACCGCGATCTTCGAAGTTATGCCTGAGTTCGAGCTGGCCTCGCTCGATGGAAAGACCGTCAAGCGACCGGTCAGCGAGCTGACCGATGCGGATCTGGAGGCCATGATCGAGCGTCTGCGCGAGCAGCGTAAGACCTGGGTGGCGGTGGATCGCGCCTGCCAGAGCGGTGATCAGTTGACTATTTCCTTCTCCGGTACCGTCGATGGCGAGCCCTTCGAGGGCGGGTCCAGCTCGGGCTTCAAGATCGAACTCGGCACCAGTCGGATGATCCCAGGTTTCGAGGATGGTTTGCTCGGCGCCTCCGCCGGCGAGCAGCGCACGCTTGACCTGACCTTTCCCGATTCCTATCAGGCCGAGCATCTGGCTGGCAAGCCGGTGCGTTTCGAGGTGACCGTCGATGAGGTTGCCGAATCTCGGCTGCCTGAGGTCGATGCGGAATTCGTCGAGATGTTTGGAGTCGAAGACGGCGACATCGAGCGCTTCAAGTCCGACGTCCGCGCCAATATGGAGCGGGAGTTGAAGCAGCGTCTCACTGCCCGCACTAAGGAAGGCGTGATGGATCTGCTCTTCGATGCGAATAGCATCGATGTGCCGAAGGCGCTGATCGAGTCCGAGGTGAAGGCGATGGCCGACCAGATGCGCCAGGCATTGGGTGGTGCTGGCAAGATGGAGCTGCCTCCTCAGTTGTTCGCGGACGGTGCTCGCCGCCGAGTCGCGCTGGGCCTGATTCTCGGCAAGATCGTCAACGATCGCGGGCTGACTGCAGACCCGGATCGTGTGCGCGAGGCGGTCGAGCAGGCGGCATCCACCTACGAGCAACCGCAGGCGGTGGTCGATTACTACTATGGCAACAAGGAACTGTTGAGCTCGTTCGAGAGCCTTGTGCTTGAGGGTCAGGTCGTCGATCTGGTGCTTGAAGAGGTGACTGTCGAGGAAGAGCCGCTGTCGTTTGAGGAACTGACCAATCCGTCGTCCGGCGCCCAATAGGCGCGGATCTGGTCCAATGGTCGCTCCGGAGATCGTCTCTTCGGAGCGCAGTATCCAGATACAGGTGAAGTCCAATCCATGAGCAATCCCCTGAGTCGTACTGACTGGCAGCCCCAAGGGCTGGGCCTAGTCCCTATCGTCGTCGAGCAGACCGCCCGTGGCGAGCGCTCGTTCGACATCTATTCTCGGTTGCTCAAAGAGCGTGTGATCTTTCTCGTCGGTCCGGTCGAGGATCACATGGCGAACCTCGTGGTTGCCCAGTTGCTGTTTCTCGAATCCGAGAATCCCGACAAGGATATCCATCTCTATATCAACTCGCCGGGTGGTTCGGTGACGGCCGGTCTGGCGATCTACGACACCATGCGCTTCATCCGTCCCGACGTGAGCACCATGTGCATCGGTCAGGCTGCGAGTATGGGTGCGCTGCTGCTCGCAGGCGGCGCGGCCGGTAAGCGTTTCTGTTTGCCGCATTCGCGGATGATGATTCATCAGCCCTTGGGCGGCTTTCAGGGGCAGGCGACGGATATCGATATCCACGCGCGCGAAATCCTCTACATCCGTGAGCGTCTCAATCAAATCCTGGCGGACCACACGGGGCAGCCGATCGAGAAGATCGCCGAGGACACCGAACGCGACCGTTTCATGGGTGGAGACGCCGCCCAAGAATATGGTCTGATCGACAAGGTGATCAACGAGCGCGGCCCGGCGGCAAAAAGCTGAACTCGCATGACGCGTCGTCGGGTGTCGGTGCCCGACGGCCACACCTCAAAATGACTGCGCGTCCGGATTTGTGACGCCGGACAAACCCTGTGTTTAACCGTCTTGCCATATATGCCCAAACGGTTATGATTGAGTTTGCCTCACTCGGGACTGCTGGATGTGCGTCCCTTATAGCCCCCCCGGAGAACTACCCCCGATGAGCGGAAACAACCACGGCAAGAGCGACGAAGGTAAGCTGCTCTATTGTTCCTTCTGTGGTAAGAGCCAGCACGAAGTCCGCAAACTCATCGCCGGCCCTTCCGTGTTCATCTGCGACGAATGCGTCGAACTCTGCAACGATATCATCCGCGAGGAGATGCAGGAAAGCGTCGGTGAAACGACCAACCACCTGCCCAAGCCGCGCGAGATCAATGCGCGCCTGGATGAGTTCGTCATCGGTCAGGAGAAGGCAAAGAAGGTTCTGTCCGTCGCCGTCTACAACCATTACAAGCGTCTTGAGGTGGCCGAGGCCAAGGAAGATATCGAGATCGCCAAGAGCAATATCCTTCTGATCGGGCCGACCGGCTCCGGTAAGACGCTTTTGGCAGAGACGCTGGCGCGGTTGCTGAATGTGCCCTTCACCATCGCCGACGCCACGACCCTTACCGAGGCTGGTTATGTGGGCGAGGATGTCGAGAACATCATTCAAAAACTGCTGCAGAAGTGCGACTACGACGTCGAGAAGGCGCAGACCGGCATCGTCTATATCGACGAGATCGACAAGATCTCGCGCAAATCGGACAATCCCTCGATTACCCGCGATGTTTCGGGCGAGGGCGTTCAGCAGGCGCTGCTGAAGCTCATCGAGGGTACTGTTGCCTCCGTTCCTCCGCAGGGCGGGCGCAAACATCCCCAGCAGGAGTTCCTGCAGGTCGATACATCCAACATCCTCTTCATCGTGGGCGGCGCCTTCGCTGGTCTGGACAAGGTGATTCAGAACCGCTCGCGCAAGACGGGGATCGGTTTCTCGGCCGAGGTCCACAGCGTGAGCGATGGGCGTCAGATCGGTGAACTGTTGAGTGCGGTCGAGCCGGAGGATCTCATCCGTTACGGTCTGATTCCCGAGTTCGTCGGCCGCCTGCCCGTCATGGCGACGTTGGAGGAGCTGGACGAGGCCGCGCTCATGCTGATCCTGACCGAGCCGAAGCACGCCATGGTCAAGCAGTACGCGCGCTTGTTCGAGATGGAAGGCGTGACGCTCGAGATCCGCGAAGACGCCCTGCGTGAAATCTCCCGCAAGGCGATGGAGCGCAAGACTGGCGCGCGTGGTCTTCGGACCATCATGGAGCAGATCCTGCTCGACACCATGTACGATCTGCCTTCGATGGAGCATGTGAGCAAGGTGGTGATCGATGCCTCCGTCATTGCCGGTGAAAACAAACCCTTCCTGATTTATGACGGGGTCGAGAAACAAGCCGCTGCAGCGGATTGATCTTCGCGCGTTCGGACCTTGGCATGCAGTCCTGGTGAGGTCGTCTGGATAGATCCAGGTTGGGCGGTTCGGGTCATCGTTGAACTCGATGACCTTCGCCCCGACCCTGTCAACATTCCCACCACACCGACATCTACGGTGGCGATTCGGCGAGTAGACCGGTGGATACTCGTGTCGCCAGTGCGTGGACTGTTGCTTTGACGAGATACGTTTTCATGTCGCAACACGATACTGTTTCCACGACTGATACCTCAAACCGCCAAGAAGTGCCGGTGCTCCCGCTTCGGGATGTCGTCGTCTATCCGCACATGGTGATCCCGCTTTTCGTCGGGCGCGATAAGTCCATTCACGCCCTCGACAGTGCAATGTCGAGCGACAAGCAGATCCTCCTCATTGCGCAGAAGAGCGCCGAAGTCGACGATCCGACGGTCAAGGATCTCCATCAGATCGGCACCCTGGCCAATATTCTTCAACTGCTGAAGCTGCCCGATGGAACCGTCAAGGTTCTGGTCGAGGGCAATCAGCGTGCGCATATCGAGCGCTTCCTCACGACGGAGGAGGCGTTTTCGGCCTTGATCGAGCCGCTCCCGGAAACGCTGGATGTCGATGAGCGTGAGCAGGAAGTCCTGATGCGCTCGGCGATGGCGCTGTTCGATCAGTATGTGAAGCTCAATAAGAAGGTTCCGCCCGAGGTGCTGTCGTCTCTGGCCAGCATCGATGATCCGGGGCGTCTCGCCGACACCATGGCCGCGCACATGTCGCTCAAGCTCGACGAGAAGCAGCATGTGCTGGAGATGGTCGATGTTCAGGCGCGTCTCGAGCATCTGATGGGACTGATGGAGTCCGAGAACGACATCCTGCAGATGGAGAAGCGCATCCGTGGACGCGTCAAGCGTCAGATGGAGAAGAATCAGCGCGAGTACTATCTGAACGAGCAGATGAAGGCCATCCAGAAGGAACTGGGCGAACTCGAAGATGCGCCGAACGAGATCGAGGATCTGGCCAACCGGATCGAGGCCGCCGGCATGCCGCGCGAAGCAAAGGACAAGGCCCAGGGCGAACTGAACAAGCTCAAGCTGATGTCGCCCATGTCGGCCGAGGCCACGGTGGTGCGCAACTACATCGACACCCTGGTCAACGTACCCTGGAAGAAGCGCACCCGCATCCGCAACGACATCAAGGTCGCCGAGTCCGTCCTGGACAAGGATCACTATGGTCTGGAGCGCGTGAAGGAGCGGATCCTCGAATATCTCGCCGTGCAGCAGCGGGTGCGCAAGTTGAAGGGGCCGATCCTCTGTCTGGTCGGGCCTCCGGGCGTCGGCAAGACCTCGCTCGGCCAGTCGATCGCGCGCGCGACCAATCGCAAGTTCGTGCGCATGTCGCTCGGCGGCGTGCGTGACGAGGCCGAGATTCGGGGGCATCGCCGGACCTATATCGGTGCGCTTCCGGGCAAGATCATTCAGAATCTGTCCAAGGCTGGTTCGCGTAACGCCTTCTTCCTGCTCGACGAGATCGACAAGATGGCGATGGATTTTCGAGGCGATCCGGCCTCGGCGCTCTTGGAGGTGTTGGATCCCGAGCAGAATCACACCTTCGCGGATCACTATCTGGAGGTCGATTTCGACCTGTCCGAGGTGATGTTCGTCGGCACCGCCAACACGCTCAATATTCCGCCCGCGCTACTGGATCGCATGGAGGTGATTCGTCTTTCGGGCTACACCGAGGATGAGAAGGTCGCCATCGCCGAACGCTATCTGGTTCCCAAGCAGACTCGCAACAACGGGCTCAAGTCTGGCGAACTGGTGATCCGCGAGGCCGCCTTGCGCGACATCATTCGGCACTACACGCGCGAGGCGGGTGTGCGCAACCTGGAGCGCGAGATCTCCAAGGTCTGCCGTAAGGTCGTCAAGGAGGTGCTGCTCAAGAAGCGCGATGCGCCGACGGTCGTGACCTCCAAATCGCTGGAGAAATATCTCGGTGTTCAGCGCTATCGCTACGGGCGCGCCGACGAGCATGATCAGATCGGACAGGTTACCGGCTTGGCGTGGACCGAGGTCGGCGGCGAATTGCTGCGTATCGAATCGGCGCTCGTTCCGGGTAAAGGCAAATTCACCTACACGGGTCAGCTTGGCGATGTCATGCAGGAGTCGATTCAGGCGGCCATGACCGTGGTGCGCGCCCGCGCCGATGCCCTTGGCGTTCCGCTCGACTTCCATAACAAGTTCGATGTGCATATTCACGTGCCTGAAGGGGCTACCCCGAAGGATGGTCCGAGTGCGGGTGTCGCCATGTGCACCGCGTTGGTCTCCGCGCTGACCAAGATTCCGGTGCGGTCGACCGTTGCCATGACGGGGGAGATCACGCTGCGTGGCGAGGTGTTGCCGATCGGTGGGCTCAAGGAGAAGTTGCTCGCGGCTCACCGTGGCGGTATCGAGACCGTCATCATTCCGATGGAGAACGAGCGCGATCTGACCGAGATCCCGAAGAACATCAAGCAGCATCTGAAGATCCATCCGGTGCGCTGGATCGATGAGGTGCTGGACCTCGCGCTGGTCGGTCGTCCGGAGCCCAAGGAGGCCGTTATGGATGGCGGTGAGCCTAGGCCGGACGATGAGGAGGCGCATGATTCCAGTACGGATGCCTCGCGCGATCAGAATGCGCGTTTGCATCACTAGCAGGGCGTCGTTCGAACCCTCTCGATCCGTAGTTTCTCGGGTATTTTTCGAGGGCTACGGATCTCTGTTCGTTCTTTCCTCGTTTCGCAGCGGAAATTTGGTTGCGTTGAACGATTGACAGGGCGTTCTTTGGGGGCATAGTGGTCTTTCGGTCGTCCGGCTTGCTGGACGTGATCAAATGCGGGTTGCCCTTCCGATGTCTCCGTCATAGCATGCATCGACTACTGAAGGGGTTCGTGACAGGGTTGTGCGGTCACCTCTCAGGTTGCGAGACGGTGGTCCGGCCGAAAGCGACACCGCAGTTCAATTGGCGAATAAAGAAAGCTGTTATCAACAGGGGAAACAGATGAACAAGTCCGAACTCATCGAAAAGATGGCTGATGCTGCAGATATCTCCAAGTCCGCTGCGGCACGTGCGCTGGATACTTTTACAGATGAGGTTGCAATCGCGCTGAAAAACGGCGATACTGTATCGCTCATCGGGTTTGGAACCTTCTCTGTTAAGGAGCGTGCCGCCCGGACTGGCCGTAACCCTCAAACGGGCGCGACCATCGAGATTAAGGCCTCGAAAAATCCTTCATTTAAGGCTGGTAAAGCACTGAAGGATGCAGTACAATAAGTTCTCGTCTCAAGGGTGCTTAGCTCAGTTGGGAGAGCATCGCCCTTACAAGGCGAGGGTCGCAGGTTCAAGCCCTGCAGCACCCACCAAAATTTGGAGCGGTAGTTCAGATGGTTAGAATACCGGCCTGTCACGCCGGGGGTCGCGGGTTCGAGCCCCGTCCGCTCCGCCATCTTGATTAGAATCGGGGCATCCATTGGATGCCCCTTTCTTTTATCTGAATCCCATACACTTCTGCGTACTCGCCATGCTTCAGACTATCCGTGACCGTGCTCAAGGGTGGATCGCTTGGGCGATCGTCATTCTGATCAGTATTCCATTTGCGCTATGGGGTATTCAGTCCTATCTCGACATCGGAGGCGAGCCGATCGCTGCAACGGTGAACGGGGCTGAAATCTCGCAGAGAGATCTCGATAAACGCGTGCAACAGGCAAGGTACGAGCTGCGCGAGCGTCTCGGTGCTGCCTACGACACGGCGGGCTTCGACGACAAGACGTTACGCTCCGAGGTCTTGGACGAGATGATCCGAGACGCCTTGCTGTTCGATACGACCAAGCGGCTCGGCCTGCGCGTTTCGGACCAAGAGGTCCAGATGCAGATCCTGTCTGAGCGAGCCTTTCTGCGCGACGGGCGTTTCGACCAGGATGCCTACAATCGAGTCCTACAGCTGCAGGGAATGTCGCCGGCGATGTTCGAACACCAGTTGCGGCAGCAATTGGCAGGGATGCAACTGGTACGAGCGGTTGGTGCGAGCGCATTTGTAACTGCATCCGAACTCGCTGATTATCAAAAGCTTGCGGATCAAAAACGCGAGATTTCCTTCCTTCGATTCGCCTCTGGCGATTACCTCGATGGGGTCAGTGTCGACGACGCCGCGATCGACGACTATTACAAGACGCATTCGAACGATTTCCAGACCCCCGAGCAGGTCAAGCTGGATTATCTCTTGCTGGACTCCACGACCCTCGCATCCAAGGTGTCGGTCAGCGATGACGAATTGAGTCAGCAGTACGCGTCGGAAAAGGGCCGTTTCGTCGTGCCGGAGCGGCGCCAGATGCGCCATATTTTGCTGACGGTGCCCAAGGACGCCGACGAGGCGACCGCGAACGGGGTGCTCGAAGCGATCAAGACGCTACGTGAGCGCATCCTGGGCGGTGAATCCTTCGAGGAGGTGGCGAAGGAAAGCTCTAAGGACCCAGGGAGCGCAGCCAAAGGCGGGGATTTGGGGACCGTCGAGAAGGGTGTGATGGATCCTGCCTTCGAGCGCGTCGCCTTTGATTTGCCGGTCGGTCAGCTGAGCGAGCCGGTGCGCACGCCGTTTGGCTACCATCTGATCGAAGTGACCTCGGTCACCCCCGCGCAGGTGCAGCCCTTCGAGGCGGTGAAGGATACCCTGCGCACCGAGGTCGCCAAGCAGAAAACAGATTCGCTCTATTACGATCTGGGCGAACGTCTGGCCAATATCGTGTACGAATCCCCAGACAGCCTTGAGCCTGCGGCCGAGGAGTTGGGGCTCAGCGTGCAGCACAGCGATTGGATGAGTCGTGAGGGCGGTACGGGTATCTTCGCCAATCCCAAAGTGATGGCCGCCGCCTTCAGCGACGAGGTGCTCAACGCTGGCTCCAATAGCGACATGATCGAGCCGGATCGCGATCAGCTTCAGGCGATCGTGCTGCGTGTCGCTGACCATCGCGAGGCATCGACCAAGCCGCTCGACGCGGTGCGCGATGAGATCGTCGCACGACTCAAGCAGGCGGGTGCCGAGGCCAAGGCGGCCAAGGCGGCCGATGCGTTGGCCAAGCAGCTCCGCGAGGGTGGCGACTGGGCGACCTTGGCGGAAAAGGCCGATGCTCCGGCGCTCGTCGGGCGGAGTGACCCCAAGGTTCCTGCCTCCGTGCTGGATGCGGCCTTCAAGCTCCCGGCGCCCGTAGCCGGGCAGGCCAGCGTTGGAACGGCCTCACTGGATGATGGGGATGCAGCGGTCGTGCGCGTCACCGCCGTTCAGGATGGCGAGACCAGGATGGCGGAGAAGGGCAAGCCGTCTCCCGATGCCTCCATGCTCTCTCAGCTGATGGGGCGCCAGCTCTATACGGCGATGATGGACGACATCGAGCGACGCGCGAACATCGAGCGTAAGACGACAGGAATCGAAGAGACTCCCTGACCCGTGTTCAAGCGTGAGGGTCTCGTGATGAGGTCACTCCCGTTTGCGTGTCGATGACCCCTCCAAATGATGGCGCCGAGCGATTCGGCGCCATCTGTCTCAGCGGATCGATCCGATCCGATGCCAGCCTAGACCGGAATCAACCCAGCCCGAGAATGTGGTATCCGGTATCCACGTAGATCACGTCGCCCGTGATACCCGATGCCAGATCCGAGCAGAGGAAGGCGGCGGCGTTGCCGACCTCCTCGATCGTCACGTTACGGCGCATCGGTGTGCGCTCTTCCACCTTCTTCAGCATGTCTCGGAAGTCGGAGATACCAGCTGCGGCGAGGGTCCGGATCGGGCCAGCCGAGATGGCATTCACGCGCGTTCCTTGGGGGCCGAGCGAGGCCGAGAGATAGCGCACGTTGGCCTCTAGGCTCGCCTTGGCCACGCCCATGACGTTGTAGTGCGGCACTGCGCGCACCGCGCCCAGATAGGACATGGTGAGCAGCGCGCCGTTGCGTCCCTCCATCATGGCGCGTCCGGCCTTGGCCAGGGCTGCGAAACTGTAGGAACTGATCTCATGGGCCGTGGCGAATCCTTCGCGGGTGACGGCGTCCACGTAGTCGCCCTCAAGCTGCTCGCGCGGCGCGAAGGCGATGGAGTGCACGATGGCGTCGAGTCCGTCCCAGTGCTCGGCCAGGGAGGCGAAGAGCGCCTCGATGTTCTCGTCCTTGCCGACGTCGAGCGGCAGGGCGATGTCGGAGCCGCACTTGCTCGCCATCTCCTCGACGCGCGACTTCAGCTTCTCGTTCTGATAGGTCAGGGCAATTTCGGCACCCTGCTTGTGCATGGCCTCGGCGCAGCCCCAAGCGATCGAGCGATTGCTCGCCACGCCCGTGACGAGGATCTTTTTGCCTTCTAGAAAACCCATGATGTTTCGTCTCTTTCCATTCTGTTGTCGGCGCATCGTGGCGCCGGTCGTGTTCTGGGCTGGAACCGCCGCAGGTGCTTTCGACCTCGCGGCTCTGCCTGCGCTCGGTGGTGGCTCGAAGCTTCGAACTCCATGATGTGCAGCGGTCGCGGACTGAAGTCCAGGCGCGACGCAGATGCGGGATGCCGGGGGTTGTCCCCAATGCGCTTGGCACGAGCCTCGGGATAGAATCCGAACGAGCAGGCCCAGCCGGGCGGTTACAGTACCCAATCTTGCTATTTGGTTAAACCTCAAAAGAGCAGTCGAACCCTAAAGCGCACACAGGGCGCGAAGGGCTTCAATCTGTTGCGCGGCTGGGGCGTCTGTTGCCGGAGTTGGGCTAAACGTGTGGGTGGGAGCCAAAGTCATTGATCAGGTTGATCCGGACCGCGATCCTCGTGATCGCGCTGTTTGCATTGGTTGGGTGCGGCGATTCCTCTTGGAATTCCCCCTACCCGTCCTCGGACGTCGATTCCAACACCTATTACAGCTCCTTCTACGAACGTCCAAAGCATTTGGATCCAGCGCGTTCCTACGGTTCGGACGAGACCGTCTTTCTGTCTCAGATCTACGAGCCGCCGCTGCAATACCATTTCCTGCTCAAGCCCTATCGCGTGGTGCCCCTGTCGGCGGCCGAGGTGCCGGTACCCCGTTACTTCGATGCCGCCGGAAACCCCTTGCCGCAGGATGCGCCCATCGAGACGATCGCGCGCAGCGACTACCTCGTCCACATCAAGCCCGGTATCCGCTATCAGCCGCATCCGGCCTTCGCCCGCGATGCCGAGGGTCGCTATCTCTACCATGCCTTGACCTCGGCCGACCTCGATGGCATCGATCAGCTCGCCGATTTTCGCGAGACGGGCACGCGCGAGCTGACGGCCGACGATTTCCTCTATCAGATCAAGCGGCTGGCCGCGCCCTGGCTGCATTCGCCGATCGCCGGGCTGATGCGGGAGCACATTCGTGGCTTCGGTGCTCTCGCGGATGAATTGGGCGCCGTGGAAGAGCAGGGCGCGTTGGAGCAGGTCGAAACGCTGCGCCGTGCGCGGATCTCGGGAGTGGAGACGCTCGACCGCTACAGCTTCAGGATCAGCCTCAAGGGCAAGTATCCGCAGTTCAATTACTGGCTGGCGATGACCTTCTTCGCCCCCATGCCGTGGGAGGCCGATCTCTTCTATGCCCAGCCCGGGTTGGCCGAGCGCAATATCCTGCTCGACTGGAGCCCGGTGGGCACGGGTCCTTACATGCTGACCGAGAACAATCCGAGTCTGCGCATGGTGCTGGAGCGTAACCCCAATTTCCACGGCGAGCGCTATCCGGTCGAGGGTATGCCAGGCGATGCCGAGTCGGGCATTCTCGCGGATGCCGGCAGGCCGATCCCCTTCATCGATCGGGCCATCTACAGTCTGGAGAAGGAGAACGTTCCGCGTTGGAACAAGTTTCTCCAGGGCTATTACGACAGCTCTGGGATCACCTCGGATGCCTTCGACCAGGCGGTGCAGATCGATGCGCGGGGCGAGCCGATCCTCACGCCTCAGATCCGCGAGCGGGGGATCTCGCTCCTCACGAGCGTCGAGCCCATCGTCTATTACATGGGCTTCAACATGCTCGACTCGGTCGTCGGTGGCGATTCGGAGCGTGCGCGACTGCTGCGGCGGGCGATCTCGATCGCGGTCGATTTCGAGGAGTTCGTCTCGATCTTCACCAATGGCCGGGGGGCGGTCGCGCAGGGGCCGCTGCCTCCGGGGATCTTCGGGCATCGCGAGGGTGAGGCGGGGATCAACCACTATGTCTACGAGTGGCGCGATGGCCGGGCGGTGCGTCGGAGTCTCGACGAGGCCAAACGGCTGATGGCGGAGGCGGGCTATCCGGGCGGCGTGGATCCGGCGACCGGGCGCGCGCTCGCGATCAACTATGAAGAGGTGGCGACCGGCCCGGACGACAAGGCGCGGCTCAACTGGCTGCGCAAGCAGTTCGCCAAACTCGGTATCGAGCTGGTGATCCGCGCGACCGACTACAACCGCTTCCAGGAAAAGATGCGCACTGGCGTTGGTCAGGTCTACATGTGGGGCTGGAATGCCGATTATCCGGATCCGGAGAACTTCCTCTTTCTGCTCTATGGCCCCAACGGCAAGGTGGCGCATCAGGGCGAAAATGCCTCCAACTACGTCAATCCAGAGTTCGACCGTCTCTTCGATCAGATGAAATACATGGATTCGGGACCCGAGCGTCAGGCCGTGATCGATCGCATGCTGGAGATCGTCCGTGCCGATGCACCCTGGAGCTGGGGCTTCTATCCCAAGGCATTCAGTCTGCATCATCGCTGGCTCATGAACGCCTACCCGAATCAGATGGCCAACAACACCCTCAAATATCGGCGCATCGATCCGGTTCTGCGCGCGCGTCTGCGCGATGAGTGGAACCGCCCCGTCACCTGGCCGCTGTGGACGCTCGGCGCCCTGGTTGCACTGCTGGTGATTCCGGCCTGGTGGATGGTCCGTCGACGCGAACGGAGTACCGCGCTGTGATCGCCTACATCATCCGCCGTCTGCTCTATGCGATTCCGATCCTGGTCGGGGTCAATCTCATCACCTTCCTGCTCTTTTTCGTGGTCAATTCCCCCGACGACATGGCGCGCATGCAACTCGGTGAGAAGCGGGTGACCCAGGAGGCGGTTCAGGCATGGAAAGCGGACCACGGCTACGGCAAGCCGTTGCTCTACAACGCAGGCGCGGAGGGATTGGGTCGGCTCACCGATACCATCTTTTTCGAGAAATCGGCCAAGCTGTTCGTCTTCCAGTTCGGTTCCTCGGACGAAGGGCGAGATATCGGCTACGACATCTCGCAGCGCATGTGGCCCAGTCTGGCGATCGCGGTGCCGGTTCTCCTGGTCGGTTTGGCCTTCAATATCAGCTTTGCGCTCTTCATCGTCTTCTTCCGGGCGACCTACGTCGATCTCGCCAGCGTCGTGCTGCTGGTGGCCATGCTCTCGATTTCGAGCCTCTTCTACATCATCGGCGGCCAGTTCGTTCTCGGTAAACTCTTCCATCTGGTGCCCATCTCGGGCTACGACACGGGTCTGAATGCCTGGAAGTTTCTGATTCTGCCGGTCATCGTCGGCGTCATCGGCGGTATCGGCTCGGGAACGCGCTGGTATCGGACGCTGTTCCTGGAGGAAATCGCCAAGGACTATGTGCGCACCGCCCGGGCCAAGGGACTCGGCGAGCGACGCGTGCTCTTCGGTCATGTGCTGCGCAACGCACTCATCCCCATCCTCACGGGCGTGGTGGTTGTGCTGCCGCTCCTCTTCATGGGCAGCCTCATCAGCGAGTCCTTCTTCGGCATTCCCGGACTCGGCAGCTATACCATCGATGCCATCAGCAATCAGGATTTCGCGATCGTGCGTTCGATGGTCTTCCTGGGGGCCGTGCTCTACATCCTGGGGCTGATACTGACCGATATCTCCTATACCCTGGTCGATCCGAGGGTTCGATTGCAATGAACGGCAAGGAGAGGTTTCGATGACCCCGGTCCTGCTTTGGACGGATGCGCTGGTCTATCTGCTGCTCGCCGTCGCGATCGCCTTCGGTCTCCATGCGGCGCGTCACGAGCATCTGCGGGCGCCCTGGCGGCGTGTCCTGAGATCCCGGATAGGGATGGCGACCCTCATCGTGCTGGCGGGCTATGCCTCGATCGCCGTGCTGGACAGCGTCCATGTTCGGCTCAAGGTCGATCGGCCGGGTGGCGAGTCGGTCTATGCCCCAGAGGTGCTGAGCCTGTTCGACCTGGCCCTGAGCGGTCTGCGCGAGCGCCAGGAAGTGACCTATTCGGCCCCGTTCGCGACCCATCTGTACGTCAAGGAGGCGGTCGAGCTGCCCGACGGGGGTGTGACGCGCGCCTATCCGAGGCTGATCCATGGCGGGGCCCATCTGGCCGATCCGGCCGAGGATCGCGCGGGCGACATCCTGATGCGCAGTCTCGTGGGTCTGCTGAAGGGATTCCTGCTTTGGGTGGCCGTCACTGGGACACTCTTATGGCTGAGCGGTCGGCGGCGCGCCGAGTCCTGGCAGGCGACCTGGATGCGATGGCGGGCACCCGGGACGGAGATTCCCTGGATGACGGGGCTGGCGGTGCTCGGCGGGCTGCTGGTGCTCGGATGCGTGGCCGGGGAGTTGGCGGCCGCATACCACATCCTGGGTACCGACAAGGTTGGCGAGGACGTCTTCTACCAGACGCTCAAGAGCGTGCGCACCGGGCTGCTGATCGGAACCCTCACCACGCTGGTGATGCTGCCGGCGGCGATTCTGCTGGGAATCGCGGCCGGCTATTTTCGCGGCTGGGTGGACGATCTCATCCAGTATCTCTACACCACGCTGAACTCGATCCCGGGCGTGCTGCTCATCGCCGCCGCTATCCTCATGCTCCAGGTCTACATGAGCAACCATGCCGAATCCTTCTCCAGCCTGGTGGAGCGGGCGGACCTGCGTCTGCTCTTTCTTTGCGTGATTCTGGGTGTGACCAGTTGGACCGGGCTGTGTCGGCTGCTGCGCGGCGAATCGCTCAAGCTGCGCGAGGCCGACTATGTTCAGGCCTCGCTGGCGCTCGGGGTCGGACATTTCACCCTGATCACCCGGCACATCCTGCCCAACGTCATGCATATCGTCATCATCACCCTGGTGCTGGACTTCAGCGGTCTGGTCTTGGCCGAGGCCGTGCTCTCCTATGTCAACATCGGGGTCGATCCGACCATGAACAGCTGGGGCAACATGATCAACAGCGCCCGGCTCGAACTGGCGCGCGACCCCGTCGTTTGGTGGTCTCTGGCAGCGGCCTTTCTGTTCATGTTCGTACTGGTGCTCGCCGCCAATCTCTTCGCCGACGTGGTACGCGATGCCTTCGATCCGCGTATCCGCACCGCGCGATGATCGGGATGCCTGTGCGCTCGATCTGCTTTTGCCTGGAGTCGAACCATGACTGAAACCCTTCTGGAGGTCGAAGGGCTGACGACTCAGCTCGGCGATGAAACCTGTCCGTCGCGAGTCGTCGATGGTCTGGATCTGCGAATCGCGGCCGGCGAGACCTTCGCCTTGCTCGGCGAGTCCGGCTGCGGCAAGTCGATGACGGCGCTGTCGCTGATGCGGCTGCTGCCGCCGGGCGGGCGTATCCTGTCCGGGGGCGTTCGGTTCGCCGGGACCGACCTGTTGCGACTCACCGAGTCTGAGATGCGGCAGGTGCGCGGCGGCGGGATGGCGATGATCTTTCAGGAGCCCCAGACCTCGCTGAATCCCGTGCTGACGGTCGGGGCTCAGATCGCCGAAGCGGTTCGCGTGCATGAAGGCGCCTCCCAGGCTCGGGTGCGCGAGCGCGTGGTCGATCTTCTGCGGTCCGTCGGTATTTCCGATCCCGAGCGACGGGTCGAGGCGTATCCGCATCAGCTGTCCGGCGGCATGAAGCAGCGCGTCATGATCGCTATGGCCTTGGCCGGCGATCCTCGGCTGCTCATCGCCGACGAGCCGACGACAGCCCTGGACGTTACCATCCAAGCCCAGGTGCTGAGTTTGATCAAGGACCTGCGTCGCGAGACCGGGATGGCTGTGCTCCTGATTACTCATGATCTCGGGGTGGTCGCCGAGACTGCCGATCGTCTGGCGGTCATGTATGCCGGTCAGATCGTGGAGACGGCCGGGGTCGCCGAGTTTTTCGCCGGCCCCGCGCATCCGTACAGTCGCAAGCTGATGGAAAGTCTGCCCTCGGCGCAGAAGCGTCACGGCCGCCTCGCCATGATTTCCGGTCGTGTCCCGCCGCTCGATCGGGCATTCGAGGGCTGCCGCTTCGCCGATCGTTGCGATTCGGTCATGCCGATCTGCCGCGAGACGGTTCCTGAATGGCGCCTGCTGGAGCGCGGTCGCGGGGTGCGCTGCCATCTCTGGGATGCGGATGCGCCAGTGTTCGAGATGCCCGTTGACGTCGAGTCGGTATCCGACCATTCCGTTGAGTCAGCGATGTCTCGGGGCGAGGCGCGCGAGCCCTTGCTGCGCGCGATCGATCTCAAGGTGCATTTCCCCATTCATCGCGGTCTCTTCCGTCGGGTCGTGGGGCAGGTGAAGGCGGTGGATGGGCTGTCGCTCGATCTGCGGGGCGGTCGTACCCTGGCCCTGGTTGGTGAATCGGGGTGTGGCAAGACGACCGCTGGCAAGGGCATTCTGCAGCTCATCCGACCGACGGGCGGCTCGGTCCTCTATCGGGATCGCGATCTGGTCGGGCTTGGGCATCGACAGATGCGTCCGTACCGCAAGGAGTTGCAGGTCATCTTTCAGGATCCCTATGCCTCCATGAACCCGCGCATGCTGGTCGGCGATGTGATCGGGGAGGGGCTTCAGGCGCTGAGGATCGAGCCGAGTCGGACGGGACGGGCACGGCGGGTGGCCGAACTGCTCGAACTGGTCGGTATGGATCCCGAGGCGGCCAGACGCTATCCGCACGAGTTCTCGGGCGGCCAGCGTCAGCGGATCTGTATCGCCAGGGCGCTGGCGGTCGAGCCACGCCTCATCGTCTGCGACGAGCCGACCAGTGCGCTCGACGTCTCGGTCCAGGCGCAGATCCTCAATCTGCTCAAGGATCTGCAGGCCAGGCTCGATCTCTCCTATCTGTTCATCACCCACAACATCGCGGTCGTGGCCTACCTGGCGCAGGAGGTGGCGGTCATGTACCTCGGGCGGGTCGTGGAGCGGGGTGGCGTCGACGAGGTTCTGGACGATCCACGGCATCCCTATACCCGGGCGCTTCTATCCGCCGTTCCCTCTGTCGATCCCGACAAGCGCCGGGCCGTGATCCGGTTGGAGGGCGATATGCCTTCTCCAAGTCATCCCCCGCAGGGGTGTCATTTCCATCCGCGCTGCCCTTTGGCGACCTCCGAATGCGTGCGGGCCTATCCCCCCGAGGTCGCTTTGAGCGATTCGCACTCGGCCCATTGCTTTCACCTCAATTGATGGCTGAGGCGGGCGTTTACTGTGATTTCTGGGGGCGATCGGAACAGGTGAATGCAAGAAACGCTATTGTTGAGAAGCGTGCTCGGTTCCTGCCGGCCTCAAGGCATTCCTTCTGGAGCGCCTCTTTTCGAGTGCTTGCGCTTTTCCCTGCCTCGACGTAAGGTTCGGCTACGAATAGGGTTGCGTTCACAATTCGATACCGTCGACTCCGGATGAGCAAAGTCAAGAAGATACTCTGCATCTATCCTGAACCAGCCGAGCTGCGGATCAGTGCGCTATTGAATCGGCATGGCATCGTGGTGGATCTGACCGAGGTGTCTCGGGCAGAGGCATTGCATTCCGCGCTTGAGCGGCCGCATTGGTGGGATCTCATCCTCTGCGATGCGGCCACCTATCTCGGCAGCGAGGTGTCGGTCGAGATCGATGCGGTCAAGGAGAAGATCGATGCCTCTCTGGTGCTCCTCAAGTCATCCGATCTCGAGCTTTCCGCAGCCGAGGGATACCGGCACGGTGCCTGCGATCTGGTCGATCGGGAGGATATGGATCATCTGCTGATGGTCTGCGAGCGCGAGATCCGGAACGCTGTCGTGCGCAAGCAGCTCCGTGAGGTGCGCTACTCGGCCGCCGTCTTCGATCCCGAGCTCAAGGCGGGCTTCTCGGTCGCGACCATCAACGACCTCAGTCGGTCGATCAGATCGCGGCATGCGCAAGAGGCTGCAGCCGCTGAGGCGTCGGAGACCCTTTCCCTCCCTGTATTGGACCAGAGCCGGCTTCGTGCGCTCATCGATGCGGGTGGGCTGACGCTCGAGTATCAGCCGATCGTGTCGTTCAGGGCGAATGAGGATCACCGCAACATGTTCGAAACCCTGGTTCGTCTCAAGGACGAATCGGGCGGTCTCTTGATGCCGGACAGCTTTCTTCCAACCCTGGCGGAGGCCGGTTGGATGGATAAGATTGATCTCTGGATCTTTCGTCAGGCGCTGTCGGTGCTGGAGGAGATGCAGTCGGGAGGGGCTCCGGACGCGATTCTATTCGTCAACGTGGCGACGGAAACCTTGCATTCCGAGCAGACCGTGCGTGCGCTGGGCGCTTTCGCCTCTGCGGCCCATCTGGCTCCAGGTTCGGTCGTGGTCGAGGTTCGCAAGGCGGCCTTTACCGAGGCGCGGGATGGGCTGGTGAATCTGGCTGCGCTGCTTCGGTCGTGCCAGCATGGTCTGCTGGTCGAAGACCCGAGACTCGAGGATGGTCCCTTTTTGGAGGCAAACAGCGATTTCATCACCCATGTGAAGCTTCCGCGCGCCATTACTCAGGGGCTGGTCGAAGGCCGAGCCTCGCAGAGCGCGCTCAATGCATTTGTCCGCTGTGCGCATAAAGAGGGTGTTCGAGTCATTGCGTTGGCCGTGGACAACGCAGAATTGATGCCGATGCTGTTTGCGGCCGGGGTCGATGCAATCCAGGGCAATTTCATGAGTATGCCGAATCCTGATCTCGTGTACCCCAGCGTACGGCATATCGAAACGGGGCCATATGTCCAGGACGCGGATTGATCATTCGCCTCTCGCACCTGGTTTCGCTCTGCTGTACAATGGTGCGCGAGAGAGAACGGGCAATCGGATTGGCCAGTTTTGAGCATGTTTTGGAGTGTCTCGCAGTACAGGTCCTTGCACTGATTAGCATCATTAGATTCGTAATTTCCGCAATAGCGTTTCCCTCCTTTTTGTTTCCTATATAAGTCAGACTTCAAACGCATTCTTTGGATGGTGTCTTGTTCAAGTCGGTTCGAACCGATTGTCTGAGTGCGTAATATCGGAGGCTTAGGGTAGGGTGTTTCTATTGAAGGTCGTTGCGTCGACGCCGATTGGTTCGGCGATCTGGCGATCGATCGTGATGCGCTGCGACAATAAGTGAACCCAGGGTCTATGGATTCATTTCGAATGATGTCGGTTCGAATGATCGGTTAATTATGGGGCCTGGCTTCCTGCGTGAATTTCCGCTCGATTGGGAGCGGGATGCGATACCGGCCTCAATGAAGAGGCTGGATCGAGTATTGCCAACCAAGGTTGGTGCGTTTTTTGTGATGAGGTTGATATGGCAGGCGATTTGGTTACCGGCACAGTGAAGTGGTTCAACGACGAGAAGGGCTACGGTTTCATTGAGCGCGAGGGCGGCAAGGACGTCTTCGTTCATTACAGTGCGATCAACGGCGCGGGTCGGAAGACCCTCCAGGAAGGTCAGCACGTCACCATGGAGGTCACGCAAGGCCCGAAGGGTCCGCAGGCAGAGAATGTGACTCCGAATTGAATCGAGTCTTCGGTCGGGGCGCGGTTGCCGTGCGCCGGCCGTCGTATTCCGATCGGTGAGCGCCCTGTCTTCAGGGCGTTCGCCGTATCGGGCTCCGCACTGGATATCGAAGGCGCATCCTTGCTCGGTTGGCTCCGGTCGATGTCCGCCTCCAGGCCCCGTCGTCGAGGGGTCTCGGCATCTTGAAACCGCACGAAAAATCTTCTGTAAGGCTATAATGCGCTGCATATTTGGAGAGGCGCATGGCACAGGCAACACGTTACGGGCAGTTGACATTCAGCGATTACGTGGAGCGCGCTCTGCGCGAGGGTGCCATGTGGGCCCTGGTGTGCGTGGCCATCTATCTGTCGCTGTCGCTGCTGAGTTACTCACCGACCGATCCCGGTTGGTCCTATGTGGGAGACACCTCCCAGGTCACCAATGCGGGCGGCCGCACGGGTGCCTGGTTCGCTGACGTGGCGCTCTACCTCTTCGGCTACTTCGCCTATTTGCTTCCCTTCATGGTGGCCTGGAGCGCGTGGCTGGTTTTTCGTGGACGCGCCGAGGATCTGGGGGTGCGAACCTGGATGCTGTCATTGCGCTGGGTGGGATTCCTTATTACCTTGGCCGCCGGTTGCGCCTTCGCGTCGATCCATCTTGCCGATTTGGCGGATAAGCTCCCGAATGGCCCTGGCGGAGGCATTGGACTCCTGGTGAGCCAGCGCATGCTCGCCGCCTTCAATTTCACGGGCGCGAACCTGCTGCTGGGTGGGGCGCTTCTGGTCAGCCTCACGCTCTTCTTCGGGATCTCCTGGCTCAAGCTGCTCGATAATCTGGGGGCGGCCGTTCTGACCGGCGGACGTCAACTCTGGTCGGTGTTGAGCGGCGTTGGCGCGCAGCTCGCCTTTTCGCGCGCGGACAGCTCGGATTCCGGCGATGCGGCCGTGCAGGCGCTGCCTGCCGCGCTGAATCTCATCGATCCAGAGTCCGTTCCGAGCCTGGAGACGCGCCGACCTCGCGTTTCGGCGCGCTCGCGCAAACCCTCCGGGCGCCTCCCTCAGGCGCTGCAGGATGCCATGACGGATCCGGCGCCCTTCGCCCCGGATTCGGAGCAGACCCTGGACGACGCCCTGCCATTGACCGATCTCATGCGCGGTCAGCGACCGGAGCCCGCACCTCGGGCCACGCGCGCTCAAAGGACGGTGCCCAAGATCCCCGAGCCTCCGCTGGATGAGGAGCCATTAGGGGTTCTGGCTGAGGCTCCATTCGAGGCGTCTCCGCCCAAGGTTCCCGCCGCGAAGCCGACGCCATCGCCGCGCCCTGCCTTGCGGGCTGCGGACTGGGGCGACAGTCCGCTTCCGCCGCTCGAATTGCTGGATCCGCCGAGCAAGAGCGGTCGGGGATACTCGCCCGAGCAGATCGAGGATCTCTCGCGGGATGTGGAGCAGACCCTGTCCGATTTCGGGGTCGTTGTGGAGGTGGTCGCGGTCTATCCGGGTCCGGTCGTGACCCTGTTCGAACTCCAGTTGGCGCCCGGCGTCAAGGCGAGCAAGATTACGGGTCTCGCGCGCGATCTGGCCCGCGCGCTCACCACCGTCAGCGTGCGCGTGGTCGAGATCATTCCCGGCAAGTCGGTGATCGGTATCGAGATTCCGAACAAGCAGCGCGAGACGGTCTTCCTGCGCGAGATCTTCGGTTCGCCGGCCTATCAGAATGCCGGCTCACCGCTCACCCTGGGGCTGGGAACCGATATCGCGGGCGAACCCGTGGTCGCCGACCTGGCGCGCATGCCGCACGCCCTGATCGCCGGAACCACCGGCTCGGGTAAGTCGGTCGCCATCAACGCCATGATCCTGAGCCTGCTCTACAAGGCCAAGCCAGAGGACGTGCGGCTCATCATGGTCGACCCCAAGATGCTGGAACTCTCGGTCTACGAGGGCATTCCGCATCTGCTCACCCCGGTCGTCACCGATATGAAGGAGGCCGCGAACGCCCTGCGCTGGTGCGTTGGCGAGATGGAGCGCCGCTACCGTTTGATGAGCAAGCTCGGGGTGCGCAACATCGGCGGTTACAACCGCCGAGTCGCCGAGGCCGAACAGGCCGGGACGCCGATTCCGGATCCGACCTTCAATCCGGCCGATGCCATCGACCCGGACATGGAACCGCCGGCGCTGACCCATCTGCCCTATGTCGTCGTCATCATCGACGAGTTGGCGGACATGATGATGGTGGTCGGCAAGAAGGTCGAGGAGCTGATCGCGCGGCTCGCCCAGAAGGCGCGTGCCTCGGGCATCCATCTGCTGCTCGCGACCCAGCGTCCATCGGTCGACGTGCTGACGGGTCTCATCAAGGCCAACATCCCGACGCGCATGGCCTTCCAGGTCTCCTCGCGGATCGACTCGCGCACCGTCCTCGACCAGATGGGCGCCGAGCAACTGCTGGGGAACGGCGACATGCTCTATCTGCCGCCGTCCGGGAACATCCCGCAGCGCGTCCATGGTGCCTTCGTCGACGACCATGAGGTGCATCATGTCGTGGACTTCCTCAAGAGCCACTATGGCGAGCCAGACTACATCCACGACGTGCTGCGCGAGCCGACCGAGATGCTGCCCGGAATCGATCCCGAGCCACGCGGCGGCGACACCGAGGACACGGATCCGCTGTTCGACGAGGCGGTTCAGTTCGTGGTCGAGAGCCGACGTGCCTCCATCTCGGGGGTTCAGCGCCGCTTCAAGATCGGCTACAACCGGGCCGCACGCATGGTCGAGGAGATGGAGCGGATCGGTATCGTCGGTGCGGCGGAGACCAACGGCAATCGCGAGGTGCTGGCTCCGCCGCCGATCGACGATTGAGTGGCATGAGACGTTGCCGCATCATGCGGCAACGCTCGGGCACTTCGGCGCGAAACCGCTGTCTCTGCCCTTGAATTCAGGGTCTCCGCAATCAACCCCACTGGCTTCGGTGTCCTAACCATGCTTCGCGCTTCGTTGTTCGTTCGCCCGCTGTCTCTGATCTCTGTCCTCCTGATGGCTTCGATTTGGAGTCTTGGCGCATCGGCCGCCGATGCGACCAATCGGATCGATGCGTATCTCGCCGGACTCAGCAGTCTCAAGGCCAGCTTCCAGCAGTACACCTTCAACGCCGACCACACCCAGATGATGGAGGGCCATGGAACCCTCTATCTGCAGCGTCCTGGACGCTTTCGCTGGGAATACGATGCGCCGACCAAGCAGGTCATCATCGCCGATGGCAAGCGGGTCTATCTGCACGATTTGGATCTGAAGCAGGTCTCTCACCAGAATCAGAAAGACGCACTGCGCGGAACCCCGGCGCTCCTGCTGGCCAACGAGGAGCCGATTCAGACCTATTTCGAGGCCAAGTCGATTCCGAGCACGGACGGTCGCGACTGGGTTCAACTGATCCCCAAGCAGAAGGACACCGATGTGGTCAAGATCGAGGTCGGTTTCAGTGGCAAGACGCTCGACAGCCTCATCATGCAGGACAGCTTCGGACAGGAGACGCGGCTGAACTTCTCGAACGCCCAGCGCAACATTCCACTCAAGCCCGATCTGTTCAAGATCGACCCGCGCGCCGTCGACGACTTCCTCCAGGTGGACTGATCCGCACATGGCCTCGGAGATCGACGAAGCCCCGCTCGCGGACCGCATGCGCCCGGCGGTTCTGAATGACTTCGTCGGTCAGGCGCAGTTGCTTGCACCCGGCAAGCCGCTACGCCGAGCCATCGAGTCGGGCCGGCTGCATTCGATGATCTTCTGGGGGCCGCCCGGGACCGGCAAGACGACCCTGGCCCGGCTGGTGGCGCAGAATTCGGGGGTGCATTTCATCACCCTCTCGGCGGTCCTGTCCGGGGTCAAGGAGATCCGCGAGGCGGTCGCCGAGGCCCAGAACGTGCGCCGGTTGGAGCAGCGCGGCACGGTCCTCTTCATCGACGAGGTCCATCGCTTCAACAAGGGCCAGCAGGATGCCTTCCTGCCGCATGTCGAGAACGGCACCCTGACCTTCATCGGCGCCACCACCGAGAACCCCTCCTTTTCGCTCAATAACGCGCTGCTCTCGCGGGCGCGGGTCTACGTCCTCAAGTCCCTGACGGTCGACGACATCCGTCAGGTGCTCCTCGGGGCACTGAGCGATGCGGAGCGTGGCCTGGGTGGACAGGGCCTCGAATTGCCGGACGAGAGCGCCCGGCTACTGGCCCAGGCCGCCGACGGCGATGCGCGTCGCGCGCTTAACCTGCTGGATCTCGCCGCCCAGCTGGCCGAGGGTGGTCGCATCGAGCCCGAGGTGGTCGCCGAGGTGGCGACGGCGTCCGTGAGGCGCTTCGATAAGGGTGGCGATATCTTCTACGACCAGATCTCGGCGCTGCACAAATCGGTGCGCGGCTCGGCGCCGGATGCGGCGCTCTATTGGCTCGCCCGTATGATCGACGGTGGCTGCGATCCGCTCTACATCGCCCGGCGGATCGTGCGCATGGCCAGCGAGGACATCGGCAACGCCGATCCGCGCGCCCTGCGCCTGGCGCTCGATGCCTGGGAAGCTCAGGAGCGACTCGGCTCCCCGGAGGGCGAACTCATGCTCGCTCAGGCCGTCGTCTATCTCGCCAGCGCGGCCAAGAGCAACGCCGTCTACGTTGCCTGGAAGGCCGCGTTGACCGACGCCAAGGCATCGGGTTCGCTGGATGTGCCGGTCCATCTGCGCAACGCCCCCACCAAGCTGATGAAGGAACTGGGCCACGGTCGCGCCTACCGCTACGCGCACGACGAGCCCGACGCCTACGCCGCCGGCGAGGTCTATTTTCCCGAGGAGATGGGCGAGCGCAGCTACTACCAGCCGGTCGAGCGTGGTCTGGAGATCCGTATCCGCGAAAAGCTGGATCGTTTGAGGGCGCTCGATCGGGCGGCGCGAGCGATACGGAGATGAGGTAGATGATCGATATCGCCGGATACGATCGGGCGGTTCGTATCTACGAGAGCCAGGTGTCGCTGGTGCTTCGGGCTCGCCGACAGGAGGATGGGCTATCGGTCATCCTCAAGATCCTCAAAAACGCCTATCCGAGCGCGCGCGATCTGGCCCGCTATCGGCACGAATACGCCATGCTGGGGCAGCTCCGCAGCGATCGCATCATCGGTTCCAGCGGCTTGATCGAGTATGGCAACACGCTGGTTCTGGTGCTTGAGGATTTCGGCGCCCAATCCCTCAAGTCCCTGCTTCAGATCCGTCCTCTGGCTCTCCCGAATCTGCTTCGCATCGCGCTCGACGTGGCGCGTGGGCTGAGCGAGTTGCATGGGAGCCAGATCATTCACAAGGACGTCAATCCGTCCAATATCGTCCACAATCCAGAGTCCGGACAGACCAAGCTCATCGATTTGGGGATCGCCGCGACGGTTTCGTCGAGCAATCCGCATCGCGACGACACCGGTCTGCTCGAAGGCACCCTGGCCTATATCTCCCCCGAACAGACGGGCCGCATGAACCGTTCGGTCGACTATCGCTCGGATCTCTATTCGCTCGGGGTCACGCTCTACGAGTTGCTCACCGGGTCGCTGCCGTTCAGCGCCAACCATTCGCTCGAACTGGTGCACGCCCACATCGCCAGGAGTCCGCGCCCGATTCGCGAGATTCGGCCGGAGCTTCCCGGCATTCTGTCGAGCATCGTCGATCGGCTGATGGCCAAGACGGCCGAGGCGCGCTATCAGAGCGCGGCCGGGCTCGCTCACGACCTTGAGGAGTGCCTGATCCGTCTGGAAAACGGCGGCGAGATCAGCCCCTTCGTCCTCGGTCAACGCGATCGGCTGGAGGTCTTCTATCTGCCGCAGAAGCTCTATGGCAGAGACCGGGAGATCGCCACCCTGCTCGATGCGTTCGAGCGCTGCGCGCAAGGCGAGGGCGCCTGGCTCCTGGTCTCCGGCTACTCGGGAACCGGCAAGACCTCGCTGATCAAGGAGGTCCACAAGCCGATCGCGCGGTTGCGGGGCTATTTCATCGAGGGCAAGTTCGACCAGTACCAGCGTGCCACGCCCTATTCGGCCATCCGCCAGGCGATCGTCGAGCTCGTGGATGTCTGGCTCGCGGAGCCGGACGAGAGACTCGCACGACGGCGGGACGAGATCCTGGAGGTGATTGGCGACCTGGGGCAGGTGCTGTTCGAGGTCGCGCCGAATCTGGAATTGATCCTCGGGCCTCAGCCGGCCGTTCCGGCCCTGTCGGGGATGGAGTCCCAGAACCGTTTCAACCTCGTCTGCCGTCGCTTTTTCAAGGCCGCCGCCGAGCATCCGCTGGTGATGTTCATCGACGATCTGCAATGGGCCGATCTGGCCTCGCTCAATCTGTTGAGTGCGCTCATCACGGATCCCGGCATTCGGCATCTGTTGCTGATCGGCGCCTATCGCGACAACGAGGTGGGTCCGTCGCATCCCCTGGCGCTCATGATCGATCGCATGAGCAAGCGTGGGTTCGATCCCACGGGGATCCGGATCGGGAATCTCGCGCTTGCGGATGTGACTGTGCTCGCGGGCGATGTGCTGCAATCCGAAAGCGACTCGGTCGGAGAGCTGGCAACGCTGATTCAGCGCAAGACGCTCGGCAATCCCTTCTTCGTGAGTCAATGTCTGATGGCCTTCCATGCAGAAGGCTTGATTCGCTACGACCAGGCTGCGAGCGCCTGGACCTGGGATGTGGCGGCGATCCAGCGCTGCGACATCACCGAGAACGTGGTGGAGTTGATGGCCGCGAAGATCCGATCGCTGGTTCCAGAGACGCGTCGGATGCTCGAACTCGCGGCCTGTATCGGCAATCGCTTCGACCGGGAAACGCTCTCCCTGATTGCCGTGTCCGACGGGCCTGGATTGGATCGCGCACTCGACGAGGGCGTGACCGAGGGACTCCTGATTCGGTACGGAGAGGGGCTCTACCGTTTCTCGCACGACCGAATCCAGCAGGCGGCCTATTCGCTGATCGCCGATACCGAGCGCGAGTCCCGTCACCTTGAGATCGGGCGTCTCCTATTGCGCGGTTGCGATGCGTCGGATCGCTCGCGTCGGGTCTTCGAGATCGTCGACCAGCTCAATGCGGGCCGGCGTCTGATCCTGGATCCCGATGAGCGTCTGGAGCTGACGCAGCTCAATCGCGAGGCCGCGACCAAGGCCAAGGACGCCGCCGCCTTCGCCTCGGCCGTCGGCTATCTCCGGGTCGCCCGTGAGCTGCTTGCGGCCGATTCTTGTGGCAAACAGCGCGATCTGGTCTTCGCGCTACTCTGCGAGCTGTCCGTCTGTCTCTGCTTTGCTGGCGAGACCGATGAGATCGAGCCGCTCTTCGCTCAGCTGCTGGAACGGGCGCGGGGACCGGAAGAGAAGGTCGCCGTGCACCGCATCCGCATGGAGCACTACCATCTGCGCGGCGACTATGCCCGTGCGGTCGAGATCCAGAAGGAGGCGCTGCGTCTGCTCGGGATCGATGTCCCGGGGGAGGCCGCGTCCTTGCAGGCGCTTCTCGAGCGTGAGATCCAGGATGTCTCGCGTCTGCTTGGCGCGCGTTCAATCGAGAGCCTCGTCGATGCGCCGCCGATGCGTTCGCGCCATCATCAGACGGTCATGGATATCCTCATGGGCCTATGGACCAGCGCCTATCTGGATTCGCAGCCGGAACTGGTCGCCTGGGCCTCGTGCCGCATGACCAATCTTTCGCTGGAGCATGGAAACAATCACCTGACCTCCTATGCCTATATGAACTACGGGTTCGTGTGCGTCGCTCTGCTGGACGAATACGCGCGTGGGCATCGTTTCGGTCAGGTCGCGATCCGTCTCTCGGACCGTTGCGAAAACCGGCTGATCCGTGGCAAGGTCTATCTGCTGTTCGCTGTCTTCGTGAACCACTGGCGCGCGCCGCTCATCGATTCGCTCGACTACAGCCTCAAGTCCTTTCCGCTGCTGGTGGAGAGCGGCGACTGGACCTACGCCGGCTATTGCGCCGAATTCGTGATCTCGGACCCCATGATCTGCGGACACTCCTGTCACACTCTCTACGAAGAGGCCCAGCGCTACATCCCCTTCCTGCAGACCAACGCGCCCGTCGTCCTCGATTCCTTCTTCCGTCCGGCCTGTCTCAATCCGCTGCTGCACCTGATGGCCCTGACGCAGAACGACGCGACCTTCGACGACGGGGTGTTCTCCGAGGCTGCCTTTCTCGATGCGCATCGCGACAACCCGCTTGCCTTATCCTATTTCTACACGGCCAAACTGCGCGCGCTCTACTGGCTCGGTCATTTGGACGCGGCCCTTGCCATGGTCGACAAGGCCGACTTCGTTGCCAGCGTCGCCCTGGCCCAGGCCAAGGTTCCCGAGATCTATTTCTTCGCCTGCCTGACGCTCCTGGAGCGCTATCCGCAGTTCTCGTCCGGCGAGAGGGCCGGCTATCGCGAGAAGATTGCAGGTTATCAGTCGCGAATGTCGCGCTGGGCGCAGGAGAGCCCGGCCAACTTCCGCCACAAGCAGTCTCTGGTCGCGGCCGAGCTGGCCCGGGTCGATGGGGACCGCTGGACGGCCCTGACGCTCTACGAGCAGGCGATCGATGCGGCGCGCGAGGGCGGCTATCTCAACAACGAGGCGCTTGCCTACGAGCGACTCGCCCGCTTCTATCTCGACCAGGGGCTGGATCGATCCGCCGCCTTCTACATGCGGGAGGCCCGTTACGCCTATCTCAAATGGGGGGCGGCGGCGAAGATCGCGCAGCTCGATCGGGAGCATCGGGCGCTGCTCACGCATGTCTGGGATGATTCGCAGCGGGGCGATCGTCTCTCGATGGAGCGCTCGACCCTGACGACCGGGACCTTCGAGATCAGCGAGCAGTCCGAGACCCTGGACCTCTTCTCTATTGTCGAGGCATCTCAGAGCCTGGCCAGCGAGATCCATTTGGACGGGCTGCTGGTCCGCATGATGGAGATCGTCATGGAGCATGCGGGGGCCGACCGCTGTCTGCTCATCGCCTCCCAGGACGCGCGTCTGTACCTCCGGGCGGAGACACGGGCCGATCGGCAGCGGGTATCCATGCCGCAGGATTTGGCGGTCGAGGATGCCGGCGACCGGCTTCCTTTGAGTCTGATCCACTATTGCGCGCGGACCCGCCAGCAAATCGTGCTTGCCGATGCCGGCGAGGAGGATGGCTACAGCCAGGATCCCTATTTCGTGGCTAGCGCCATGCGCTCGGCGCTCTGCGTGCCTTTGCTGTTGCGTGGCGAGCTGGCCGGTTTGCTGTACGTGGAGAACAGCCTCGCCCGGGATGCCTTCACGGACAAGCTACTGCGTATTCTGGGCCTGCTTTCGACCCAGATCGCCATCTCGATCCAGAACGCGGACTTCTATCGCCGCCTCGAATCCCTGGTCGCCAAGCGAACCGAAGAGCTGAGCCAGGTCAACGATCAGCTGCGGCAGGCAAACGAAGAGCTGCGCCAGCTATCCACGACCGACGGGCTGACCCGGCTGGCGAATCGCCGTTATCTGGACGAATATCTGCGGCGCGAGTGGAGGCGTCACCTCAGACGTGGGTTGCCTCTGGTCATCGCCCTCTGCGATATCGACTACTTCAAACAGTACAACGACACCTACGGGCACCTGGCGGGAGATCGATGCCTCGTCGGCGTCGCCCGCGCCCTTGATGCGGCTGCGGGACGCGAGGTCGATCTGGTCGCGCGCTATGGCGGCGAGGAGTTTGCGCTGGTCCTGCCGGATACGGATGAGAAGGGCGCGCGGACCATGATCGACAAGATACGCTCCAATATCGAAGCATTGGCGATTCCACATGCCCGATCCGATGTCGGGCGCCATGTCACGATCAGCATCGGCGTTTATCAGGGCGTGCCGTCGTCGGCCGATGTCGCCACCGCCTTGTCGGTGGCCGACCAGTGTCTTTATGCGGCCAAGTCGAGCGGGCGGGATTGCGCCGTCCTGAATGCGGTCATGGTGACCCGGTCCGAAGCCTGAGGGGCGTTTCGGCTCAGGCCCTCTTCAGTCCGAATTGCGCGCTGAGGACCGAGTCCAGGCGTTCGGGGGCGATGGTTTCGGTGGTGGTCCGTCCTTCGCGTTCCCGTTTGAGACGATCGCCGAGAAGGGTGTCCCGACCGGTCGGATGGTGCAGAACGACCAGGAGCTTCTGCACGAAGATGGTGTCCGGGTGGGTCGAGTTGAGATAGTTGGCAGGGGTGAAGTCGATCCATTCCTGCGGCCAGAGATCGAAGGCATATTGGTTCAGCCATTCCTGCTCCACCAGCGCCTGGAGCAGATATCCCCGTTCGTCGAGTCTGGTCAGCCGAAAACGGTCGAAATCCTGCTCGATCTCCCGATCCAGGTCGTCCAGTGCGATCGGCGCGCGGATTCCGTGACTCCCGAATCCCAGATCGCAGAGCCATTCGCGTCCGTCGAGTCGGGTGACGATGGCGGCGTGGGTTCTAGGGCGACGAACCGGGTAGAACATCGGTCGGGCGGCGACGAATTGGTAGTGGATGCCGAGCGCCTGCAGGGCCATGGCGAAGAGTCCGTTGACCTCGTAACAGTAGCCGCCGCGTCGATGATCGAGGATCTTCTCGACGATCTCCTCCGGGATCAGCGAGACGACCTTGCCGGCCTGGACGTCGAGATTCTCGAAGGGGACGCTGAAGAGCTGATGGCGCATCAGCGCGGTCAAGGTGGCCAGGTCGGGTGCGAGCGGGCCTTTATAGCCGATGCGCTGGCAGTAACGATCGAGGTCGAAATTCGCGGCCTCCATATGGACTCCTTGGGGTGTCGTTGAATGGCGCCAGGCATTTCTTATCTTGCTCGGCGCGTCGAATGAATCGGTCACTTCGGACCGGTCAGCCGCTCCAACTCTTCCAGATACCGCAGGGCCTCGTGGCGGTCGGCCCCGCACATCTCCGGCAACGGGATCAGCGATCCGCAGACCTGCGGCCGTTCGCGGTGCCCGAACAGTCGGCAGCCAAGCTCGGGAGTCAGCTGGGCGCAGGGCACTCCGGCCGGCTTGCCGTTCGGCATCCCGGGGATGGAACTGCTGATGGAGGGTGCGATACAGCAGGCGGCGCAGCCGGGTCGGCAGGCGATCGCTCGGGGCGGCTGGCCGCTGGAGGCTGGTAGCTGGAGGCCCATTCAGACCAGATTTCCGATCCGCTGACCGAGCCGAACCTTGTCTCCGGGGCGCAGTTCGGGATCCCACGCGATCCGCTCGGGCGGGAAGAGCAGGATCACCGTCGAGCCCAGATTGAAACGGCCCATCTCGACGCCGCGCTCCAGATGGATGTGGTGACTGTCGTCCGGGTAGTCCCAGCTCAGGATGGCGCTGCCCGAATGGGGCGGGGTGATCTCTCCCGCCCAAGCCGTTTCCATACCGCCGACGAAGATGGCGCCGACCAGAACCAGCCCCATGGGGCCGGCCTCGCTGTCGAAGCGGCAGACCACCCGCTCGTTGCGGGCGAAGAGTCCGGGAACGCCCTTGGCCGTGGTCGCGTTGACGCTGAATAGACGTCCGGGGACATGGATCATCTGGGTCAGGTCGCCCGAGAGCGGCATGTGGATGCGATGGTAGTCGCTCGGCGAGAGATAGATGGTCGCGAACTGTCCGCCGTCGAACGGGTGCAATGCCTCGGCGTCCAGACCGAGCAGGTCCTGGACGCGGTAATCGTGCCCCTTGGCCTGGATGAGTCGGCCGTTGGAGATGGCCCCGATCTGACTGATGGCTCCGTCCACAGGGCAGAGGATGGCGCGCGGATCCGGATCCAGCGGCCGCGCGTCGGGCCGGAGCGCGCGGGTGAAGAAGGCGTTGAAATGCGGATAGGCGGAGAGACTCGGTTCGACCGCCTGACTCATGTCGATCCGATAGAGCCGTGCGAAGCCATGAATCAGGAGCGATTTGAGCGGTTTCCAGCGCACCCGGGCCAGCCGATACATAAGCTGCGAAAGGGTGCGCTGAGGCAGGATGTGCTGGAGCCCGACGAAGAGACGCTGAGTCGGGGTCGGGGCGTTCGAGTCTGTCATGGATTCTCCGATGGAAGCAGTGCCCCTGCATTGGCGACGATCGCCTTGAGGTCCTCGGCCATCGCCGCGCCATTCTCGCGATCTGGAAACAGCGCCAGCAGATAGCCGCCTGGACCCAGGACGAAGAGCGTCAGCGGGGCGTCGGGGCTGACGCCGAGCGCGCCGCCCAGCCGGGCGATCTCGTCGCTGTCGCCGCCTAGGATGTGGAGCGCGGGGGAGAGTGTGGCGAAACGCCGGGCCAGCATGGGTTGGTCGGTCGTGGTCACCAGGACGAGTTGCAGCTGCTTGCGCAGTGTGTTGTGGTCGGCGATCCGGTTGTAAACCTCGATCAGGCGCTGGACACCGCGTTGTCCGGACGCCTGGGCAAGGTCGCCGAATCCGAGCAGGGTCCAATGCTCCGCGAGTCGTCGATGGTCGAAGGGTTGACCGAAGGATTCCTGAAGGCTGAAGCCGGGCAGGTCGCCCGGCGGCTGCAGCAGGACGCCGTTGATCGTGGGGATCTCGGCGTCTCCCTGTTGGTGCTGATTGCCCCACTGATAACCGAGCAGAAAGAGCGACATGGCCCCCAGCGCCATCAGCAGGCGGATCCAGAGGCGATGTCTGTTGCGAAGCAGCATGGCCGGTGCTCGTTAACGGGCCGGAGTTTTCTGATCGAGCACGGTGCGGACCGCTTCGAGCGCGGCTCCGGCGTCGGTCCGATGTCCGAGCGCCGAGAGTTCGTTGGCCAGCGCACCCACGCAGAGCAGGATGTTCGTCGGGCGGCTGCTGTATCCCATGAGTCCGATGCGCCAGATCTTGCACGCCAGGTCCCCAAGGCCGGCGCCGAGCTCCAGGTTGTAGTGTTGGAGCAGGCGGGATCGAACCAGCGCCTCGTCGATGCCGCCGGGGACCGCCACGCTGTTGAGCTGGGGCAGGCGCTCGTCCTCGGGCACGATGAACTCAAGCCCTAGCGCTTCCAATCCGGCGCGCAGTGCGCGATGGTGATGGGCGTGGCGCTCCCAGGCCTGCTCGACGCCTTCCTCGGCCAGCATGACCAGGCATTCGTGCAGTGCGTAGAGTGCGTTGACCGGCGCCGTGTGGTGATAGGTGCGTTTCTGTTCGCCGCTCCAGTAGCCCATGACCAGAGTGAGGTCGAGGAACCAGCTCTGGACCTTGGTCTTGCGCTGGCGGACCTTCTCCAGTGCGCGCTCGCCGAAGGTGACGGGCGCCAGTCCAGGGGTGCAGGAGAGACATTTCTGCGATCCGGAATAGACGGCGTCCAGACCCCAGGCGTCGACCTCCAGCGGCGAGCCGCCGAGTGCGGTGACCGCGTCCACGATCGTCAGACAGTCGTGCCGGCGGGCGATCTCGGCGAGCGTCTGGGCGTCAGAACTGGCGCCGGTGCTGGTCTCGGCCTGGACGAAGGCGAGCAGACGGGCGTTCGGGTGGGCCTTCAGGGTCTCCTCGACCTGATTCGGATCGACCGCGCGCCCCCACTGACCCTGGACGACGACCGGAATGCCGCCGGCGCGCTCGACGTTCTCCTTCATGCGTGCGCCGAAGACGCCGTTGATGCAGACCACGACCTCGTCACCCGGCTCGACCAGATTGACGAAGCAGATCTCCATGCCGGCGGAGCCCGGCGCCGAGACCGGCATGGTCAGGGCATTCTCGGTACGGAAGGCGAGACGCAGCAGGTCCTTGAGCTCGTCCATCATGGCGACGAACGCGGGGTCCAGATGGCCAATGGTGGGTCGGGCCAGCGCGGCCAGGACACGAGGGTGGACATCGGCTGGGCCCGGCCCCATTAGGGTTCGAACCGGCGGGTTGAAGGAACGGATCATGATGTTGCCTTCCGAAATGCTGTCGGTGGTAATGGCGATCCCAGCCGATCGCTGGATTCGATCGAATTTTTCGCGATGAACGGTCGAGTATAGAGTCCGCGCCCAGCGCGGCTCAAGGCGATCCGCGCTCGACCCCATCGCCTCTCGCAGAGGGCAGCATGTCTCGACAGACCGACAAGACCGATGCCGAATGGCGCGAAGAACTCACCCCGGAACAATATCGGGTATGCCGGGAAAAGGGCACCGAGCCGCCCTTCACCGGACGTTATCACGCCTTCAAGGACGCGGGGCTCTACCGCTGCTCCTGTTGCGGCGCGCCTTTGTTTCGCTCAGATGAGAAGTTCGATTCGGGAACCGGCTGGCCGAGCTTCTGGCAGTCGGTTGGGGCGGACGCCGTCGCCACCCAGGAGGACACCAGTCACGGCATGCGCCGCACCGAGGTTCAGTGCGCGAACTGCGGCGCCCATCTCGGACACGTCTTTCCCGACGGCCCGCGCCCGACCGGGCTGCGATACTGCATCAACTCGGTGTCGCTCGATTTCGAGTCCGAACAATCCTGATGCGCCGATCTGGGCGCCTCGGTCGCTCCGCGACTCAGCGAGGTGCCTCCGCCTTATCCGGCTGCGCATCGCTCGGTTGACCCGGGCCGGTGCCGAGCAGACCGGAGGTGACGCCCAATCCGGGCACCTCGAAGCGCATCTCGGGCCAGATGGCGAGCCCTTTGGCCGCCGAGACCGTTCCGCCGCTTTCCTCATCGATGCTGGTGCCGCTGAGCGCGGTGCGCACCACCATCGGGCTGTTGCCCGTAATTCCCGCGAGTTTTCCGGTGCCGCCGGTGAGGGTCAGGGTTCCCTTGCAGGCGCCCGGCTCTCCGTCGCAGTTGAACTCGGCGTAGACATAGTCGCCGGTCGAACTCTCGATGGTGCAGTAGCCATGCCCTTCAAGGGTGTTGGAGATGATGTGGATGATCTGCGTGGCGGGGCAGGTGAAGAGCGCGGTGTCCAGTAGGCCATCGCCCTGTTCGATGTACATGATGCCCTCGAAGGTTCCGATGAACTGGAGCTTGTCCACCGCGACCTGGAACAATTGCCCATTGGCCTCCCAAGGGGCCAGAATCTTGGCCGTGCCCACCTCCGCAGCGAGGGGTTGAGCCAGGATGGCAAGGGTGAAAGGCAGCGAAGTGACGAGGCTGCGCATGGATGGCTCCGGTGGGCTCGAATAAGAGGCAGGGGGAAGTGGCCGCGATTCTAGGCGAGGTCCGGTATGGCGTCGACGTCTATTCGATATCATGCGAGCCGAGCTTGATCGGCGTTTTGATCCCTGTGTTTTCGGTCGGTTAGAGGATTTCTCACGCGTGTTGCAACATGGGTTCTACGGGGTGCTCGATAAGGTCTTTTGGGAGCGGCAAAAAGGATGACTGAGACATCGACGAACAGCGCGTCTTTGTGTCTGGGCTGGCGCGAGTGGCTGGCGCTGCCCGAGCTGGGGCTGCCCTGCATCAAAGCCAAGGTGGACACGGGGGCGCGTACCTCGACATTGCACGCCTTCTATGTCGAGCCCTTCGAACTGGAGGGCCGTCCATGGGTGCGCTTCGGTGTGCATCCCCTGCAGCATCGGGACGATCTGGTGGTCCATTGCGAGGCCCCGGTGATCGACCGGCGTCAGGTGACCGATTCGGGCGGTCATCGCGAGGTGCGTTACCTGATCCAGACCCGTTTGATGCTGGGCGGAAACGGCTGGCCGATCGAGGTGACTCTGACCAACCGGGAGACCATGCTGTTTCGCATGCTGTTGGGGCGAACGGCGGTCGCAGGCCGCGCGCTGGTGGATCCGGCCAAGTCCTTTCTGCTCGGGCGCGAGGAGGCGCCTGGGGAACGGTATTCGGCTGTGGAGTCCACTGCCGAGTGAGATGTCCGTATCGCCCGGACGGTGTTTCGTCGGGTGTCCGGGATGGACTTGATCGGCCGCTGTCCAGCATACTGGAACTCCAGATCGCGACCGATCAGGGTCGCCAGAGCCCCGGGATCGTCCCGCTGCCTCGGGCATGCCGGATCCTCTCAAGTATCTCCGAAGCGTTTCGTCGTCCGGCTGGGATGGGATTCAGCGAGAGAGTAGGTGCCATGAGTATCGATTGGAATACATATCCTTGCGACGATTTCTACGATGAGCTGGTCGCCGAGCCGGGGCGCGGGCGTTCGGCCGTCGCCGGAATGCTGGCGGATCTCGAAGCGCTCGGGCCGGACGAGCTGGTCGCGCGGCAGGAGGCGGCCAACGTCTCGATCAAGGAGATGGGCATCACCTTCACCGTCTATTCGGAGGAAGGGGGCACCATCGACCGTACCTGGCCCTTCGACATCATTCCCCGCATCATCCCTCAGTCCGAGTGGGATCGGGTCGAGGCCGGGCTGAAGCAGCGCGTCCAGGCGCTCAACCTCTTCATCGACGATCTCTATCACGATCAGAAGATCATCAAGGACGGCGTCTTTCCGCAGGAGGTTCTGGCCAAGTCGGTCAATTTCCGGCCGCAGTGCGTCGGGGTATCGCCGCCGCTCGGGATCTGGGCCCATATCTGCGGCTCGGATCTGGTGCGCGATGGCGACGGGACCATCTACGTCCTCGAAGACAATCTGCGCGTGCCCTCCGGCGTCTCCTACATGCTGGAGAACCGGCTGGTCACCAAGCGGGTCTTCCCCGAGCTGTTCGAGCACTATGCCCCGCTGCCGGTGGACGACTATCCCTCGCAGCTCTTCGACACCCTGGCCGCGCTCTCGCCGCGTCCGGCCGACTATCCCGAGGTGGTGGTCCTCACGCCGGGCATCTACAACTCGGCCTATTTCGAGCACGCCTATCTGGCGCAGCAGATGGGCTGCGAGCTGGTCGAGGGACGCGATCTCTTCGTCGATGACGACGACTGCGTCTACATGCGCACCGTCGACGGCGCGGCGCGGGTCGACGTCATCTATCGCCGCATCGACGATCTCTTTCTGGATCCGGAGGCGTTCCATCCCGATTCGGCCCTGGGCGTTCCCGGGCTGATGCGGGCCTGGAAGGCGGGCAAGGTGGCCCTGGCCAACGCGCCGGGCGCGGGCGTGGCGGACGACAAGGTGGTCTACGCCTTCGTGCCGGAGATCATCCGCTACTATCTGGACGCCGAGCCCATCATTCCGAACGTGCCGACCTACCGCTGCATGGAGGCCGATGCGCTTGCCTACACCCTGGAGCACATGGAGAAACTGGTCGTCAAGCCGGCCAACGAGTCGGGCGGTTACGGCATGCTGGTCGGTCCGGCCTCGACCAAGGCCGAGCGCGAGACCTTCGCCGAGCTGATCAAGAAGGACCCGCGCAACTATATCTCCCAGCCCGCGCTCAAGCTTTCGACCGTGCCGACCATCATCGGCAGCAAGCTGGAGCCGCGTCACGTCGATCTGCGACCCTTCATCCTTTCCTCCGATCGTCAGCAGGTCACCATGGGCGGTCTGACGCGGGTCGCCATGCGCAAGGGATCCCTGGTGGTCAATTCATCCCAGGGCGGCGGCAGCAAGGACACCTGGATCCTGCCCGAACAGCCGGAAGGCAACTAGAGAAACGCTGACGTATTGCATTTCCCTTGCGGGGCATGGATGCCCCGACATTTCCCATGGCTGTCGGTCATGGAAAATGGAGCGATTCGAAAAGCGGTTTTCGAGTTGCGCGCCGATCAAGTGCCATGGTGGTCTTTGATCGGCATCTTCCTAGAGTCTGAGGAGCGGATCCATGCTGTCGCGTGTCGCTGAGAATATCTACTGGCTGTCCCGTTACGTGGAGCGCGCCGAGAATACGGCCCGTATCGTCACGGTCAACGCCAATCTGCTGATGGACCTGCCAAAGGGTATCGCCCCCGGATGGCGTCCGCTGGTCGATATCACCGGCGCCAACCCCCTCTTCGAGGAGCACTACAAGGATTATGGCGAGCGCCAGGTGGTGCGCTTCCTCATCGGCGACGAGCGTCACAGCGGTTCCATCCTGTCCGCCCTGGCCGCTGCCCGCGAGAATTGTCGCACCATCCGCGATTTCGTCCCGCGCGAGGCCTGGGAGCTGCTCAACGAACTCTACCTTTTCGCCCGCGACGAGGTCTCGAAAGGCACGACCAAGAGTGGTCGCCATGCCTATCTCAAGCATTTGGTGCAGAGCATTCAGACGATGTCCGGCATGCTCTCGGGAACCATGCTGCACGATCAGGGCTACGACTTCCTGCATCTGGGGCGCTTTCTCGAACGTGCCGACATGACCACCCGCATCATCGACGTGCGCTCGGCCAATCTGCTGCCCGAGGAGACTACCGAGCTGCGTCCATTCGAGACCATCCAGTGGGTCAGCGTGCTCAAGTCGCTCACCGGCTATCAGGCCTATCGGCGCAGCGAGCAGGTGCGCGTGCAGCGCGGTCCGGTGCTGCGCTTTCTGCTCCAGCGTTCCGAGTTTCCGCGCTCGGTGTGCTTCTGCGTCGACTCGCTGCAGAGCAATCTCACCAAGCTGCCGCGCAACGAGGGCGCGCTGCGGGTGGCCGGACGTCTCAAGCGCACGCTCGAAGGAGCCGAGCCGCGCCGGCTCAACCAGCAGCAGCTCAAGCTCTTCGTCGACGATCTGCAGGTCGGTATCGGCGAACTGCACGACGAGATCGCCCGCACCTGGTTTCCGCCGGCGTTCGGCATGGAAAGCCAGTCGCAGTCTCAGGGGTGAGTTGACGTTGGCGTTGCGGCTGTCTCTGCTGCGGCCAGGTCGCGGAGCGTGATGTCGCGCAGCGCATCGGTGATTGCGGCATCGATTCTGGACTCGATTCCGCGAACCGCCTCGTTCTGTGCCGGCTCCCGATAGCGCCCGTTCCCTTCCTCGAAGGCGCGGACCGCGTCCAGCAGGTCCTTGATCCCGATTCCCTCCGGCGCTCGGGCCAGCACGTAGGATGGCGGGTCGTCCGGCAGCGTCGGCAGGATGGTATCGGTCCGTTGCAGCATCTGCAGTATGCAGACGACCTGGTTGCGCGCTAGCCGCAGCTGTTTCGCCAGCATTTCTGCGTTCGGCGGAGGCTCGCCCTTGATATACCTCTCGGCGATCGAGACGGCGATTGCAAGTGCCAGGCGCTCGCGTACCCGGTTGCTCAATCGGGTGTCGCGGTCCCGTGTGGCGAGGTACTCGGGATTCTGGTGATAGAAGGCGATCGTGGTGCCGACGAGCAGGATCAGCCAGCCGAGATAGACCCAGATCATAAAGAGGATGAGGATCGCCAGGCTCGAATAGATGGCGGTGTACTGAGTCGAGCCCGCCATCACCTTGCCGAAGAACGAGCCTACGCTCTCCCACAGCAGACCGGCGATCAGGGCGCCGAGAATGGCCGATGAGAGATGGACACGGGTGCTGGGCACGAACAGATAGACGAAGGCGAAGGTGAGCGAGATCATGAGATAGGGCGCGACCAGGCTCAGCGTTTCCATGAGTGCGCCCATCGGCGCCATGTGCATCACCGACTGGACGAACTGGTTGTTGCCGAGCGAGGCCGAAAGCCCCAGCGCGCTGAAGAAGAGTACGGGGCCCAGGGTGAGCAGACTCAGATACTGCGGAAAGCGTTGGGCGAAGGGGCGCACGTCGGTTATGCGCCAGACATAGTTCAATGCCTGCTCGATCTTCTGAATCAGGCTGATGACGGTATAGAGCAGCATCGCCAGACCCACGGATCCCAGGACCCCGACCTGCATATTGTCGACGAAGCCGATGATCTGGGTCGTGATCTCGCGTCCGTTGGCGCCAAGCGGCGACAGGACGTTACCGAGCAGGGGTTCGATCTGATTGTGAACGCCGAACCCCTTGAGCACCGAGAAGCTGACCGCAAGTAGCGGGACCAGGGACAAGAGCGTGGTATAGACCAGGCTCATGGCGTGCAGTGAGAGATTGCTGCGCGTCATGTCCTGTGCCAGGGCGTACAGGAGTCGCCCGGACCAGATGAGCTTGACCTTCCAGTCCGGGAGTCCGTCGAGCGGCTGCCCCCAGAGTGCGATGTCGAACCGTTCGGCTAGCCTCGAATGCGCATTCATGTCATGACCTCGTTCTCGATCGTTCCCTGTCTCGGTTCCCTGTGCCGAGCCCCCTGTTTCCGTTGCGCTGGAGTGACCCCATGCCACCGTCCATTCGCCGAATCCTGGTATCGATCTGTTGTCTCTTGCCCCTTGCCCTCAATGCACAGGATCTCCTGACACGGGTTCCGGGAAAACCGCGCGCGCCTGAATTCGCTTTGACAGGGATCGATGGCGAGGTTCATCGTCTGTCGGACTTCAGCGGCAAGCCGCTGGTGCTCAACTTCTGGGCGACCTGGTGTCCGCCCTGTCGCGCCGAGATGCCCTCCATGCAGCGCGCCTACGAACAGCTCGCCCCGGAGGGGATCGGCCTGATGGCGATCAATGTCGGCGAGGAGCCCGAGGCCATCGCCCGCTTCCTCTCCATCTCGCCCGTTCGCTTTCCGTTGCCGATGGATCGCGATACCCAGGTTGCGCAAGGCTATCCGTTGGTCGGTCTGCCGACCACCTTCGTCATCGATCCCGATGGTCGGCTGGCGCTGATCGCGACCGGTGAATTGCAATGGGACGCTCCGGCCGTGCTCGACCAGATTCGTGCACTGAAGCGTCCCTGAGCGGAATCGGCGCGCCGTTCGTCCGGGCGCCTATCCCGAGGCGTCCGACGATGGGAATTTCCAACTCGGCGCAGCCCGGCGGTCTGGTTAGACTAAACCCCCTCTCACGACACCGTCTTCCCCTCGATCACTGACACGCAGGACTCCCGTGGATCCAAGCTTCGTTCATCTGCACCTTCATTCCGAGTATTCCCTGGTCGATGGGCTGGTCCGGATCAAACCGCTGGCCAAGGCCGTGGTGGCTGCTGGCATGCCAGCGGTCGCCGTGACCGACCAGGGCAACTTCTTTTCGCTGGTGCGGTTCTACAAGGCGGCGATCGGTGCCGGGATCAAGCCCATCGTCGGTGCCGATCTCTGGGTGCGCGATCCGGCCGATCCCAATCACCCGCACCGTCTGGTGCTGCTGGTCCAGGACGATCTCGGCTATCGCAACCTGACCCGGCTCATCTCGCGCAGCTATGTCGAGGGTCAGCACCTGGGCATGCCGCAGGTGGATCCGGACTGGATCCCCGAGGCGGCCGAAGGCCTGATCGCACTCTCGGGCGGTCCGCGCGGCGATGTCGCCCAGGCCCTGCTCAAGGGCTCGACCGAGGAGGCGGAGCGCCGGCTCGACCGTTGGCTCAAGCTGTTCGGCGATCGCTATTACCTGGAGCTGATCCGCACCGGCCGTGCGCAGGAGGGCGAGCTGGTCGAGAGGAGCGTGGATCTGGCGATCCGGCACGGCGTTCCGGTCGTCGCCACCAACGATGTCCGCTTCCTCGCCCGCTCCGATTTCGAGGCCCATGAGGCACGCGTCTGCATCTACGAGGGCCGCACCCTGGACGATCCGCGACGGCCGCGCGGATACAGCGAGGAGCAGTATCTGCGTACCCCGGAGGAGATGGCCGAGCTGTTCGCCGATCTGCCCGAGGCGCTGGAGAACTCGGTCGAGATCGCCAAGCGCTGCAATCTCGAGCTCAAGCTCGGGGACAATTTCCTGCCGGTCTTCCCCGTGCCCGAGGGCATGACGATCGAGAGCTTCTTCGCCGAGGAGTCGCGCAAGGGACTGGAGTGGCGTCTGGACCGCACCTTCGACCGCAATGCGCCCGACTTCGCCGAGCGGCGCAAGGTCTACGACGAGCGTCTCCAGATCGAGCTCGACGTCATCCTCCAGATGGGCTTTCCCGGCTACTTCCTCATCGTCGCCGACTTCATCCAGTGGGCCAAGGACAACGGCATCCCGGTCGGCCCCGGGCGCGGATCGGGCGCCGGATCCCTGGTCGCCTACGCCCTCAAGATCACCGACCTGGACCCCATCGAGCACGATCTGCTGTTCGAGCGCTTCCTCAACCCCGAGCGCGTCTCTATGCCCGACTTCGACGTCGACTTCTGCATGGAGGGCCGCGACCGCGTTATCGACTATGTGGCGCGCAAGTACGGACGCGAGGCGGTCTCCCAGATCATCACCTTCGGCACCATGGCGGCCAAGGCGGTGGTGCGCGACGTCGGCCGCGTCATGGGCCATCCCTACGGCTTCGTCGACAAGATCGCCAAGATGGTGCCCTTCGAGCTGGGCATGACCCTGGACAAGGCGCTCCAGGAGAGCGACGACCTCAAGCGCGCCTACGACACGGACGAGGAGGTGCGCGCCATCATCGACATGGCGCTCAAGCTCGAGGGTCTGACCCGCAACGCCGGCAAGCACGCCGGCGGCGTGGTCATCGCCCCGACCCTGCTCACCGACTTCGCGCCGCTCTACTGCGAGCCGGGCGGCGACAACCTGGTCACCCAGTACGACAAGGACGACGTCGAGCAGGTGGGTCTGGTCAAGTTCGACTTCCTGGGACTGCGCACCCTCACCATCATCGACTGGGCGCTGGCGACCATCAACGCCGGCCGCGCGGCCAAGGGCGAGGAGCCGCTCGACATCAACCTGATCGATCCGCACGACGCCGAGGCCTTCGCACTGCTCAAGCGCTGCGAGACCACCGCCGTCTTCCAACTCGAATCGCGCGGCATGAAGGAGCTGATCAAGAAGCTCCAGCCCGACAGCTTCGGCGACATCACCGCGCTCGTGGCCCTCTTCCGTCCCGGCCCGCTGCAGTCCGGCATGGTGGACGACTTCATCGACCGCAAGCACGGACGCGCCGACGTCGCCTATCCGCACCCCGACCTGGAGCCGATCCTCAAACCGACCTACGGCATCATCCTCTACCAGGAACAGGTCATGCAGATCGCCCAGGTCCTCGCCGGCTACTCGCTCGGCGGCGCCGACCTGCTGCGCCGCGCCATGGGCAAGAAGAAGCAGTCCGAGATGGACAAGCAGCGCGCCATCTTCATGGAGGGCTCGGGCAAGCGGGGCGTCGATCCGGAAACGGCGACCTATATCTTCGATTTGATGGATAAGTTCGCGGGTTATGGATTCAATAAATCGCACTCGGCCGCCTACGCCCTGGTCAGCTATCAGACCCTCTGGCTGAAGGCGCACTATCCGGCGGCCTTCATGGCGGCGGTGCTCTCGGCGGATATGGACAACACCGACAAGGTGGTGACCCTGATCGACGAGTGCCGGGCGATGACGCTCAAGGTCGAGCCGCCCGAGATCAATCGCTCCTCCTACCAGTTCACCATCGCCGACGAGCGCACCGTCATCTACGGCATGGGCGCGATCAAAGGGGTGGGTGAATCGGCGATCGAGGCCATGGTGGTGGCGCGCGAGTCGGGCGGTCCCTTCCGCGATCTCTGGGATTTCTGCGCTCGGATCGATCTGCACAAGGTCAATCGTCGGGTGCTGGAGGCACTGGTTCGTGCGGGTGCGCTCGACAAGCTCGGCCCGAATCGCGCGACCCTGATGGCCCATCTGCCGCTTGCGCTCAAGGCGGCCGAGCAGCACAACGCCAGCCAGGCGGCGGGTCAGGTGGATCTCTTCGGCGCGCTGGAGCCGACCTCGGCACCGCAGCCCGATCCCCAGTTGGTCAGTGACGTGCATCCCGATTGGGAGGATGAACAGCGTCTTCAGGGCGAGAAGGATACCCTGGGGCTCTATCTCACCGGCCACCCCATCGACCGCTATGAGACCGAGCTGCGGAGCATGGGCGGCGCGCGGATCGCAAAATTGCTGGAGACGGACCGCGAGCAGGGCCGGCGCGATCGCCGCGACCGCGAGAAGCGCACGGTGGTGGGGCTGGTGATGGGCGTGCGGCACGGCAAGACCCAGCGCGGTCGCATGGGGTCCGTGGTCCTGGACGACCGCACCGGACGGATCGAGGCGACCGTCTTCTCCGAGCTCTACGATCAGGTGCGCCCGCTCCTGGTCGCTGATCAGATCCTGAGCATCACCGGCAGTCTGAATTTCGACGAATTCCGCGATGCCTGGTCGCTGCGCGCCGACAGTGTGCGCACCTTCGAGCAGGCGCGCGAGACCATGGCCGACCATCTGGCCCTGACGCTGGATCTCTCCAAACCGGCCGATCACGCCCAGGGCGCGGCCAGGGTCGAGGCCCTGCGCGAGACGCTCGATGCCTTCCGCGACGGCGATCTGCCGGTTCGGTTGCGTTATCTGCGTCCAGGGGCGATGGGGGACCTGGTGTTCTCGGATGCCTGGCGGGTGCGGCCGACCGATGCCTTGCTCAAACAGTTGCGCGCACTGCTCGGCGCCGATCAGGTGGTCGTGTCCTACGAGCGTCCGGTATTGCCGGCGCCACCGAGCGAGTCGCAGATGCCACGGCTCGTGGCCGTGTCCTAAGGCGGGGGGAGCGGAATGGCGGGCATGTTCGACTTGGATTCCGGTTTTCTGGTTCGTCTAGTGCGGCGCGTCACGGCCGTGCTGATATTCGCCACAGCGCTCCTGCTCCTGGTCGAGCTGATCGAGGATGCGCAGCGGGTCCAGGTGCTGAAGACGGATCTCGCCGAGATGCATCACGTTCGCTATGGCCTGCTGGATGCCGATCAGTGGGTGGAGCGCCTCTCGGGCATCGTGGCCAAGCGTATCGATACCTTCGAGCTGACCGAAGCCAATCGGCCTCAGGTCGTCAAGGCGGTCGCCCAGGTGCTGAACAGCATGCTGGACGAGATCGAGCGCTATCTGCGCCGACGCAATCTGCGCGGCGGGAACAGTTGGATGGATCAGCTGCAAGGCGCCTTGCAGCAGGGATTGCAGGATCTGCTGATCGACTTCGACAAGCTGCGCAAGAAGGTCCCCGAGTATGCCGAGGCGGTGGTCGACCAACTGAGCAAGCCGGAGGCTAAGGAGGAGATCAAAAAACAACTGATCGAACTCATCCGCCAGACCTCCAGTTCCACCTTCGCCAAGACGGACCGGACCGCGCTCGCGGTCGTGCTCGAACGCCATGGCTGCACCGAGGCCGATTCCTGCGCGCGTCAAATCGAGACCCAACTCCAGGTCGCGGAAGCGCCCTTGCGTCAGCGGCTCTGGATCCTGATCGGGCTGCTTCTCGCGCTCTTCCCGATCTGTCTGGTCGGGAACGGGGCTCGATCGGGCCATACCCGACCCGAGCTGGCCGAGGGGATGTCCCTGTCGCGGCATGGCCCCTTGGACGCCTTCGCGCTACTGATCCTCACCGGGGCGACCCTGACCCTGCTCGCCGGCGGCATCCTGACGCCCATGATGGAGATCGAGGCACGTATCGCCGAACTGCGGCTCGAATTCTGGGGCGAGCCCGTGGTTTTCACCAATCAGGTGCTCTATTTTCAGAGCAAGAGCATTTTCGATGTGGTTCGAATCCTGACCGATACAGGCAAGCCCGACATGGCCCTAGTGGCGGTGCTCATCACGCTCTTCAGCATCCTCTTCCCGGCGCTGAAGCTCGTCTCGACCTATCTCTATTACTTCGATATCGGTTGGAGACGGGGCAGGGGGGCGCGGGAAAACCCCGTCATCGGCTTCTTCGCCCTGCGCTCGGGCAAATGGTCGATGGCCGACGTCATGGTCGTCGCGCTCTTCATGGCCTACATCGGCTTCGACGGCCTGGTCGCCAGTCAGCTGCGCGGCCTGACCAAGGTCGGCGCCGAGCCGGGCACGGCATCCGCCTCGCTCGGCACCTCCGTCCTGACGACGAACGGCACCACGCTGGATCTGGGCTTCTATCTCTTCCTGTCGTTCGTGCTCGCGAGCCTCGTGCTCTCGGCTGTACTTGAGCGGCAGTTCTCCAGTCGCTCCAAGGCGCGCGGCTGAGCGTCTGACGCCCTCAATCGGGTATTCATAGATAGAGTACAGGCGCTCTGGTTGCGGTCTTCGTTGTCTGTGCGGCAAGGTCCCTTGAGAATGGTCGATTTGATCGAGTTGGAAACCGAGCGTCTTCGCCTGCGTCAGTGGCGCGCGGAGGATCGCGAGCCGTTCGCCGCGCTCAATGCGGACCCTGAGGTGATGGCCTTCTTTCCGTCGACGCTCGATCGGTGCGCGAGCGATGCGATAGCCGATCGCTGCGAAGCCTTGATCGCAAGGCGCGGATGGGGATTCTGGGCGCTCGAAGCCAAGGAGGGCGGGCGATTCATCGGCTTCGTGGGTCTGCATGCGCCCGAATTGGAGCTTCCTTTTTCGCCCTGCGTCGAAATCGGTTGGCGGCTGGCCCACGCGTATTGGGGGCGCGGTCTGGCAACGGAGGCGGCGAGGGCGGCCCTTCGGGTTGGCTTCGAGCGCATCGGTCTCGCCGAGATCGTCTCGTTCACGGCGGTGATCAATGCGCGGTCGCGGGGTGTCATGCAGCGCCTCGGAATGCAGCCATCCAGCGCCACCTTCGAGCATCCTGCAGTCCCTCTCGGCAGCCCGCTTCGTGAGCACGTGCTGTACCGACTTTCGCGCGAATCCTGGCTTCGGTCTCTGTAGCCCTTTCGTTCCATTCCGACCCGGCACCGGGTTGAGGTGGCTCAAGCGCCCGCTCCGGTAGACGCGAATGTCTACGCGCGGTTATCTGTCTGTGGGTGCGGTGACTTATCCTCATCCTTTCTCGAACTGAGGGCGTGTCGGTGTGTTGACGGCACGAGATCTAGGATGACCAGCCGGGTTCGGAGCCCTTGACCATGATCGAATCGACCTTGAAGCAGGCGACCGTACTGGTCGTCGGCGGCAGTTCGGGTATCGGACTTGCGGTGGCCAGGCTTGCCCGGCGTGAAGGTGCGCGTGTCGTCGTGGCCTCGCGCGGCGCGCCCGAGCGGATGGCCGCTTTGCCCTCCCCGCTGGATTCGATAGAGGCCCATGCCTTCGACATTCTTGCTCCAGCGGACCATGTGCGGCTGTTCGAGACGCTGGGGGCGTTCGATCATCTGGTCGTGGCGGTGCGGCCAGATATGCGCTCGGGCGCCTTTCTTGAGATCGCTGTCGATGAGGCGAAAAGTGCCTTCGAGACCAAGTTCTGGGGGCTGTGCCGACTCATTCAGGCGGCGCATCCCTATCTGCGCGCGTCCGGCAGCATCACGCTGACGAGCGGGATCGCGGGGGAGAAGATCTATGCGGGTGCCTCGACCATGGCGCTCATCAATAGTGCGACCGAGACGCTCTGCCGGACCCTGGCGGTTGAACTTGCCCCCGTGCGGGTCAACTGCGTGAGCCCCGGCTTCGTGGCGCCCAAGCCGGCGCGCCTGGAGGAGGAAGCCGACCGGTTTCCGCTCAAGCGGCTGGCCTCCGTGGAGGAGGTCGCCTCGGCCTATCTATGGCTCATGGCCAATCCTTATGCGACGGGCACGGTCTCGGTGGTGGATGGTGGCGCCCGTTTGATCTGAAAGGGCGATATTCGATCGATGGAATGACGGGGCGGCGACTCGGGCCGCCCCGGTTCGCGAGGCTTATGACTGGATCAGACGACGCTGCCAAATCTCTCCCCACTCGAAGCAAGCCAGCCCAAAAAGGACCAGGGCGCTGCCGATCCAGGTGCTCGGCATCAGTACCTCGCCATTGAGCATCTGGCCCAGCATGAGTGCCAGCACGGGTGTGATGAGCGTGATGAGCGCGACCCGGCTGGCCTGTATCCGGTGCAGCACGAAGTAGTAGAGCACGAAGCCGATAGCCGAGCCGAACACCGCCAGATAGATGATGGCCCAGAAGGCGCGCGGGCTTAGCGCGGTCGGTGGCTGACCGTCGAATAGCCACCAGGTCGCGACGAAGAGCGGCACGGCGATCAGCAGCGCGCCGGTCGTGGTCTCCAGCGGGTGCAGCCGCGCGCCGATGCGCTTGATCCAGACCGCGCTCGCTGAGTGAATCAGCACCGAGATCAGGACGCCCGTGATGCCGAATATCGCCTGGGCGCCGAGTGCGACGCCTTGGTTCAGGATCAACGAAAGTCCGGCGATGCCCAGTCCGATTCCGAGCAGGCGCGTCGGGGTGAGCGCGCGTTCTCCGAGCCAGAGCGCCGCCATCAAGGCCGTCGCCACCGGGGTCAGGCCGAACAGCACCGAAACCAGCCCGGACGGAATGAACTGCGACGCCCAGTAGACGCTGGTCATGGCACCCCAGATGCCGACGCCGGCGGCGACGTAGGTGAGGCTCGCGTCCCGGTGCCAACGCATGCGACGGCTCATGAGTGCGACCAGGACCAGGCAGACGAAGACGCCGATCAGCATGCGTGCGGTAACGCCAAACAGGAATCCGCCGGATTCGCTGCTCCATTTGATCGCCAGCGGCGTGGTCGCCCAGATGAGCACCACGCCGAGGAAGGCCGCCGGTACGGACACGAGAGATCTCCTTCGAGTTGTCGAGCTTGGGGTTGTCGGAAAACGAAAAAGGCCGCGGTTTGAATGCCGCGGCCTTGGGGGAATCTGGAGCGCTCGGGTTATGGGCTCGGAGTCACCAGGGCACGCGGAGGCGTCTGGACCAGCGGACGACGCGGTTCAGGACGTTGCGGTGCGAAGGGGTGGGGCAGTGGAGGCTCATGGGGCGAGTGTCACCGAAAACTCGTGCGATGACAAGCGGCTGGAGTCTTGACGTTGTGGCATTCCCGGGTTCCGCTGCGCTGCACCCGGGTTACGGGTGGTTCGGTGCAGCGACGGCGGAATCCGGGAGTCGGTTGGGTCAGACCTTCAGCAGCAGGCGCGCCGGGTCTTCCAGTGCATCCTTGATGGCGACCAGGAACTGGACCGCCTCGCGACCGTCGACGATGCGGTGGTCGTAGGTCAGGGCCAGATACATCATGGGTGCGGCGACGATCTGGCCGTTCTCCACGACCGGCCGCTCCTGGATCTTGTGCATGCCGAGGATGGCGCTCTGCGGCGGATTCAGGATGGGCGTCGACAACAGCGAGCCGAAGACGCCGCCGTTGGTGACGGAGAAGGTGCCCCCGGTCAGCTCCTCGTAGCTCAGGCTGCCGTCCTTGGCCTTCTGACCGAACTCGGCGATGCCCTGCTCGATGTCGGCCATGCTGAGCTGGTCGCAGTTGCGCAGGATGGGGACCACCAGTCCGCGCGGCGAGCTGACGGCGATGCCGATGTCGTAGTAACCGTGATAGATGATGTCGTTGCCGTCGACCGAGGCGTTGATCACCGGGAAGCGCTGCAGGGCTTCGACTGCGGCCTTGACGAAGAAGGACATGAAGCCCATGCGCACGCCGTGACGCGCCTCGAACTGGTCGCGGTACTTGGTCCGCAGATCCATGACCGCGCTCAGGTTGACCTCGTTGAAGGTGGTCAGCATGGCGGCGTGCTGCTGGGCCTGGACCAGACGCTCGGCGATGCGGGCACGCAATCGGGTCATGGGGACCCGCTGCTCGGGCCGGCCGGCCTCGCCGGACAGGCTGGGCCTTGGCAGGGCGGGGATGTCTTCCTCCGCCTCTATCTGCGGGCTCGGAGGCGTCTCCTCCTCGCGCTCGTCGAGGAAGGCGAGTACGTCGGCCTTCTGGATGCGGCCGTCCCGACCGCTGCCATGGATCTGCTGCGGATCCAGGTTCATTTCCTTGACCAGCCGACGTGCCGAGGGCGTCACCTGCGGCGGGGTTTCGCTCGTCGGCTGGGGCGCGGGGGTCTTTGCCGCTGGTGCGGAAGATGCCTTGGGGCTAGCGGGGGCGCTGGCCGCCGCGCCTTCCTCGATCAGGGCGAGCAGTGCGTCGGCCTGGACCAGATCGCCTTCCTTGGCCTGGAGGTCGCCCAGCACGCCAGACGTCGGCGCGGGAACCTCCAGTACGACCTTGTCGGTTTCCAGATCCACCAGGTTCTCGGCCTCTTCGACCCTGTCGCCTGGCCGTTTATGCCAGGTCAGGACCGTGGCATCAGACACAGATTCGGGGAGGGTGGGTACGCGGACTTCACGGGTCATTGGGGCGGGATCCTTTTATTCATGCTCGGGTTGTAGCGGCCGCTCAGGGCTTCATCGATCAGGCACTCATGCTGTTCGATATGAGCGGCACGATGTCCGACGGCCGGAGCCGCCGAGGCGGGACGGCCGACGTAGTAGGGGCGCTTTCCATCTTGGATAAGGGTATGGAAGCGGTGCTTGATCTGGTCCCAGGCACCTTGGTTCTGGGGCTCCTCCTGGCACCAGACGATTTCCTCTGTGGCAGCGTACTGTTCGATGAAGGTGGCGAACTGCTCCTTCGGGAAGGGGTAGAGCTGCTCGATGCGCAGGATCGCCACGTTGGTCTGACCGCGTGCGCGGCGTGCCTCCAGAAGGTCGTAATAGACCTTGCCGCTACAGAAGACGAGCCGCTCGACCCCGGCTGGATCGATGGGGTCGATCTCGGGCAGGATGGCTTGGTACTGACCGCTGATCAGCTCCTCCAGCGAGGAGACGGCGAGCCGGTGACGCAGCAGGCTCTTCGGCGTCATGACGATCAGCGGTTTGCGGTAGGGGCGGACGATCTGACGACGCAGCAGATGGAACATCTGCGCGGGCGTGGTCGGGACGCAGACCTGGATGTTGTGATCGGCGCACAACTGCAGGAAGCGTTCGAGTCGCGCCGACGAGTGCTCGGCACCCTGGCCTTCGAGTCCGTGCGGCAGCAGCATGACCAGTCCGCAGCACAGGCCCCATTTGGTGCCGGCCGAGGTGATGAACTGGTCGATGACGACCTGGGCGCCGTTGGCGAAGTCGCCGAACTGGGCCTCCCAGAGCGTGAGCGCGTGCGGCTCGGCGGTGGCGAATCCGTATTCGTAGCCGAGCACCGCTTCCTCGGAGAGGATGGAGTCGATGGCGATGAAGGCGCCCTGATGCTCGCCCATGTGCTGCAGCGGGGTATAGGAGTCGCCGGTCACCTGATCGTGGGTTTTGGCGTGACGATGGAAGAAGGTGCCCCGTCCTACGTCCTGTCCGGAGAGCCGCACCGGGATTCCTGCATCGACCAGACTGGCATAGGCCATATTCTCTGCGTAGCCCCAGTTGAGCAGCTGATCGCCATGGATCATCTTGCGCCGCTCTTCCCAGATCTTCTCGACGCGTGGGTGCAGCTCGAAGCCTTCCGGTAGCTGCAGCATGCGCTCGGTGAGCTCCTGTAGCTTCTCGATCGGCACCCCAGTGTCCACGTCCTGATCCCAGGTGGTGCCGTGGCAGAAGGACCAGTCGACGCGCGAGGCGTGGTCCAGTCCGCAGAGCACCGGCCGGGCGATGACCACGCCCTGCTCGATCGAGTCGCGATAGTCCTCGACCATGCGCTGCGCCTGCTCCTGGGTGATCAGGCCATCGGCGACCAGGCGGTCGGCGTAGACGGCGCGCTGGGTCGGATGCTGGCGGATCTTCTTGTACATGATCGGCTGGGTGACCGCCGGCTCGTCGGCCTCGTTGTGACCGAGCCGGCGGTAGCAGATGAGGTCGATGATGACGTCCTTGTGGAACTGGTTGCGGAAGTCCAGCGCCAGACGGGTGACGAAGATGACCGCCTCCGGGTCGTCGCCGTTCACGTGGAAGACCGGCGCCTGGACCATCTTGGAGACGTCGGTGCAGTAGGGCGTCGAGCGGGTGTCGAGCGGATGGCTGGTGGTGAAGCCGATCTGGTTGTTGATGACGATGTGGACCGTGCCGCCGGTCGAGTAGCTGCGGGTCTGGGACAGCTGCAGCGTCTCCGTCACCACGCCCTGGCCGGCGAAGGCGGCGTCGCCATGGATCAGCACCGGCAGCACCAGATCGCCGGTGTGGTCGCGCCAGCGGCGTTGACGGGCGCGCACCGACCCCTCGATCACCGGGTTGATGATCTCCAGGTGCGAGGGGTTGAAGCCGAGCACCAGATGGACGATGCCGCCGGGGGTCTCGACGTCGGTGGCGAAGCCCATGTGGTACTTGACGTCGCCGGCCATCTGACGCCAGTCCATCTTCACGCGCCCCTCGAATTCGTCGAAGATGTCGTGTGGCGGCTTGCCGAAGATGTTGGTCAGCACGTTGAGGCGGCCACGATGGGCCATGCCGATGACGATCTCCTTCTGGCCCTTGCGTCCGGCGCGCTGGATGAGTTCGTCGAGCATCGGGATGAGCGCGTCGCCGCCCTCGAGCGAGAAGCGTTTCTGGCCGACGTAGCGTTGGTGCAGATACTTTTCGATGCCCTCGGCGGCGGTCAGCAGGGTCAGCAGCCAGCGCCGATCGGCAGTGTCCAGCTCGGGCTTGGCGCGGTAGCCCTCCAGACGCTTCTGGATCCAGCGCTTCTCCTGGGTGTTGGTGATGTGCATGTACTCGGAGCCGACCGCGCCGCAGTAGGTCTCCTCGACCATCGAGACGATCTCGTGCAGCGGCATGCGGTCGGGCGCGTAGAGCGAGCCGGTATGAAAGACCTGCTCCATGTCCTCGGCGCCGAGGTTGTGATAGGCCGGGTCGAGATCGGCGATCTTGGGCGGTTCGCGCAGTCGGATGGGATCGATGTTCGCGACCTGATGGCCACGGTAGCGGTAGCCGTTGATCAGGCTCAGAACCGCCGACTGTTTCTCCGCAGCGGCGGGTTCCAGGTGGGCGACGGATCGTGTGCGCGCGCGCGAGCGACTTTCTTGGGCGAGCCGCAGGAAATTCTCGCGAACGGGTCCGTGAGGCGCCTCGGCACCGCTCGACTCGTTGGCCGCTTCCTGGCGTATGCCGTCGAAGCGAGCACGCCATGCCAGATCGATGCTGTCGGGGTCGATCAGATAACGCTCGTAAAGATCTTCGATGAAATCCGCATTACCCCCATAGAGGGCGCCGGAATTCCTAAACAATTCCAGAATGGTGCTCATGCTATGTATTGGTTTTCCTTTGGTGGATCTCGCCGGTAAGGCGTCGGTTTATAACATAATCGTACGATTTCTGGACACGATGCCCCCTTGTGCGCGCTTCGGTAGAAAGCGCGCACAAGGGGGCGCTTTCCCGCATACTAGATATAGGGCGCACGGGACTGGAGTGGGACCCTCGACCGCGTCTGGCGCCTGTCGGTAAGTCGTCCGACTGCAGGCACGCCCCCTCAGGTATTTCGCCGAGCCGGAGACCGTCCATGATCGAATCCGGTTCCAGACCCGACTGCGAGCATGCGCTGGCACATGGATAATAAAGACACCTCGGCCGAAGCCGACGAGCGCAAACGTCAACGTATCCGCCTTGCTCGATTGGAGGCGGACATGGCCTATTTCCAGGCCCGTCTCGAATTGCTCGGCGAACCAAACAGTAATAATCGCGCCGCGCAGCGCAAGGTCTTTGGTCTGCTGCACAAGACGGTCGCCACCAAGATCCTCAAGGTCAAGCGGCGTTTCGCCGAACTGAATTGAGTGCTTTATTCAGCTGCCGGCCTCCAGCTTTCAGCGGCCAGCTTTTGGGGTCGGATAGCGGGTTATGGCGTGACGCCCGCTAGGTTTCACCCCTATTTTGAAACCCTTGGTAGAACACGAGCTGGTCGCTGGTCGCTGGTCGCTGGTCGCTGGTCGCTGGTCGCTGGTCGCTGGTCGCTGGTCGCTGGTCGCTGGTCGCTGGAGGCTTGAAATATGTGCACACTCGTTATCCTAAGACGTCCAGATCATTCCTGGCCGCTCGTGGTCGCGGCCAATCGCGACGAGCATCGTGCGCGCCCGGCACGCGAGCCCGGCCGCCACTGGCCGGATCGCCCCGAGACGGTCGCCGGTCTCGATCTGCTCGGAGGCGGTAGCTGGCTCGGGGTCAACGACCATGGCCTGTTGGCTGCCGTCATGAACCGCGAGGGGACGCTCGGTCCTCTGGAAGGCAAGCGCTCGCGCGGGGAATTGGTACTGGAGGCGCTGGATCACGCGGAGGCGGAGGCGGCCGCCGAGGCGTTGGCCGACCTGCATCCCGGCGCCTATCGCCCGTTCAACGTGGTGGTCGCAGATCCGCGCTCGGCCTATTGGATTCGCCATGATGGTGAGCGCGGGATCGAGGTGCATCCGATCGTTTCCGGGTTGCACCTACTCAGCAGCACCGAGCTCGACGATCCGGCCCATCCACGCATCGCAGCCTACCAGGCGCGTTTCGCGGCCGCAGCGGTCCCTGATCCCGAGTCCGGCGATTGGGCCGAATGGCGGGCATTGCTGGGATCTAGGACGGGCACCGAAGCTGGGGGGGCGGAGTCCGCCATGTGGCTTGAGGAGCGCGAGGACGGTTTCGGAACCCGCTCCAGCGCCTTGATCGCCGTGCCAGTCTATCCGGGGTTTCACAGCCATATTCTGTGGCTGCATGCCGAGGGGAGGGCGGACAGTGAAGCGTTTCGGTCGGTCATGTGACACAATCTCGCCTCGCCGGCGCGTTAGCGTTGCGCAGAGGGCGTTTTTTTCTGAAGTGAGTTCCAGGATTCAACATGTCGAACAGCATTCGTATCGCCACCCGTAAATCCCCTCTGGCCATGTGGCAGGCCGAACACACAGCCGCACTCCTGAAGGCGCGTTATCCGGATCTCAACATCGAGATCATCGGAATGACCACCAAGGGTGACAAGATCCTCGACGCGCCGCTGGCCAAGGTTGGTGGCAAGGGCCTGTTCGTCAAGGAACTGGAGCAGGGGATGTTGGACGGCGATGCCGATATCGCGGTGCACTCCATGAAGGACGTTCCGGTCGATTTTCCGGAAGGACTGCATCTCGCCGTCATCATGGACCGCGAGGATCCGCGCGATGCCTTCGTGTCCAACAACTACGAGAGCCTCGATGATCTGCCGCAGGGGGCTTGCGTCGGCACGTCCAGTCTGCGTCGGCAGTGCCAGATCGCCGATCGGCGTCCCGATCTGCGCATCGAGCCGCTGCGCGGCAACGTCAATACCCGTCTGGCCAAATTGGACGCGGGCGATTACGACGCCATCATCCTGGCCGCTGCCGGACTGGTGCGCCTCGGGTTCGAGGATCGTATCCGCAGCCGCATCGAGACCGACTTCAGTCTGCCTGCGATCGGTCAGGGCGCGATCGGCATCGAGTGCCGCAGCGAGGATCCGCGCGTCAACGACCTGATCGCGCCGCTCCATCACATCGATACCGCAGACCGCGTTCTGGCCGAGCGCGCCATGAACGCGCGTCTGAACGGCGGCTGCCAGGTCCCGATCGCCGGGCACGCGGTGCTCGACGGCGACCGCATCTTCGTTCGTGGTCTGGTCGGTAGCCCGGACGGCAGCCGCATCCTGCGCGCCGAACTGGAGGGGCCGCGCTCCGAGGCCGAGTCGATCGGTACGCGTGTCGCGGACGATCTGCTGTCCCAGGGCGCCGACGAGATCCTGAGCGCCTTGATGGAGCATTGAATGAGTACCCACTCTGATCTGGCGGGTCGCGGTGTATTGGTGACCCGTCCGGCGGGTCAGTCCGATGGACTCTGCCGTCTGATCGAGTCCGCCGGAGGGCGTGCGCTACGCTTCCCGACGATCGACATCGAGCCGACAGGGAACCCGGAGGCCGAGGCACTGCTGTCCGAGCCCTGGGATCTGATGTATTTCGTCAGCCGCAACGCGGTCGAGCAGGCCCTGGCGCTGGTTCCGAACAGGACCTGGCCGAATGTGGCCCGTTTGGCTGCGGTTGGTCGCGGGACTGCGTTGGCGCTGGGCGCGGCTGGTCGTGCGCCGGATCTGGTGCCGAGCGATCGTTTCGAGAGCGAGGCGCTGCTGGAGATGCCCGAGCTTGCGGAGATGCGGGGCCGTCGCGTCCTCATCGTGCGCGGCGAGGGTGGGCGCGGGCTCTTTGCCCAGGCCATGGCCGAGCGCGGCGCCGAGGTGCGCTTTGCCGAGGTCTACCGGCGGGTGCGTCCCACGGTGGATCCTGCTCCGCTATTGGCCTCTTGGTCGCGGGATGTGGATCTGGTCATGGCGACCAGTGACGAGGTGCTGCTCAATCTCGCCGAGATGCTGGGGCCGGAGGGTCGCGATTCATTGATCGCGACGCCTCTGGTGGTGATCGCCGAGCGGACCCGCGAGACCGCCAAGCGGCTCGGATTCGAGGTCGTGCGGGTCGCTGAGCGCGCCGAGGACGGCGCGATCCTGGATTCACTCTGCGAACTGGCCACCGGACTTGGTTGAGGCGGGCAGGAATCCGTCCGCAGCCATCTGAGAGACCAGCGTGGCGATCACCTCGCCGATGGTGGTCTCCTCTGATTCGGGGTCGAGTTGGCGGGAGCGCCCGGACCAGACCAGCTTTTCGCTCTCGGCGTCGTAGAGGTTGCTCTCCAGACGCAGGGTGCGATAGCCGGCGTAATAGTCGGGCGCGCAGACCGCGCGGTAGGTTCGCTTGAAGTAATCCTTCAGGCTTGAGTAGTGATCGGGGATCGCGCTCAGACGCGGCGGCGGCGCGCTCGATGCCGCCTCTTCGGCGATCAGATGGGAAACGACGACACCCTTTGCGCCCGACATGCGGATAGCGCGTCGGACCCGGGTCATGTACCTGAGGCTCGAATTTTGGATCAGGTGATGGCTCGGGTGAGTATCGACGCCGCGTGATTCCAGCGCCGAGGCGAAGTTGTCCTCCATGGCCTGTCGCACCTTGGTGCTGCTGGTGAGTCCGAATACGACGAGGCTGCGGTAGGGTGCGGCGGGGCGAGAGGTGTCGCTCCACACCGAGTTGACCTGTCCGGTCGAACAGGACGCCGTCGTGATCAGGACGAGCGTCCCGAGCGCGAGGGCGCGCAGGCTTGGAGCCATGGATTGTTTCCTCTGAAACTGCGGAAATTCTGATCGGGCGTTGGATTCTGCCGGCTCGACAGCAGCGCGGCAAGGACGCTCCATTGGCTGGATGTTCGCTCGGGCTTCGCTTCCTGAGCGCTTCCGCCGGAACTCAATACGGACGCATACCATGACAGAGACCATCATCGTCGGCTGCGGATATGTGGGTAGCCGGCTTGCGCGCCGCTATCTCGATCGGGGAGACGTCATCGGCGTGGTTCGAAGCGAGGACGGGGTCGCCCGTCTCGCAGCCGAAGGCATTCCGGCCCGACGTTGCGATCTCGCCCAGAATGAGCCGGACGGACTGCCGTTGGAGGGCGCCCATCTGTTCTATCTCGCGCCGCCGCCCGATCGGGGCGTCGAGGATTCATCGCTCGGGCGTCTGGTGGATGCCTTCGATCGTGTCGGCCGTCCGAAGCGGATTCTCTATCTCAGCACCACGGGCGTCTATGGCGACTGTCAGGGCGCCTGGGTCGACGAGAACCATCCGACCGAGCCGACCCAGGACCGCTCGCGGCGTCGTTTGAATGCCGAGGAGCGGTTGCGCGCCTGGCGCCGTTCGGGCGGCACCGAACTGGTGGTGCTGCGCGTGGGCGGGATCTACGGACCGGGTCGGTTGCCGTTGGAGCGTATCCGTCGTGCCGTGCCCATGGTGCGCGCCGAGGAGGCGCCCTACACCAACCGTATCCACGTCGATGATCTGGTCGAGGTCTGTGTGGCGGCGATGGAAAATGGCGTCGACGGCGCCGTCTACAACGTGAGCGACGACCACCCCAGCAGCATGACGGATTACTTCATGCAGGTCGCCGAGGCGGCCGGTCTGGAGCCTCCGCCGCTCATTTCGCTGGCCGAGGCCGATGGCCAACTGTCGGCCGGCATGATGTCCTACATGGGCGAGTCGCGACGTCTGTCCAACCGCAAGTTGCGCGAGGAACTGGGCGTCGAGCTGCGTTACCCGACATTGGTCGAAGGGCTCCGCGCCTGCGGTCTCGTCGTCTGACGCGTTTCAGTTCGTCGAGGTCGAATCGTGTTCGTTGAATCCTTTCTGCGATCCGATTCCCACCGAGCCCCAGCCCGAAGATCGTGAGGCGCCGCGTGAGCGCGGGATCGTCCCCGTGCTGCGCTATGCCGCGCTGGATCTGCTGGGCGCGATCGATCTCTGGATCCTTTTAGGCATCGTCATCGCCGTCTTCCTGACGCTCCTCCTGCCCGCAGACTATTTCCCCTCTCAGTCCTGGGCGCAGGGCATCTTGCAATATCGCGACCTTCGGTGCCGTGTACCGCGTGCTCGGCCGATCGATTCTCGTGATCTATCTGGGAACCGTCATCTTCATGAGCATCCTCTTCCGGCTCTTGTTCGAGGGGCTGCTCGATGCCCCTCCGATCCTGATGGACCATGTCCAGGCACACGGTGTGACTTGTATCGGCAATCTGAGCGCAGTGTTGCTGTCGCTCCTGCTGGCCGGTCTTTCGACACGGCGCCTGCTGCGGCGTCTGTATCCTGCTGCGGTGCTGGAAGCCGATCTGGTGCTCAAGGTCCAGGGTATGAGTTGTCAGCACTGTGTGTTCAGTGTGAGGCGCGCGCTCGAAGGATTCGAGGCGGCCGATGAGGCGGTGCCGGACCTCGATTCGGGTTTGATGCGCGTGAGCGGCGAACGTTTGGACGCGACCGCGCTGGTCGCGGCGATCCGCAAGGCGGGATTCGATGCGGAATCTGCGGATGCCGGGAGGGGATGAATGTCATTAGGGCTGTTGGGTTTTTTATCCCTCGCGCTGTTGACGCAGTGCGGCTGATCCACTAGCTTTCCCTTAGACCTAATCGCGGCAACTGCCAGGATCCCTAACCGCCCGAGCGAGTATCAAGCGCCAATGCCTCTCCGGAGCGTATCCGGGGTTTGACTTGGGGATCCGAGCCCGCCCACACATACGCCGAAAGCTATCGCTGATGCGTGTTTCGGTTGGAGGAATTGGACGACCTCCCGATCACACCCCCTTTGTTCTCGTCTCCGGTTGTCACGGGTATGTTCGTGAGCCAGACGCTCGTTTGTCGGTTGGTCCAGGTTCCGTCCGCGATTGATGTTGCCGGGATGCGTCCCCCGGGATCGGTGTCGTGGCTGTCGCGTCGGCTTGTGTGTTGGCCACCGGCGGCATTGGTTCGATCAACGCACAAGAGCGCGAGAGAATGAGAGATGAGGATTTACGTAGGCAATCTGCCCTATAGCGTGACAGACGACGATTTGCGGACCATCTTCTCCGAGTTCGGGGAGTTGGCGGCCGCAGAGGTCATCAAGGATAAATTTTCTGGCCAATCCAAGGGTTTCGGCTTCGTGGACATGCCCAGCAATTCAGATGCGGATGCGGCGATCAAGGCCCTGAACGAATCCGATATGAAAGGGCGCAAGCTGACCGTCAACGAGGCCCGTCCTCGGGCCGAGCGTCCGCGAGGCGGTGGCGGCGGTCGTTACTGAGTTTCCTGCGATGATGGAGACGCAGGCTCCCTCGGGAGCCTGCGTTCTTTCGAGCGCTACGATTCGCTAGACGGTTGGGCCGATTCCGAGCCCGTCCCAGATTCGGTCCACGCGTTCCTTGACGGCATCATCCATTCGAATGGGCTGCCCCCATTCGCGATTGGTCTCGCCCTGCCATTTGTTGGTGGCGTCGAAGCCGATCTTCGAGCCCAGCCCCGAGACGGGCGAGGCGAAGTCCAGATAGTCGATCGGCGTATTTTCGATCATCACCGTGTCCCGCGCCGGGTCCATGCGCGTGGTCATGGCCCAGATGACATCCTTCCAGTCCCGCGTGCAGACGTCCTCGTCCACTACGATGACGAACTTGGTGTACATGAACTGGCGCAGGAACGACCAGACCCCCATCATCACCCGCTTGGCGTGTCCCGGATACTGCTTTTTGATGCTGACCACGGCGAGCCGATAGGAGCAGCCCTCAGGCGGTAGATAGAAGTCCTGGATCTCGGGAAACTGCTTCTGCAGGATGGGGACGAAGACCTCGTTGAGCGCGACGCCCAGAACGGCCGGTTCGTCCGGCGGGCGTCCGGTGTAGGTGCTGTGATAGATGGGGTCGCGGCGCTGGGTCATGCGCTCGATGGTGAAGACCGGGAAGCGATCGACCTCGTTGTAATACCCGGTGTGATCGCCGAAAGGCCCTTCCGGCGCCATGTCGTCTGGATGGATGTGGCCTTCGAGGACGATCTCGGCACTCGCCGGAACCTGGAGGTCCGACTCCAGGCACTTGGCCAATTCGGTTCGGCTGCCCCTGAGCAGACCGGCGAAGGCGTATTCGGAGAGCGAGTCCGGCACCGGGGTCACCGCACCCAGTATGGTGGCCGGATCGGCACCGAGCGCTACGGCGACCGGGAAGGGCTTGCCCGGATTGGCGCGCTGCCAGTCCCGATAGTCCTGGGCGCCCCCGCGATGCGCCAGCCAGCGCATGATGACCCGGTTGGGTCCGAGCACCTGCATGCGGTAGATGCCCAGGTTCTGGCGCGATTTCTCGGGCCCGCGCGTAATCACCAGACCCCAGGTGATCAGCGGCCCGGCGTCGCCCGGCCAGCAGTGCTGGATGGGCAGGCGACCGAGATCGACTTGGTCGCCGGTGAAGGAGACCTCCTGGCAGGGCGCGTTGCGCCGGACCTTGGGGGCCATGTCCAGCACCTTCTTGAAGATCGGCAGGGTCTCCCATGCCTGCTTCATGCCCTTCGGCGGATCGGGCTCCTTGAGGAAGGCCAGCAATTTGCCGACCTCGCGCAGTGCCTCGACCGATTCCTCTCCCATGCCGAGCGCGACCCGCTCCGGGGTGCCGAAGAGGTTGCCCAGCAAGGGAATGTCGGACCCTTTCGGTCGCTCGAACAAAAGGGCTGGACCGCCGGCCCTCAGGGTGCGGTCGCAGATCTCGGTCACTTCCAGATAGGGATCGACCTCCAGCTGGATACGCTTGAGCTCTCCCCGCTGTTCGAGTTGGTCGATGAAGTCGCGTAGATCCTGATATTTCATGTCTGCGTCATCGTCCTTCGATCAGGCGGCAATGCCCGAGTGGCGCAGCAGTGCGTCGGTGTTGGGCTCGCGGCCTCGGAACTGGACGAAGAGATCCATGGCCTCCTCCGATCCGCCTTTCTCCAGGATGTTCTCCAGGAAGGCACGACCGGTCTCTGCATCGAAGACGCCCTTTTCCTCGAACAGGGAGAAGGCGTCGGCCGAGAGCACCTCGGCCCATTTATAGCTGTAATAGCCCGCCGCGTAGCCGCCGGCGAAGATGTGCGAGAAGCCGTGGGCGAAGCGGTGGAAGGCAGGTGGTCGGATGACGGCGACCTGGTCGCGGACCTCATCCAGGATCTCGTAGATCTGTCCGCCGCGTTCGGGATCGTATTCCAGGTGGATGCGGAAATCGAACAGCGCGAATTCGAGCTGACGCACCATCTGCATGGCCGACTGGAAATTCTTGGCGGCGAGCATGCGCTGATAGAGTGTTTCGGGGATGGGCTCGCCGGTCTCCCAGTGAGCGGCGAACAGATCCAGCGACTCGCGCTCCCAGCACCAGTTCTCCAGGAACTGGCTGGGGAGTTCGACTGCGTCCCATGGAACGCCGTTGATGCCGGCGACGGCGGGATAGTCGACCTTGGTCAGCATGTGGTGCAGGCCGTGGCCGAATTCGTGGAATAGGGTCTCGACCTCGTTGTGCGTCAGCAGCGAGGGTGTGTCGCCGACCGGCGGGGTAAAGTTGCAGACCAGATAGGCGACCGGAATCTGGTCGCAACCGGTGATGTGCATACGGTTGGTGCAGACGTCCATCCAGGCGCCACCGCGTTTGTTTTGGCGCGCGAAGGGGTCGAGATAGAACTGACCGCGCAGCGCGCCCGATTCCAGGTCGCGGATCTCGAAGAAGCGCACGTCCGGATGGTAGGTCTCGAATCCCTCGACCTCCTGGATGCGGATGCCGAACAGACGCTCGACCACGCTGAACAACCCAGAGAGTACCCGCGACACGGGGAAGTAAGGCCGGAGCTCTTCCTGGCTGATTTGATAGCGATGGACGCGCAGCTTTTCGGCGTAATAGCCGACGTCCCAGGGTTCGAGCCCAGTGACGCCATGCTGCTCCTGGGCGAACGCCTCAAGCTCGCGCAACTCTTGGCGGGCCTGCTCGACCGAGCGTTCGGCCAGATCGTTGAGGAACTGAAGGACCTCCTCGGGCGAGCGCGCCATCTTGGTTGCCAGCGAGCGCTCGGCGTAATTGGGGAAGTCGAGCAGCTGGGCCAATTCGTGCCTCAGCGCCAGGATGTCCTCCATGAGGTTGCCGTTATCCCATTTCCCCGCGTGCGGTCCCTGGTCCGAGGCGCGGGTGCCGTAGGCCTGGTAGAACTCGAAGCGCAGGTCGCGATCGTCCGCGTAGGTCATGACGGGCAGGTAGGAGGGCATGTCGAGCGTGAACAGCCATCCGTCCTTGCCCTGGCTCTCGGCGTTTTGACGGGCGAGCCCCAGCGCGGATTCGGGAAGACCGGACAGGAGGGCCGAATCCTGAACCAGCTTGCTCCAGGCGTTGGTCGCATCGAGCAGGTTTTCCGAGTATTTGCTGGTGAGCCGCGAAAGCTCCTGGCTGATTTCCTTGTAACGGGTCTTCTTCTCGGGCGGAAGATCCACCCCGGAGAGATGGAAGTCGCGCAAGGCGTTGTCGAGCAGCTTGCGCTGGGTCGCGTCCAGATGCTCCTGGGCGGCGACGGCCTGATAGGCGCGGAACAGCGCCTCGTTCTGGCCGACCTCGGTGCCGTATTCGCTGAGTTTGGGCAGGCAGGCATTGTAGGCGGCGCGTAGCGCGTCGCTGTTGAGGACCCCGTTGAGGTGCCCGATCGGGGACCAGGTGCGATTCAGTGTGTCGTCCATCTCTTCGAGCGGCTCGATGAAATTCTCCCAGGTCGGGAGTTCCGCTTCCTGGGTCAGTCGCTCGATCTGTGTGCGGCAGGCGGCGAGACGGGCGTCGATGGCCGGTTCGATATGTTCGGGGCGGATGAGGCTGAAGGCTGGCAAGCCGGTCTGTTCGAGCAATGGATTGGACATGGTGTGATGAAATGGATCTCGGGTCTTGAATGAATGGTGCGGGCGGCGGTTGGGCTGAATTCGGACGGTACACGCTGGCGTCGGACCCGCATATTGCGGGAGCGCGGTGGGGCGCGGAGCCGTTCCTGCGCGCCGTCCAGTCGATGGCCGTGCGCCGCCCGATTGTCCTGGCCAATCAGATGCGGGGTACGGTCGCATCTTCAATGGGGTACGGTTAATCGGTCAGGAAGCCGCTGTTCTGTCGGGGGGCGATCTGTCCCCGTAGCGAGCGCAGCATGTCCTTCTTGGGTCTGGGCTTGAACGCGTGAGGGATGCAGAAATGATAGCGCCACAGATCCTCACGGTAGCGCTCGGATGGCTCGAAGGACAGCGGCTGCCAGTCCGCTCCCTTGATGGGAGTGAAGTGCTTCGCTGTGCCGAAGGCGTAGATCTTGTACGTTCCTCTCGGTGTGCAGCGCAGGCCCTCGACCGAGAGATTGCGCGCTCCATTGCGCGCTTCGGCGACCAGGGTGTAATGCACCACCTCATCCGAGCCGGTCTCCAGGTGGGCCGCGTCGATATAGAAGCGGAAGGGTTGCGCGGTGGGGCTGTCGACCTGGAATTCGACGAGATCGGAGTCCTTCGGCCAGGGCGGAAGCGGGCGCTGAATCTCGGTCCAAGGCGTGCCCTCCTCGAAATTCGACGGCCCTGGGGGTTCTGGGTCGTTGACGAATGCATTTTCTCCCGCAAGCGTCGCTTGGCTCGTCAGGAGCAGTAGGCCGATGGCAAATGACGGGAGTCGTCTCATGGCGGAATCGATGGGTGACAGGATCATGGTGACCTCAATGATGCGGCATGCGTCCCGTAGGGTCGAGACTTGTCCTGTCGCTGGCCGCTGCTCCTGTGCGAGGTCAGATGTCGTGCCTGCGTCGGCGAAGCAGATAGATGTCCATCAGCCAACCCTTTTTCTCGCGCGCCTCGGCCTTGACGCGGAGCAGGTCGTCCGTGACCTCGTCTACCGGCCCGGAGACCAGGATCTCGTCGGGACAGCCGAGATAGCCGGCCCAGTAGACATCCATATTCTGACCTCGGAAGCGTTGGAAGGAGGCGTTGTAGTCGAGCATGACCACGGCGTTGTCGATCTCGGACGGGTCGCAGGTCTCGACATGACGGCCGGTCGTGATGGTGATGCTTTCGCCGATCCGGTTGAGCGGGATCTTGTGCTGGGCGGCCAACATTTGGACGGAGGTGATGCCGGGGATGATTTCGAAATCGAGCTGGCCCTCGGATCGGGCGACGAGGTCGGACACGAGCGAGACCGTTTGGTCGTAAATCGCCGGGTCGCCCCAGAGGAGTAGGGCGCCATTCTGGCCGTCCGCGAGCTCCTCGTCGATCAGGCGCTGGAAGAGCGCGTGCTTCTCCTCGTGCCAGATTTTGACGTCTTCCTTGTAATCGCCGCTCGCCATGCGCCGTGTCGGGCTGTTCGCCACCACGACGCGGTACCCGCTCTCGCCGAGCCCGTTCTCACCGAGATAGTGATCCAGGATGTCCCGGCGCATCTGCAGCAACTCCTCCTTGCCGCGCCCATCCTTTTCCAGCATGAAGAAGACGTCGGTACGCTTGAGCGCCTCGATCGCTTGAACCGTGAGGAATTCGGGGCGACCGGGACCCATGCCGATCAGATACAGCTTCTTCATTGTCGTGCCAGAAGGTTGGGCGCTCGCTCGGCGTCGTCGCGGTGCCGTGGAGTGCGGTGATTCGGGGATTCCGCCGCGATGCGTGCATGCACGCTCAATCTTGGGCGGGGTGGGTCCAGGCGTGGACCGATAACGTGGCGATTCTAATGAGTCGTTGGTATGATCGCCAACTTGATTCGGATTTCGCCTGCTGTGCTGTTTGCGGGGCGAATGCGCCTGTTCAACGAATGCCCCTACTCGGTTAGAGGTTGCTTGGGTCAGCAGCATTGATGCAGTCTCCTGGCCGCGATGCGCTGATGCCTCGTTGTCGCCATCCTGTGGTGCGGCTGCTGACCGACTGTTCTTGATTACCCGGAGCTGACAATGCGAATCCTTTTTGTCCACCCGAACTATAGCGCCGGTGCCGCCGATATCGCTGGCAACTGGTCGCCGGCCTGGGTCGCCTATCTGGCGGGCTATCTGAAGTCGGGAGGCTACCAAGACTATCAATTCGTCGATGCCATGGTGGACAAGCTGGACGATGATCAGCTACGTGTGGCCATCCGCGAAGCGAATCCCGATATCGTCGCGACCACGGCGATGACGCCTATGATCTACGCCGCGCAGCGTCTGCTGCAGATCGCCAAGGAAGAATGCCCGAACGCGATCACGGTGCTCGGCGGTATCCACGGCACCTTCATGTACGATCAGGTGCTGCACGAGGCGCCCTGGATCGACGCCATCATCCGCGGCGAGGGCGAGGCCGTCACCCTGAATCTGGTGCGCAGCATCGACCAGAGCGGCTGGCCGGGCGATCGCGAGAAGGTCCAGGGCATCGCCTATCTCGACGAGAACCAGCAGGTCGTCGCCACTCCGGCAGAGCCGTCCATCAAGGACGTCGACTCGATCTGGCCGGACTGGGGCATCCTGGAGTGGAAGAAGTACATCTACATCCCGCTCGGCGTGCCGGTCGCGACTCCCAACATGGCGCGCGGCTGTCCCTTCACCTGTAGTTTCTGTTCGCAGTGGAAGTTCTGGCGCGACTATCGTGTGCGCGATCCCAAGCGCATGGTCGACGAGATCGAGGAGTTGGTGAAGGTCCATGGCGTCGGCTTCTTCATCCTTGCCGACGAAGAGCCTCAGATCAACAAGAACAAGTTCGTCGAGTTCTGTCAGGAGCTGATCGACCGCGACCTCGGGATCCATTGGGGTATCAACACCCGCGTGACCGACGTCATGCGCGACGAGGAGCTGCTGCCCTTCTACCGCAAGGCCGGTCTGGTCCACATCTCGCTCGGTACCGAGGCGGCGGCACAGCTCAACCTGGATCGCTTCGTCAAGGAGACCACGGTCGCACAGAACAAGCGCGCCATCCAGCTCCTGCAGCAGAACGGTATCGTCACCGAGGCGCAGTTCATCGTCGGTCTCGAGAACGAGACCCGCGAAACGCTCGAAGAGACCTACAACATGGTCATGGACTGGGGTGCGGACATGGCCAACTGGTCGATGTACACCCCCTGGCCGTTCGCCGACATGTTTGCCGAGATGGGCGATCGGGTCGAGGTCTTCGACTACTCGAAGTACAACTTCGTCTCGCCGATCATGAAGCCCGACAACATCGACCGCGCCGAGCTGCTCGACGGCGTAATGGCCAACTACCGGCGCTTCTACATGAAGCGGATGCTGTTCCAGTATCCCTGGGTGAAGGATCCCTTCCGCCGCAAGTACCTGATCGGCTGCATCAAGGCCTTCCTCAAGAGCGCCATGGAGCGTCGCTTCTATCAGCTGGGCAAGCAGAACTACTGGGGCCCGCTGTTCAAGAAGTTCATCAAGTTCGACTACGACAAGAGCCGTTCCAAGATCGTCGAGCCGGATCACAACGCCTGGAAGAAGGCGCCTCCGGCCAAGCGTCCGGCGGTCAGTGTCGCGGGCGCCGCGCCTCAGGCCTGTGGCGGTCCCAAGGCGTGCGGCGGTGGCGATCAGCAGATGACCGAGGAGCAGATCAAGCAGTACGATAATGCTTGATTTTGAGCCGCCAGCTTCCAGCGGCCAGCCTCCAGCTGTCGCTTGCCGAGGTTTTTGCTTCTTCGGCTAGCTTTCGGCTGGCTGCAAAAAGCTGGTAGCTTTCCATTGACCTTGGCCCGCATTCGTCCGATGACGGATGCGGGCCTTGCCGTTTAGAGACGATTGACCGCATGACCGATTCCGCTCCCTCCATCTCTATCGAACTGCCGCCCCTCGTCGAGCACGGGCCGCGTCGTGCCCGGGTGCTCATGATCCAGGGCACCGCCTCGGACGTCGGCAAGAGCATGCTGGTCGCCGGGCTGTGCCGGGCCTATGCGCGTCGCGGTCTCGTGGTGCGCCCCTTCAAGGCGCAGAACATGAGCAACAACGCGGCCGTCACGCTTGACACCGACGCAGCCCCTGGACCGAACGGCGAGCAGCCGCGCGGCGAGATTGGGCGTGCTCAGGCGCTGCAGGCGCGCGCCTGCGGGGTGCCGCCCTCGATCCATATGAACCCGGTCCTGCTCAAGCCGCAGACCAATGTCGGCTCCCAGGTGGTGCTGCGCGGGCGGGTGCTCGGCAACTGTCCGGCGCGGGTCTATCACGAGATGCGTCAGGGGCTGATGCCGGCGGTGCTCGACAGCTTCGAGCGGCTCTGCGCCGAGGCCGATCTGGTGCTGGTCGAGGGGGCGGGCAGCGGGGCCGAGATCTATCTGCGTCACTGCGACATCACCAACATGCATTTCGCCGAGCGCGCCGACATCCCGGTGGTGGTGCTCGGCGATCTCGACAAGGGCGGCACCATGGCCTCCCTGGTCGGCACCTGGCTGCTGCTCGATCAGGCCGACCGCGATCGGGTCGTGGGCTATATCGTCAACAAGTTCCGAGGCGACTTCTCGCTGTTCGAGCCGGCCTGCGAGACCATCACCGAGATCACCGGCTGGCCCTTCCGAGGGGTGGTGCGCTGGTTCGAGGGCGCGAGCCGTCTGCCGGCCGAGGATTCGCTGGCCCTGGAGCGTCCGGCCGAGACCAGCGGCGGCACGCTCAACGTCGTGATTCCGCGTCTGTCGCGCGTGGCCAACTTCGACGACATGGATCCGCTGGCCGCCGAGCCGAGCGTCAATCTGCGCTGGATCGAGCCTGGACACCCGATCCCGGCCGACACCGACGTCGTCATCTTGCCCGGATCCAAGGCGACCCGCACCGATCTGGCCGTGCTGCGCCGCGAGGGCTGGGACATCGACATCCTCGCCCACGTGCGTCGGGGCGGTCGGGTGGTCGGACTGTGCGCGGGCTATCAGATGCTGGGCCGTATGGTGCGCGATCCTCAGGGCATCGAGGGCGAGCCGGGCGAGACGCCCGGACTGGGTTTGCTGGACATCGAGACCGAGATCGGCGGCGAGAAGCGTCTGATCGACCTCGAAGTGACCGACCAGCGCAGCGGTTGCCGGGTCAGCGGATACGAGATGCACATGGGCCGCACGACCGGGCCGGGACTGGAGCGCCCCTGGCTGCTGCTCGACGACGGCAAGGGCGAGGTCCGGCCCGAGGGCGCCATCTCGCCGGAAGGGCGGGTGATGGGCGGCTATCTGCACGGCATCTTCGGCGCCGACGATTTCCGTGCCCATTGGCTGGAACAGGTCGGCGCTCAGGCCGCGCGGATCGATTTCGAGGCCCGCATCGAGGCCGCCCTGGACGAACTTGCCGAGCACTTCGAGGCCAATCTGGATCTGGATGCGCTGTTGGAGTTGGCGCGGTAACCGAACGAATCGGTTCGGTTTGCTTCCCTGTAGCCGATGTTCGGTTGACGCTATTCGGGTTGCGCCAACTCCACATCCTCGTAGATCTCGGCGAGCGAGAAGGCGATGTCGAGATCGCCGCACCGGAACCTCAGGTCTCCTTCCTGATCGAAGATCTGGTGTCGTCACAGCCCGTCCGTTCCCAGGCTGTAGAACTCGACCTGGCGGCGCTCCTGGCTGATCAGCATGTAGTACCGCAGTCAGACGACAACGCCGTGACGGCGATGCCGCATTGAATGCCGCTATCTCTAGCCCTGTTTCAGTGGATGCCATGCAGCCGAAAGACACCACTCGCGACGAGTCCTACAAGGGATTCAGCAACGACGCCTGTCCCTTCTATCCCTGTCACCAGGGCGTGAAGCGCGCGTTCAATTGTCTCTTCTGTTATTGCCCGCTCATCGCCTACGAATGCCCAGGTCCCTATCGTCTCTATACGGACAAGAACGGTCTCACGCGCAAGGACTGTTCCGACTGCCGTCTTCCGCACGATGGTCATAACGCCTCCTGGGCCTTCATCCAGAAATGGCTGGAACGCCCGCAAATCTGGAACGGCCATCCGCAGCGCGAGCCATACGCCAAGACCCGGCGACGCGACCCCTGATGCCGAGACGCCGAATCCGTCCATCCGCCGATCGATCAGCGAGAACCATCCATGCTTGAGGCGCTGACACTCATCTTTTCCTGCCAACTGCTGGGCGAGAGCCTCGTGCGTCTCTTGAGTCTGCCGCTGCCCGGTCCGGTGGCCGGGATGCTCATCCTTTTTCTCGGGCTGGCGGTGCGCGGCGGCATTCCGAGCGAGGTCGAGCGGGCCGGCGCTACGCTGCTCGGTCATCTGCCGCTGCTGTTCGTTCCGGCCGGCGTCGGGGTCATGACGCATTGGGATCTCTTGCGGGATAACTGGCCCGCGCTGACGGTGGCGCTCCTGCTCGGAACCCTGATCACGCTGGTGGTCACGGCCCTGACCATGAGCGGGACCCAGTGGCTGTTGCGCCGTTTGCGCGGGGGCGATCCGTCGTGAACGAGGCGCCATTTCAAACGCTCTGGGTCTATCTAGCCGAGGCGCCGCTGTTCTGGCTGACGGCGACCTTACTCGCCTGGATCGGGGCGCTGAAGCTGCATCGGTTGAGCGGCAGTCTCGCGCTGCTCAATCCAGTGGTCATGACCATCGGTCTGTTGATTGGGCTCCTGTGGCTTACCGGGACGCCCTATGCCGTCTATTTCGATGGCGCCCAGTTCATCCATTTCCTCCTCGGGCCTGCGACGGTTGCGTTGGCGATGCCGCTCTATCGGCTGCGTATGGACCTGCGCGCCCTGGCGATTCCCATCCTGGCCGCGCTACTGGTCGGCGCTTTGGTCGCTGCGGTCAGTGCGGTGGAGTTGGCGTCCCTGTTCGGCGCGGATCGCACCATTCTGCTCTCGCTGGCTCCCAAGTCCGTCACGACCCCGGTCGCCATGGGGATCTCGGAGAAGCTGGGCGGAATCCCGGCGCTGACCGCCGCGCTGGTGGTGCTCACGGGGCTGGTCGGTGCGCTCTTCGGTGTCGGTCTGCTACGCCGGCTCGGGATCCGCGACCCGGCGGTCACGGGAATCGCCTTGGGTACTGCGGCTCACGGCATCGGTACCGCGCGCGCCTTTCAACTCGGCAATCGCGAAGGCGCCATGTCCGGGCTCGCGATGGCGCTATCGGCGATCGTCAGCGCACTCCTGTTGCCGGCCCTACTGCGCTGGCTTGGGCTGCTTGACGGCTAATCGTCTGGGGCGCCAGCCGCCACCGCTCACATCATTCTCAATACGCACCTATTGACCCAATCGAGGAGAGTTAACGGATGGATAGAGTCGACCCCGCAATGCCGCGCCTGACCGACCCGCGCGCCTGGCAACTGACCGCGCGTCTGTTCGCCATGCCCAAGGACACCAATGCCTATGGCGATATCTTCGGCGGCTGGCTGTTGTCGCAGGCCGATCTCGCGGGCGGTGTCATCGCCGTCCAAGTCGCCCAGGGTCGGGTCGCGACCATTGCCGTGAAGGAGTTCCAGTTCATGGCCCCGGTGTTGGTCGGAGATCTGGTCGAGGGCTTCGCCCGTTTGGTCAAGATCGGCACAAGCTCGATGACGATCGAGATTCAGATCTGGGCGCAACGCGAGCCCGATCCCCATAGCCGCCAACAGGTCGCAACCGCCAATTTCACCTACGTCGCCGTCGACGAAACGGGCCGTTCCAGGCCGATTGCGAATGCTGCCGAACTCGCCGAGGCACTGCCGGAGGATTGATCTCCTCCGGTCGCACCAGTGGTCCCCGGATTGCGCTGGCGCACATCCGGGCTACGGACGTATCGCTCGGGCGGCGGCGATGCATGCCTGACCGAGCGCGAGTCCGCCGTCGTTGGATGGAACCTGCCGCTGCAGCAGTACCTGAATGCCCGCATCCGACAGATCCTTGGAGACCGACTCCAAGAGAACCCGATTTTGAAAGACGCCACCGGAGAGCGCGATCGTCGCGATCTGGTGCCTGCGAGCGATCTCCAGCGCGAGTTCGACGACGGCCGCAGCGAATCCACGATGAAAGCGCGCCGAGATGCGCGCGATCTCCACGCCTTGGGAGAGATCCTGAAAGAGTGCCGGCCACATGGACGCGGCGTCCAGTTGGATTCCAGTCGGGCCTTCGCTGGTCTGGAACGGATAGCCGGACTCGGTGTCGGCCAGGCATCTGGCGGCCAGCGACTCCAGCTCGATCGCGGCCTGTCCCTCATAGAGAATGCGTTCGCCGCAGATACCCAGCGCTGCTGCGACGGCGTCGAACAGACGTCCGGCCGAGCTTGACAGCGGGGCGTTGATTCCGCGCTCGAGCATCGTTCTCAGCACACCGAGCGGCTGTGCGGCGAGTGCGTCGAGCGTCGTCAGATCCGGGTGGCGTCTTCTCATCGCATCCAGACCGCCGGCGCACTCCAGTTGGGCGAAGAGATTGCGCCAGGGTTCGAGGATCGCCTGCGTCCCTCCGGGCATGGCCACCGGTTTGAGGTGGCCGGCCCTGCGAGCGTCGCGATAGTCGCCGATCAGGAACTCGCCGCCCCAAAACGTGCCGTCGTCACCGTATCCCAGTCCGTCGAGGATGATGCCGAGGATCGGTGGCCCGTGCAGTGGCCAAGCGTTGTCGGCGAGCGTGGAGGCGAGATGGGCATGATGGTGCTGGACGTCGACCATGGGGATTTGCCAGCGGGTCGCGCGATCGCGGCCGATGAGGGTCGAGCGATAGTTCGGATGCCGGTCGACGGCCAGGATCTGGGCGCGGTGCTGAAAGAGGTCGAGATAGAGATCCAGCGTCCGCTCGTACTCACGCGCGGTGCGGGCGTCTTCGAGGTCGCCCAGGTGCTGCGAGAGAATCGCCTCTCCCTGGCGCAGCAGACAGAAGGTGCTCTTCAATTCTCCACCGAGCGCCAACACCGCCGGGGCCGTCTCGAAGCCTGGCGGCAGGCCGATGGGGGAGGGCGCATAGCCGCGCGCGCGCCGGATCATGCGGGGCGCGCCGGCCATGACGCGGACCACCGAGTCATCGACCCGGTTGAGGATGGCGCGGTCATGCAGGAGCGCGAAGTCGGCCAGTGGGCTCAGGCGCGCGACGGCGTCCTGATTGTCGATGCACTGAGGCTCTTCGCTCAGGTTGCCGCTGGTCATGACCAAGGGCCGATCCCAGTCTTCGAGCAGCAGATGATGGAGCGGGCTGTAGGGCAGCATGAAGCCCAGACTGGTTTGGCCGGGCGCGATGGCGTCGGCAAGCGCCCTTTCGCTGCCGGGATCCGGCTCGATTCCGTTCAGCAGCAGCACGGGGGCTGCCGCTGTCGTCAGGATCCGCGCCGCTTCGGTGTCCACCGTGCAATAGCGTTCGATCACCTCCAGGTCGCGGGCCATGAGCGCGAAGGGCTTGGCGTAACGGCGCTTGCGGCGGCGCAGCTCGGCGACGGCCTCGGCGTTGGTCGCGTCGCAGGCGAGGTGGAAGCCGCCGATCCCTTTGATCGCCAGGATGCGGCCCTCATGCAGCAGGCGGCTGGCGGCGGCGATGGCGTCGAGATCGCCCGTCGCGCCGGTGTCGATCTCCCGTCCCTGGGTGTCGACCAGCCAGAGTCGCGGGCCGCAGTCGGGGCAGGCGTTGGGCTGGGCGTGGAAGCGTCGGTTCGCCGGATCGCCATATTCGGCACGGCAGGCCGGGCACATGGGGAAGACCGACATGCTGGTGCGCGAGCGGTCGTAGGGGATGCCGCGCACGATACTGAGTCGCGGTCCGCAATGGGTGCAGTTGGTGAAAGCGTAGCGGTGGCGTCGGTCCTTCGGGTCGCCGATCTCGCGGACGCAGTCCGGGCAGGTCGCCGCGTCGGCGACGATGGCGGTGCGCGCCTGGGTGATCTGGCTGTCACGGATCCGAAAGTCGCTGTGTGGGATCGGCTCGGTCAGCGGCTGGCGCTCGATCGCGTCGATGCGCGCCAGTGGCGGGCATTCGGTCCGCAGGCGCTCGCAGAGACGCTCGATGGCGGCCGGGTCGATGTCTGCGGCCGGTCGTGCCCGGATCAGCACCCCTTCGCCGTCGTTGCAGACGTCGCCGATCAATCCGCATTCTCGTGCCAGACGCCACACGGTCGGCCGGAACCCGACACCCTGGACCAGTCCGCGTACCCGTATCCGTTCGCCGTGCATGCTCTCGGTTCCTCGTGGCTTGAAATTTGCTGTCGATTCTGTCTATCTGATGACTGATTTGGCAGAAGATCCAGAAGGACACCCAATGAATTATTGCAGCGACTGTGGCGCGCCCGTGACCTTGCGGGTGCCGGAGGGCGACAACCGCGAGCGCCATGTCTGCAGCCGATGCGGGACCATCCACTATCAGAACCCGAAGATGGTGGTGGGCTGCATCCCCGAGTGGGAGGACAAGATTCTCCTCTGTCGGCGCGCCATTCAACCTCGTCTCGGGCTTTGGACCCTGCCGGCCGGGTTCATGGAGCGTGGCGAGACCACCCGCGATGGCGCCGCGCGCGAGACGCTCGAAGAGGCCAATGCCCGCGTTCAGGTCGGACGACTCTATGGCCTGTTCAATCTGCCCCATATCGATCAGGTCTACATGCTCTTTCGGGCGCGTCTGCTCGATCTCGATTTCTCTCCGGGCGAGGAAAGTCTCGAAGTGCGGCTCTTCGCCGAGCGCGAGATCCCCTGGGACGAGCTGGCCTTCCACCCCATCCGTGAGACGCTCCGGCTCTTCTTCCGCGATCGGCTGACGGGAGATCGGGAGATGCGCAGCGGGGATATCGTGCGCGATACGGGAGACGAGCCGCGCCTACAGATCACCATCCATGACGAGCCGCCGTTCTACGGTGCCGGGGAATGAGTCGACCGAGCATTTTGGTCGTCGACGACGAGCCGCTTTCGCTCGACACCTTGGCGCGCACCCTGGACGAGGAGTTCGAGGTCCGTACCGCCACCAATACGGCCGATGCCGAGCGCATTCTGGATGAGGACTGGATCCAGGTGGTGATCTCGGACCAGCGCATGCCCGAGATGACCGGGGTCGAGTTCCTGTCGCGGGTACGCGAGCGCTGGCCCGACCTGGCGCGGATCATCATCTCGGGCTACACGGATGCCGAGGACATCATCGATGGCATCAATCGGGGCGGTATCCATCAGTACATCACCAAGCCCTGGCATCCGGACAATCTGTTGCTGATCGTGCGCAATGCCTGCCGGCTGGTCCAGTTGCAGCGTGAGAACGCCCTGCTGGCCCTGGAGATGAAGATGACCGCTCAAACGCTGGAGCAGCGTATCGCCCAGCAGCGCGAGCGGCTCAAGCGCAACTTTCGTCTCGACGGCATCGTGCGCAGCCCGGAGAGCCCCATCAACCAGGTCTGCGACCAGATCGCGCGCATCGCCCTCTACGACATTCCGGTCCTCTTGACCGGCGAGTCGGGGACCGGCAAGGAGCTGTTCGCGCGTGCGCTGCACTACAACAGTCCACGCGCGGACAATCCGTTCGTGGCCGAGAACACGGGCGCCATGCCGGACCAACTGCTCGAAAGCGAGCTGTTCGGGCACGAGAAGGGCGCCTTCACCGGTGCCGTCAACCCTCGGGTCGGACTTTTCGAGCAGGCCGACGGTGGGACCATCTTCCTCGACGAGATCGGCGAGGTCTCGACCGCCTTCCAGGTCAAGCTGCTGCGCTTGCTGCAGGAACAGGAGGTGCGTCCGCTCGGGTCCAACCGCCGTCGAAAGGTGAACGTGCGTGTCGTCGCCGCGACCAACCGGAATCTGGAGCATGAGATCCGCGCGGGGCGTTTTCGCGAGGATCTCTATTATCGACTCGCCGGTGTGCGCATCCATCTGCCGCCGCTACGCGACCGTCCAATGGATATCGTCCCCATCGCTCGGCATATCCTGGATGCCGCTCAGCGCGACTTCGTCAAACCGGTCGACGGTTTCACCCAGGAGGCACTGGACTGCATGAGTCGCTACGCCTGGCCGGGCAATGTGCGCGAGCTGCAGAACGAGATCCAGCGGGTGCTGGTGCTGGCGCCTGGACGCATGTTGGGTGCCGATCTGCTGGATCCGCGCATCCTGCACGCGAGCCCTTTCGACGACATGGGCGCATCCGGTCTGCGTGGAGCAGGCGGCCAGACCGTGTCGCTCAAGGCGCGCGTGGAGGCGCTGGAGTCCAGCATCCTGCGCGAGACCCTGATCCGTCACCGCTGGAACAAGACCCAGGCCGCCGAGGAGCTGGGCCTGTCGCGGGTCGGTCTGCGTGCCAAGCTTGAGCGTTATGGTCTGCTTCCATCCAATGCTGCGGGGTCGTCGGCCGAGGACGACTGATTCGCACGGCACCCTTTCGCGCGACCTCTTCCGACCCTATCTCCAGCGCACGGCATCGGTCTCTGGCCAGGTGTCCGGGTCCCGAACTGCCGCCGTGGTTCGGAATGCACGAGCTGATGGGGAGAATGCGATGGCGATCGAAACAGCGACCCTGGGTGGTGGGTGCTTCTGGTGTCTGGATGCCGTCTTGCGCGAACTGAACGGGGTGCGATCCCTGGTCTGCGGTTACGCAGGAGGCGAACTCGCCAATCCGACCTATCAGCAGATCTGTACCGGGGCCACCGGTCATGCCGAGGTGGTGCGGATCGAATTCGATTCCGACCAGATCGACTTTGCCACCCTGCTGCGTGTCTTCTTCGGCATGCACGACCCGACCAGCCTCAATCGGCAGGGCGCGGACGTCGGTACCCAATACCGCTCGGTGATCTTTTACCACTCGGAGGCGCAGCGGTTCACCGCCAACGAGGTGATCCAGGAGCTGAACGAGGCGGCGATCTGGCCGAACCCGATCGTCACCCTGGTCGAGCCGGCGCCACCTTTCTATCCGGCGGAGGCGTATCACCAGGACTATTTCCGTCGCAATCCGGGCCAAGGCTACTGCCAGGTCGTCATTTCCCCCAAGGTGGCGAAGCTGCGCCAAGAGCGCGCCCAACTGCTGGCCGGATGAGAGACGCTCCGTCCGTTTGACCTGAAGCCGCTGCTCTCGGACGAGAAGCCTGCGGTCATTTCTGTTATCGTTTCCCTTTCACCGCGTCAGGTTAAGGGCACTGGGCGCTCTTTGATTCCTCTGCGTTCCGTCCGCTGTTTCGGGTTGCCAGGATCCTCATAGGCCGGCACCGAGTGAATGTCCGCCGCCAGTCCGCGTGTTCGCCCGTTCGGGTACGCCCACAGACACTATCCGCGAGAAGTCATGACCGATTCCACCGCTCTCATCCGCGAGCGTCTCGAACGCTCGATTCTGATTCTCGATGGTGCCATGGGCACCATGATCCAGCGTCACGGCCTGACCGAGGCCGACTATCGCGGCGAGCGCTTCGCGGACTGGCCGAGCGACCTCAAGGGCAATAACGATCTGTTGGCGCTCACCCGTCCAGACGTGATCGAAGGCATCCACCGCCAGTATCTGGAGGCCGGCGCCGACATCATCGAGACCAACAGCTTCAACGCGACCCGCGTGGCCATGGCCGACTACGGCATGGAGGAGCTGGCCTACGAGATCAATGTCGCCGCCGCGCGCCTAGCCCGCCGGGCGGCGGATGCGATCGGCACCGAGAACAAGCCGCGCTTCGTCGCCGGCGTGCTCGGCCCGACCAACCGCACCGCCTCCATCTCGCCGGACGTTAACGATCCCGGTTACCGCAACATCGATTTCGACACCCTGGTTGCGGCCTATGCCGAGTCGACGCGGGGACTGATCGAGGGCGGCGCCGACATCATCCTGATCGAGACCATCTTCGATACCCTCAACGCCAAGGCGGCCATCTTCGCCGTGCGTCAGGTGTTCGACGAGGACGGCATCGAGCGTCCGATCATGATCTCGGGCACCATCACCGACCAGTCCGGGCGCACCCTGACCGGCCAGACCACCGAGGCCTTCTACAACTCGCTGCGTCATGCCGATCCGATCTCGATCGGACTCAACTGCGCGCTTGGCCCCTACGAGCTGCGCCAGTACGTCGAGGAGTTGGCGCGGATCGCCGAGTGTCGCGTCTCGACGCACCCGAACGCCGGGCTGCCGAACGAGCTGGGCGGCTACGATCTGGGGCCGGAGGAGATGGCTACCGAGATCGCCGAGTGGGCGCGCTCTGGCTTCCTCAACATCATTGGCGGCTGCTGCGGCACTACGCCGGATCACATCCGCGCCATCGCAGCGGCGGTCGAGGGCATGACGCCGCGTCCACTGCCGGACATCCAGCCTGCCTGCCGTCTGTCCGGGCTGGAGCCCTTCAACATCGGCGCGGACGCGCTCTTCGTCAACGTCGGCGAACGCACCAACGTCACCGGCTCGGCGCGCTTCAAGCGTCTGATCAAGGAGGGCGACTACGACACGGCACTGAGCGTCGCCCAGGAGCAGGTCGAGAACGGCGCCCAGGTGATCGACGTCAACATGGACGAGGGCCTGCTGGACGCGGTCGCCGCCATGCGCCGCTTCCTCAACCTGGTCGCGGCCGAGCCGGACATCGCCAAGGTGCCGGTGATGATCGACTCCTCCAAGTGGGAGGTGATCGAGACCGGGCTCAAGTGCGTCCAGGGCAAGCCGATCGTCAACTCCATCTCGCTCAAGGAAGGCGAGGAGAAGTTCCTGCATCAGGCGCATCTGTGCCGACGCTATGGCGCGGCGGTCATCGTCATGGCCTTTGACGAGGTCGGTCAGGCCGACACCCAGGCGCGCAAGATCGAGATCTGCACCCGTGCCTACAAGATTCTGACCGAACAGGTCGGCTTTCCGGCCGAGGACATCATCTTCGATCCCAACATCTTCGCCGTCGCCACCGGTATCGAGGAGCACAACAACTACGCGGTCGACTTCATCGAGGCGGTGCGCGAGATCAAACGCACATTGCCGCACGCCAAGATCTCAGGCGGCGTGTCCAACGTCTCCTTTTCCTTCCGCGGCAACAACCCGGTACGCGAGGCGATCCACGCGGTCTTCCTCTATCACGCGATCAAGGCCGGGATGGACATGGGCATCGTCAATGCCGGCCAGCTCGCCATCTATGACGATCTGCCCGCCGAGCTGCGCGAGGCGGTCGAGGACGTCATCCTCAATCGCCGCGACGACGGGACCGAACGTCTGCTCGACATCGCGCCCAACTATCAGGGCGGCGGCGCGGTCGAGGCGCGCCCGGAGGAGCAGGAATGGCGCAGTTGGCCGGTCGAGGAGCGCCTGAAGCACTCCCTGGTCAAGGGCATCACCGACTATATCGACCAGGACACCGAGGAGGCGCGCCAGGTGCTCGGGCGGCCGCTGCTGGTGATCGAGGGGCCGCTGATGGCCGGCATGAACCATGTCGGCGACCTCTTCGGTGCCGGCAAGATGTTCCTGCCCCAGGTGGTCAAGTCGGCGCGGGTCATGAAGAAGGCGGTCGCCTATCTCTTCCCCTATCTGGAGGCCGAGAAGGCCGCCTCGGGCGAGGCCGCCAAGAACAACGGCCGCATCCTGATGGCCACGGTCAAGGGCGACGTGCACGACATCGGCAAGAACATCGTCGGTGTGGTGCTCCAGTGCAACAGCTACGAGGTCATCGACATCGGCGTCATGGTCCCGGCCGAGACCATCCTCCAGCGCGCGCGCGAGGAGAATGTCGACATCATCGGTCTGTCCGGACTCATCACCCCCTCGCTCGACGAGATGGTGCATGTCGCCAAGGAGATGGAGCGCTCCGGGATGGACATGCCGCTGCTGATCGGCGGCGCGACCACGTCCAAGCTGCATACCGCGATCAAGATCGCCCCCCAGCGCGAGGCGCCGGTCATCTACGTCCCGGACGCCTCGCGCGCGGTCGGCGTGGCCTCCAACCTGCTGAGCGACGATCTGCGTCCGGGCTATGTCGCCTCGATCCGCGAGGAATACGCCCGCGTCCGCGCCGAGCGCGAGGGCCGGGGGACGGCGCGCAAGTCGATGGCGATCGCCGATGCGCGCGCCAACCGGGTGCCGATCGACTGGTCCGCCTATACCCCGCCGCGACCTGCGCTGCTCGATGCCGGTTTCAGCGACTCGGCCCCCTGGTCGCTTCAGCTGGAGCCGGTCGGCGGAGGTGTGGTCGCGACCATCGCGAATTTCCCGCTCGACGACCTGGTCGGCTGCATCGATTGGCTGCCCTTCTTCCATGCCTGGGAGTTGGCGCACAAACGCTTCCCCGATATCCTCGACGACGATGTGATCGGCGAGGAGGCGCGCAAGCTCTACGCCGACGCCCAGACGTTCCTGGAACGGATGGTCAGCGAGCGCTGGCTGGAGGCGCGCGCGGTGCTCGGCTTCTTCCCGGCCAATGCGGTGGGCGATGACGATATCGCGCTCTATGCGGACGCCTCGCGCGGTGAGACCCTGGCCATGCTGCACAATCTGCGTCAGCAGATGCCGCGCGATGCCGCGCGCAATCAGCCCAACTTCTGTCTGTCCGACTTCATCGCGCCGGCTGGCCAGGACGACTGGATCGCAGCCTTTGCCCTTACCGCCGGTATCGGGATCGACGCGCATCTGGCCCGCTTCGAGGCCGATCACGACGACTACGGCGCCATCATGCTCAAATCCCTGGCCGACCGTCTGGCCGAGGCCTTCGCCGAGCGTCTGCACCAGCTGGTGCGCACCCGCTACTGGGGCTATGCCCCCGACGAATCGCTGGACAACGAGGCGCTGATCGCCGAGAAATACCAGGGTATCCGCCCCGCGCCCGGCTATGCCGCCTGTCCGGATCACACCGAGAAGGGCATCCTCTGGGAGCTGCTGGAGCCGGATCGCCGCGTCGGCATCACCCTGACCGAGAACTTCGCCATGCTGCCGACTGCGGCAGTTTCGGGCTGCTACTTCTCCCATCCGCAGGCGCGCTATTTCGGCGTCGGCAAGATCCAGAAGGATCAGGTCGAGGACTATGCCGCGCGCAAGGGCATGACCTTGGCCGAGGTCGAGCGCTGGCTCGCCCCTGTGCTCGGCTACGATCCCGCCTAGGATGGGTCGAGCGCAGCGAAACCCATCGAGCGCGTCCTCGGCGGTCCTGGTCTGCGGTCCGGCCCGCAGCGGAAAGAGCGAGTGGGCCGAGCGTCTGGCCCACGAGTCGGGCCGTCCGGTCGTCTATGTCGCGACCGCCAGGGAGGATCCGGAGGATGCAGACTGGACCGCCCGGATCGAGGCCCATCGCCAGCGCCGTCCCGGGCACTGGTCGACCCTCTGCGTCCCGACCGACCTGGAGACGGCGCTGGTCGAGCATGACGGCTCGGACCAGTGTCTACTGGTCGACTCGCTCGGTACCTGGGTCGCGAACCTGATCGAGCTCGACGACACCCAGTGGCGCGAACGCGCGGAGCGCCTGGAGGCCGTGGTCGAAGGCTGTCGGTCGCCCCTGATCCTGGTCGCCGAGGAGACCGGCTGGGGCGTGATCCCGGCCTATCCGATCGGGCGGACCTTCCGCGACCGGCTCGGCAACCTGATTCGCCGGCTCGGTCCGCGCTGCGCCTCCAGCTATATGGTGACCGGTGGCTACGCGCTCGACCTGTCGCTCCTGGGCGAACCCATTTCTTGAGTCTCGGGGAGAATGTGAACCGCAAAGGCGCCAAGGGCGCAAAGGATTTTGTCGTGTGGTTATGGCGTGATTCCGTGACGGAAGGATGCGCATGAAGCCATCACTCATCATTCTTCGCGTCCTTTGCGCCTTTGCGGTTCTGATTCCGATTTCAGCTCCCGTCGCTGCCGATTCCACAGACCTGCCCAAGGTCGTCAGCACCAATCTCTGTGCCGATCTGCTGCTGTTGCGGATCGCCGCGCCGGAGCAGATCCTCTCGGTTTCCAACCAGGCCCAGGATTCGCGCGTCTCTTCCGTCGCCGAGGCCGCGCTAGCCTATCCGCCGAATCGCGGCGGGGTGGAGGATCTCCTCCATCTGAAGCCCGATATGGCCCTGGTCTACACCGGCTGGACGGGACGGCGGCATGCCGAGCTCCTGGCCGGTCGCGGGACGGAGATCGTTGCGATGCCTTATCCGACCACCTGGACGGATACTCTGAAGGCGACCCGCGAGATGGCGGCCCGGATCGGTCGCGCCGAGGCGGGCGAGGCCCGAATCCTCGATGCCGAGGCGCGGATGCGTGTTCTGCGCGAGCGCATCCAGCCCTATCGGGTGCTCTATCTGAGACCGAGCGGAGGCACGGCCGGCTCCGGAACCTATGTCGACGATCTGCTGCGCCTGCTGGGACTGCGCAATGTCGCGGCCGAGGAAGGGTTCGCCGGCTGGGGCCGTTTTCCGCTGGAGCGTCTGGTGACGGCTCCGCCAGATCTGTTTCTGCTCGGGTATTTCGATCGGTCTGGACCTGGAGCCGCCTCGGCCTATGGGCGTCATCCGCTGTTGAGACGGATGTTGGAGCGCATCCCTAGCGTCTCCGTCCCGGTGAAGGACTGGGGTTGCGGCGGACTGGAACTGGTCGACGCCGCCGAGCGGATCGTGACCCAGATCGAGTCGCTTCCCGCCCAGCCTGGCCTCATCGGTCAGGTCCACCCCTGATATCCATCCATGCTCCGGTTTCGATTCCGCTCCTTGAATGTCGTCCTTTTTCTGATCCTGCTGGGGCTCAGTCTGGTCTCGCTGCGCTTCGGCGAGGCCCCGTTGTCGCTCGGCGAGGTGATCGCCGGTCTGTTGGGCACGGGCACGGATGAGCAGAGCCTCATCGTGCGGCAGATTCGGCTGCCCAGGGTCGTCCTGGCCTGGCTGGTGGGATTCTCGCTCGGTGCGTCCGGCGCCGCGCTTCAGGGGCTGCTGCGCAATCCGCTCGCCGAGCCGGGGCTGCTCGGTATCTCGGCGAGCGCCGGGCTGGGTGCCGTGGTCGCGCTCTATTTCGGGCTGACCGCAGCCAGTCTCTGGGCGCTTCCGGGTGCCGCCATGACCTTCGCCCTGCTGGCGACCGGGGTCCTTTATGCCCTGACCCGGGCCGGCTCGACCAACCTGACGCTCATCCTCGCCGGAATCGCCCTGACCTCCCTGGCCGGTGCTCTGACGTCGCTCGCGCTCAATCTGGCACCGAATCCGGGCGGGGTGCAGGACATGGTGCTCTGGCTGCTCGGCTCGATCGCGGATCGCAGCTTCGATGACGTGCGGCTCTGTCTGCCGTTCGTCATCGCCGGGCTGGCGCTGCTGCTGATGACGGGACCTTCGCTCGACGTGCTGGCGCTGGGGGAGGGCGAGGCGCGCACCCTGGGGGTGGACCTCGGACGTCTGCGCGGGCTCGTCATCCTGGGCTCGGCGCTGAGCGTGGGTGCCACGGTCGCGGTGTCCGGCACCATCGGTTTCGTGGGCCTCGTCGTGCCCCATCTGCTGCGCCGATTCGTCGACTATCGGCCCGGTCGCCTGCTGCTGCCGAGCGCGCTCGGCGGGGCCGTGCTGATCCTGGCCGCCGACATCGCCGTGCGTCTGCTGGACACGCCCAGGGAGCTGATGCTCGGCGTGGTGACGGCGCTCATCGGCGCGCCCTTCTTCCTGGCCCTGGTGCTGCGCTCGCGGAGGGACATGCTGTGAGCCTGCTTGAGGTCTCCGGGCTGGATGTCGTGCTGGGCGGCAAGCCGCTGGTGCGTGGGCTCTCTTTCACGATCGGTGAGGGCGAACTGCTGGGTCTGATCGGCCCCAACGGGGCGGGCAAGAGTACGGTGGTCAAGGCTATCGCCCAGCTACTGGATCATGGCGGCGAGATCCGCTTTCGCGGGCGTCCATTGAACGCCATGCCGGCGCGCGAGCGGGCCCTTTGTCTGGCCTATCTGAGCCAGGAGGATCCGCTTCAATGGCCCATCTCGGTGCGCGATCTGGTCGGGCTCGGGCGCCATCCCTATCGCGGCAGCTGGTGGCGCGGTGCCGGCGGGCCGCGAAAGGGGGATCTGGAGGCGATCGAGTCGGCCATGCGCCTGACCGATGTCTGGCGTCTGCGCGAGCGTCGCGTCACCCAGCTCTCCGGCGGCGAGCGGGCCCGCGCCCGTCTGGCCCGGGTGCTTGCTGTCGAGGCGCCGCTGATCCTGGCCGACGAGCCGGTGGCCGCATTGGATCCGCGTCATCAATTGCAGGTGATGCGGCTTCTGCGCTCGGTCTGCCAGAGCGGGCGGGGCGTCCTGGTGGTGCTCCACGACCTGACGCTCGCCAGCCGTTTCTGCGATCGCCTGGTGATGATGGACCGGGGCGAACTGATCGCGACCGGCACGCCCAGCGAGGTGCTGACGGCGGAGAATCTCGCCCGAACCTATGGTGTGCGAGCCGTCATGGGCGAACACGATGGGCAGGGATATGTCGTGCCCTGGGATACGTCCGGGCCGATGCGATCCTGATGGGTAAAGGGCCGGTAGGGCGCAATAGCGAAGCGTATTGCGCCGCATGGAAAGCCACGCCATCATCGCAAACCCGATCTTACATTCAACCGCCATGGGTCCCTACGCGGGAGCCTCGGCAGGTTCCCAACGTGCGACGGCGATCGTCGCCCCCTTGCCGTCGGGTCCGATATGGCGGAGCTTCTCGACCAGGAGTTGCGGGGCATTCGAGGCGAGCAGCGCCGCCGCCTCGCAGACGCTGGCGGTCCCTACCTCCTCGGCGACGCGCGTGGATGGGTTGGGGACCCCGACTGCGTCGAGGCGCTCGGCGGGGTAGGTGAGGAATGGCCAGCCATGCCGCTCGGAAAGCGCCAGCAGTGCGGGCTCGTCCGCCTTGCGGACATGGCTGGCGATGCAGCGTACCTCCACCGCGTCCAGTCCGCGCAGCGCCTCGGCGATAGCCCCTTCGAGCGTTTCGAGCGCGGTTCCGCGCTGGCAGCCGATCCCGATGGCGACAGCTGTGGGTCGGGTCATGAAGGGAACCGCAAAGGTGCGAAGGACGCGAAGATAGCGAATAGTGTCATTGGATTCATCGAGTCGGTCGATCTCGTCATGTCAGAAAATGCCTTCAATAACCCATCCGCCGTTCGTCGTTGTCCGGCGCTCTTCCTGACCGCCTCCGCTTCGGGGCAGGGTAAGACGACCCTGGTCGCCGGTCTGGCGCGCCATCACGCGCGTCTCGGACGACGGGTGCGGGTGTTCAAGACGGGGCCGGATTTTCTCGATCCCATGATCCTGGGCCGGGCCAGCGGCGCGCCGGTCGGTCCTCTGGATCTCTGGATGGTGGGCGAGGCGGAGTGCCGACGCAAGCTGTGGGCGGCGGCGGGCGAGGCGGATCTGATCCTGGTCGAGGGCGCCATGGGGCTGTTCGACGGCACACCGAGCGGCGCCGATCTGGCCGAGACCTTCGGCATCCCGGTCGCGGCGCTGATCGACGCCAAGGGTATGGGTCAGACCTTCGGTGCGCTGGCATTGGGGCTCGCGACCTATCGTCCGGCGCTGCGCTTCGCCGGCATCCTGGCCAATCGGGTCGCGAGTCCGCGTCACGAGGAAATGATCCGGGGCGGATTCCCGCCGGATCTGCGCTATCTGGGCTCCATGCCGCGACTCGGCGACGCCGAGCTGCCGAGCCGGCATCTGGGGCTGGTCCAGGCCGAGGAGGTCGCGGATCTGGACGCCAGGCTTGACCGGATCGCCGACCGGCTGGGCGAGACGGCGCTCGCCGAGCTGCCGGAGCCGGTCGATTTCGGTCCGTCGGACGATACCGCCGAGATGCCGCGACCGCTCGCCGGGCGGCGGATCGCGGTCGCGCGCGATGCCGCATTCTCCTTCATCTACGAGGACAATCTGCGGCTGCTTGAAAGGCTCGGGGCCGAGTTGAGTTTCTTTTCGCCGCTCGTCGATGACCATGTCGCCGCCGATGCCATCTATCTGCCTGGTGGCTATCCGGAACTGCATCTCCAGGCGCTGTCCGCCAATCGCGGCATGAAGGCGTCGCTGGTTCGGCATGTCGCCGAGGGGCGTCCGCTCTATGCCGAATGCGGCGGGATGCTCTATCTGCTCGACCGACTGACCGATAAATCCGGCGACTCGGCCGACATGGCTGGCCTGCTGCCGGGTCAGGGGCTGATGCGGTCGCGTCTCGCCGGTCTCGGCATGCAGTCGCTCGACACGCCGCAGGGCTGTCTGCGCGGTCACAGCTTCCATCATTCCACCATGGAGACGCCTGTCGAACCGGCCGCGTTCGGTCTGCGCCGGAGCGACGGCCGTGCCGGCGAGCCCTTCTACCGCCACGGCACGCTGCGGGCGAGCTATCTGCACCTCTATTTTCCGTCGGCGCCCGAGGCGGCTGCGGCCTTGTTCGTGTAGCGCTTTCAGCCTCCAACCGCGCGCGTCCCGAGGAGGATCCCGTTCTGAGCATTCAACCACCCATCCGCTACGTCGAGCCCGTCTACCGCCCGCCGAGCGAGGCGCAGTCGCTGATCCTGCCGGTCACCGACGGCTGTTCCTGGAATCGCTGCACCTTTTGCGACATGTACCGCCCGTCGCAGAAGCGTTTTCGCGCGCGTGAGACGGGTGAGGTGCTGAAGGGCATCCGGCGCGTTGGCGAGCGGCTCGGCGACGAGGTGCGGCGGGTCTTTCTGGCCGACGGCGATGCGCTGGTGCTGCCGACGCGGCGTCTGCTGGTCTATCTGGAGGCGATCCGCACCCATCTGCCCTCGGTGCATCGGGTCTCCAGCTATTGTCTGGCGCGCAACCTGAACAAGAAGAGCGTCGCCGAATTGCGCGAACTGCGCGAGGCCGGTTTGACGCTCGCCTATCTGGGCGCCGAATCCGGTGATGATGCGCTGCTGGAGCGGATCGACAAGGGCGAGACCTTCGAGTCGACCCGTGCGGCGCTCGACAAGCTGGGCGAGGCCGGGATCCGTCGCTCGGTGATGATCATCAACGGACTCGGCGGCGAGTTGTTGAGCGTCCGGCATGCCGACAACTCGGCGCGTCTCATGAATGCCACCCAGCCCGAGTATCTCTCGACCCTGGTGCTCATGCTGAGCGATGGCGGCACGCGCTATCGCGCGTCCTGGCCCGAGTGGAGTCCTCTGTCGCCGGACGGTCTGTTCCGCGAGATGGAGCGGTTTCTGTCCGCGCTCGAACTGCGTCAGACCATCTTTCGCGCCGATCATTCATCGAATTGGCTGGTGCTCAAGGGTACGCTCGGCGCCGACAAGGAGCGCCTGCTGACGCAGGTGCGGTCTGCGATCGAGCGCCCCGACGCCGCTCCGTTGCGTGCGGCCTGGACGCGGGGGCTGTAAGTCCGGCCCGGTTCAATGCACGCCGTCAGTTCGACCCGATCTCCTGGCGTACCGTCGGGCTGATCTCGACCGTGCTGTCGGCATTGCCGAGCCACATCTGTCCGCCGTCGAGCGTGCATTGCAGCTCCATGTTGCGCCCAGCCAGCTCGGAGAGCGACTGAACCGTGTCGCTATCCAGATCCAGCACCCGCAGATTGCGCAGTCGCTTGAGTCCGTCTCGGTTCTGGTCCCACCAGATGTCCGAGCTGCGTCCGCCATAGTTGATGACGATCACCTCGCGGGCACGTCCGCAGGCCTGACGCAGACGGCGCTCGTCCGGTTGACCCAGCTCGATCCAGCGCTCGATCTCGCCGCTCAGGCTGTGCTGCCAGAGGTCGGGCTCGTCGTCGGTCGAAATCCCTTTGGTGAAGACCAGGCGCTCGTCGGCGTAGAGACAGAAGGCGAGCAGCCGCACCATCAGGCGCGCATCGGTCTCGGAGGGATGGCGGGCGAGGGTGAGCGCGTGGCCTTCGTAATAGTGTCGATTCAGATCCGAGATCTGGACCTGTGCCTTGAAGATGGTTGCCTTGAGGGCCATAGGGCGATCCTGAAATGCGTGGGCGTTGACTGGAAAGGCGCCGATGGTAACCGTTCGGCGCTGGGCGTGGCTTCTCGTGTCGGCTTGAGTAAGATGCCGCTTTCTTCGCTTCCACGTCTCAAGACATGCCTCCCGAGTCCATCTTGGATCTTCCTCTCGATCAGGTCATGCACGGCATCAGTCTGGGTGCCGTGGCCACGATGGCGGCTGCCGGCGTGTTGGAGGCCGGGCGCAAGCGCTTCGATCTCTTCGGGATGGTCGTGGTCGCCCTGGCCGCCGCGCTCGGCGGCGGCTCCCTGCGCGACGTGCTGCTCGATCGTCCGGTGTTCTGGGTCGCCGATCAGACCTTCCTGATCGCGGCGCTGCTGGCCGCGTTGGCCACCTTCTTCCTCGCCCGGGTCTTCGTGCTTCCGGCGCGGCTGTTCCTGATCCCAGACGCTGCCGGACTGGCGCTCTTCACCATCGCCGGTACCAAGGTCGCCCTGGTCTGGGGCGCGCCCTGGCTGGTGGCCAGCTTCATGGGCGTCATCACCGGCGTGGTGGGAGGCATCCTGCGCGACGTGCTCTGCAACGAAGAACCGCTGGTGTTCCAGGGATCGCTCTACGCCACCGCCGCCTGGGTTGGCGGGCTGGTCTTCATCGGACTCTTCTTCCTCGACATCGATCCCCGACTCGCCGCCGTTGCGGCCGGCTCCATCATCTTCCTGCTGCGCGTCGCCGCCATCCGGTGGGATATCGGTCTGCCGCGCTTCAGGACGCGACCGGATCGGGATTGAGTCTCAGCCTGGGGACGAGGACGGGGGCTGGGTTCAGGCGGGCTTTTCGGCGCTCAGGATGGTGACGGGCATGGCGGTGCGCCAGCCGTCGAAGCGGCCGAGGGGGGCGGCATGGGCGACGGATAGGCGGGTGAGGTCGCCGCCGATACGTTCGCGCAGTGCGACCAGGAATGCCTCGCTCTGGAGGGTGACGGCGTTGGCGACCAGGCGTCCGCCCGGTTTCAGTGCCTCCCAGCAGCACTCGGCGACGCCTTCGACCGTGAGCCCGCCGCCGATGAAGATGGCGTCGGGTGTCTGGAGCCCTTCCAGCACCTCCGGGGCGCGTCCGGCGACGATCTGGAGCTCGGGGACACCGAGCCGGTTGCGGTTCCGGTCGATGAGGTCGCGCCGCGCGGCGTCGGGCTCGATGGCGATGGCGCGGCAGCCGCTCTCGGTGCGCATCCATTCGATGCCGATGGAGCCGCTGCCGGCGCCGACGTCCCAGAGCAGCTCGCCGGGCAATGGCGCCAGTCGGGCCAGCGAGGCCGCGCGGACATCGCGCTTGGTGATCTGGCCTTCGTGGACGAAGGCGTCGTCCGGCAGACCGCAGCGGCGCGACAGCAGGCGGGCGTTCGCGCTGGCGTGGCATTCGACCGCGATCAGGTTGAGCGCGGCGCAGCTCGGGTGGGTCCAATCGTCGGCGATGCCGTCCAGTCTGCGTTCCTCGGGTCCGCCGACACGCTCGAAGACATCGAGCCGGCTGGCGCCGAATCCGCGCTCGCAGAGCAGTGCGGCGAGTCGAGCGGGTGTCTCTCCGTCGGCCGAGAGGATCAGCAGACGCGCGCCCTCGGCCAGATGCAGATTGACCCGTTCCAGCGGTCGGCCGTGGGCGGGGATGACGCGGCAGTCCTGCAGCGGCCAGCCGAGTCGGGCGGCGGCCAGCGAGACCGAGGAGGGGCCGGGGAGGATGCGCATCTCACCGGGCGCGACCCGGCGCGCGAGGCTGCCGCCGATGCCGTAGAACATGGGATCGCCGCTGGCCAGCACGCAGACTGGGCTGCCCCGATGCGACAGGAGTCGCTCATAGGCGGCGCTGAATGGGCTCGGCCAGGGGTGGCGGTCCTGTCCCGGCGGCGCCGGAACCAGGGCGAGATGACGCTCGCCGCCGAAGAGGATCGCCGCCTCGGAGACCGCGCGCCGGGCCTCCTCGCCGAGTCCGGCCAGTCCGTCCTCACCGATTCCGACGATGGTCAGCCAGGGTACGGTGGATTCGGTATCTGCGGGCTGGCGGCGATGGGTCATGCGTCGGAGGCTCGATCGAAGTGGGGGAGGGGCGTGGCAGAGTGGTATATCTCTTTGGTCGGCATTATAATCCCGCTCTTCACCAGAAAGTACATCCACCGCTTACGCTTACCTGTCGGCCACCCTATTCGTCCCGCCTCCGTCTGGACTCGCCCGAGTCCGTGTCGATCGGTATCACCGCGCGTTAGAGACCCACAATGATCGAATACAATCGCGATGCTCACGACATCTATCGTCAATCCTTCGCCATCATCCGCGCCGAGGCGAAGCTCGATCGTCTGCCGGCCGACCTGGAGGCGCTGGCGGTGCGGGTCATCCATTCCTGCGGCATGCCCGACATCGTAGAGGATCTGGTCTTTTCGGAGGGTGCCGGAACCGCCGGGCGCGAGGCGCTCGAATCCGGCGCGCCCATTCTGTGCGACAGCCGCATGGTGGCCGAGGGCATCACCCGCGCCCGTCTTCCCGCCGAGAACGCCGTCATTTGCACCCTGCAGGATCCGAGCGTTCCCGAGCTTGCCAAGCAGCTCGGCAATACCCGCACCGCAGCGGCCTTGGAGCTCTGGCGTCCGCATCTCGCGGGGTCGATCGTGGTGGTCGGCAATGCCCCGACCGCGCTGTTCCGGCTGTTCGAGATGCTCGACGCGGGTGCGCCCAAGCCGGCGCTGATTCTGGGCTTCCCGGTGGGCTTTGTGGGCGCGGCCGAATCCAAGGAGGCGCTCGCGGCCGATAGCCGTGGCGTGCCCTTCGTCACCGTCCGTGGTCGTCGGGGCGGAAGCGCCATGGCCGCCGCCGCCGTCAACGCACTCGGGCGGGACCACTGATCCATATGGCACAGGGGCGTTTATTTGGCCTGGGCGTCGGCCCGGGCGATCCGGAACTCATCACCCTCAAGGCGCTGCGCTATCTGCGCGAGGCGCCGGTGGTGGCCTATTACGCTGCAAAGGAGAAGCGCGGCAACGCGCTGACCAGCGTCGAGGACTATCTCGGCGCCGAGCAGCTGCGTCTGCCGCTGATCTATCCGGTCACCGGCAAGAAGCCGCCACCGCCCTTCGATTACGAAGCGGCGATGCGCGACTTCTACGACGCATCCGCCGAATCGATCGCCGGACATCTGGAGGCGGGTCGCGACGTGGCCGTGCTCTGCGAGGGCGATCCACTCTTCTACGGCTCATTCATGTATCTCTACGACCGCCTGGCCGACCGCTTCGAGACCGAGGTGGTTCCGGGCGTCTGCTCGGTGGTCGCCAGCGCCTCGGTGCTGCGCACCCCGCTGGTCTATCGCGATCAGCGTCTCCAGGTGCTGCCCGGTACGCTTCCCGAGGAGACCCTGACTCAGATGCTCGACGGCGTCGAGGCGGCGGCCATCATGAAGCTGGGCAGCAACTTCGAGAAGATCCGACGCGTCATCACCAAGCTCGGGCTCGAAAAGCGCGCCCTCTATGTCGAACGGGCGACTATGGACGGCGAATGCGTGCGACCCTTCACCGAGATCGCGCCAGAGACCGTGCCCTATTTCTCGATGGTCCTCATCCCCGGCGAACGGTGGCAGGGCTGAGATGGTCGAGTCATCGAATGACGTCGCCGGTACGGTGAGCACATCGCACTCGGGACGGCTGGCCGTGATCGGTCTGGGGCCGGGCGCCGCCGAACTGATGGCGCCGGCGGTGCGCGAGGAACTCGACCGGGCGCAGGACATCGTCGGCTATACCACCTATGTCGAGATGGCCGGACCCTTTCGTCCCGATCAGCGCACACTGGATTCGGACAACCGGTGCGAGATGGATCGCGCCCGGCTGGCCTTCGAGCTGGCCACTCAGGGGCGTCGCGTGGTGGTGGTGTCCTCGGGCGATCCGGGCGTCTTCGCCATGGCGACGGCGGTGATGGAGGCGCTGGACCAGTCCTCCGATCCGAGCTGGAGGCGCGTGGATCTGGCGATTCTGCCCGGCATCTCGGCGGCCCAGGCGACGGCCGCGCGCATCGGCGCTCCCTTGGGGCACGATTTCTGCGTCATCTCGCTCTCGGATAACCTCAAGCCCTGGTCGCAGATCCTGCTGCGTCTGGAGCATGCCGCGCTGGCCGATTTCGTCATCGCACTCTACAACCCCATCTCCAAGGCGCGTCCCTGGCAGCTAGGAGAGGCGCTGGAATTGCTGCGCCGTCATCGCGCTCCGCAGACGCCGGTCGTGCTGGGGCGGGATGTGGGACGTCCGGCCGAACGGGTGCAGGTGACGACGCTGGCCGAGGTACGTCCCGATCAGGTGGACATGCGCACCATGGTCATCGTCGGGTCTTCGCTCACCCGCCAATTCTCGCGTGGCGACGCTGGGGCTTGGGTCTACACTCCGCGCTGGTACCCGGAGGCTCCGGGCAGCTGACCGCGATATTTGAACCGCAAAGTCGCAAAGGACGCGAAGACAAGCAAACTCTCGGCGTCCTTTGCGCGCTTTCGCCTTCGCGGTTCGATTCCTCGTTCTGAACTCAGCCGGCCGCCTGCGCTGGCTCGCGTTCGCATCGCCATTTCTCCTTTCGCGTTTCCAGCCAGTTGAGTGCCCCTTCGACCGAGGTCGCCAAGGGTGTCTCCGGTCGCTGTGGGCGTTGGCGCATGATGACGCGGATTCCGCGTTCACGGGCGGCGATCAGTTTGGCCGAGGTCGCCACGCCGCCGCTGTTCTTGCAGACGATGGTGTCGATGTCGTGGTCGTCGAGCAGTTTGCGCTCGCTGTCCAGATCGAAAGGGCCGCGCGAGAGCAGCAATTCGGCCAAGGGAAATTCTGGCATCGGGTCCGGGGGCGTCACCGCGCGGATGAGGAACCAGATGTCATCGAGTCCGGCGAAGGGGACGAGTTCCTGCCGCCCGACGGCCAGCAGAACCCGCTGCGGTCGGTTCTGAATCAGGGTGTTTACCGCCTCGTCCCAGCCTTCGACCTGGTCCCAGCGATCGCCTGCTTCGGGGATCCATGCCGGACGTTCCAGTCTGAGCAGCGGCACGTGGGCCGCGTGACAGGCCTGATAGGCGTTCCAGCCCATGCTGGCGGCGAAGGGATGGGTCACGTCGAAGACCGCACGGATGCGCTGCTCGCGCAGATAGTCGGTCAACCCCTCGGGTCCGCCGAAACCGCCGATGCGGGTTTCGCCGGCTGGTAGACGCGGGTCGGTGGTGCGGCCCGCGAGCGAGTTGGTGACCCGCAGATCGTCATGGGCGGCAAGCGCTTCGGCGAGGACATAGGCCTCCGTGGTGCCGCCGAGAATCAGGATCCGTTCCTTCATGCTGGATGTCCTCGTGAATGTGAATGTCGACTGGGTTCGTCGGCCGTCCCTGGCCGACCGGCTTCAGGGCAGTGAGATGCGGGTCATGACGCCATCCTTGAGGCGCCAGTGCTTGAGTCCTGCGGCGATGTGGATCAGCAGCAGGCCGGCGACGATCAGACCGCCGATGCCGTGATAGGTGAAGAGCATCGCGCCGAGTTCCTTGTTCTCGCCGATGAGCCCCGGCAACTGGGTGCCGAAGAACTGGATCGGATATCCCGAGGCGGCGGTGGCGACCCAGCCGACGATCGGGAGCGCGATCAGGAACAGATAGAGCAGCAGATGGACTCCACCGCCGACCATGCGCTCGATCAGCCCGAGCGGTGGATCGTAGGGCGGTGCGGGCGTGCGCTTACGCAGCCAGATGCGCAGCAGGGTCAGCGCCAAAATCAGAATGCCGACGCTCTTGTGAACCATGAAGAGCATGTTGGTCGTGTCCTCCCCGAACAGTTTGGACAATCCCTCGTAATCGAGCGCCCAGAAGGCGAGGCCGCCGAGGAGCAGCCCGAGGACCATCAGGGCGACCAGCCAATGGATTAGTCGTTGCAATAGTGTATATCGGTTCATGTCTAAGTTCTCTCCTTGCGATCGATGCTGGGTCGATGTGAAACAGGATCTTCGGGCCTCGCGGCGAGGCGCCATCTTAAGACCTCAAGGGTCCGATCGACATCGTTTCGTCATATTGTCCCTTTCGGTGTGTGGTTGAGGTGGCTTCGTGCTGCCACCATTGGGAGTGGGCTCGGATCCTCGATCCGCCAACGAACAGGAACCGCATCCCGTGACTTCAGACTCGCTTGCGTCGACGCCTTCCCGAGGGAAGGTGCTTGGTCATCTGAATTGGTTGTTCAACCCCTTCCAGAGACTCGATGTGCCCCAGATTTACGACCTCCTCTCGATGGGGTCTGTCACCGAGCGCACCTTCTATCTGAACCTGGGTTACTGGCCCGACGCTGGCGATGCCGACGAGGCGAGTGAGGCGCTGGTCATGCTCATGGCGGACTGGGCAGACCTTTCCGAGTCCGATCAGGTTCTGGACGTCGGCTACGGTTTCGGCGACCAGGACATCCTCTGGTCGCAGCGCCGTGGGCCGCGCATGATCGTCGGGCTCAACCGGACCGCCTCGCAGGTCGCCGTGGCCCAGCGCCGTGTCGCCGAGCAGGGGCTTGAGGACCGGGTCGATCTGCGACTGGGGTCGGCGACCCAAATGCCGATCGCCGATGCCTCGGTCGACAAGGTGCTGGCGCTCGAATGCGCCTTCCACTTCGTGAGCCGTGAGGACTTCTTTCGCGAGGCCTGGCGCGTGCTGCGTCCCGGCGGGCGTCTGGTGACCGCCGACATCCTGCCGATGCCGTTGACCGGCGGCTGGAGGGATCGCCTGTTGCAGCGGTTGTCCTGGCGCCTGATGGCCAACAAGTTCGCGGTGCCGGAGGAGAACGTCTACGGCGTCGAGGGCTATGGCGAGCGCTTGGCGCGTCAGGGTTTCGAATCGGTCCGGATCGAATCGATCCGCGACCGGGTCTACGCGCCGTTGCACGACTATCTGCGGGCACATCCAGAGTCGCTGCGTCGGCTGCATCCGCTCGCCCGGGGCTTCGCCCGCATGGCGCTTCGATTCGACGCGGACAGCGTCTATCCGGGTCTCGACTACATCATGACGAGCGCGGTCAAGCCTGGCTGACTTCCGTCGGTCCGAGCGGGGACAGACTGCCCCGCGTCTCCATGAGAGCATGATTCATTCCTTGCGCGCCTTGCGTTTCGTCGTGGCCGGCTCCGCGTAGCGGGTCATGTCCTCGGGCGCGCGCTCGACCATGCAGCCCCAATCGAGCGGGCGGTCCTGCACATAGCGTTTGCCGAGCTGGTGTGCGATCTGGGCGCGCGCCAGTTCGACGCCCAGATAGAAGGCGTGCCCGCCATCCTGCTCTACGCCGAGATGGGGATAGAGCTCGAAGGGGTCGGTGTGGGTGTGGAGTCCGTCTCGGTTGTAGACGTGGATGCCCTCTTCGCTCACCTGGATGCGGAAATTGGGGTCGCGGATCGCTCCGGCCAGTTCGCGGATCTCGTCGGCCCCGTAGGGAAATGGATCGCGCTCGTGCAGCCCGGTGAGGCCGCCGTCGATCTGTTTGGGCAGGCTGTTCTCGCGTCGCGCCCAGTGCATGATGCGCCGCGCCCGATCGGCCTCGCGGATCGCCGTGCGGCAATGGGGGCTGACCTGGGTGGCGAGGATGTTGGTGATGCCCAGTTCCGAGATGAGCCCCATGAGCAGGGCGTTGATGCCGGCGGTATCGGCCTCGGTCAGTTCGGTCAGGTTGCCGACGCCCATGAGGATCTCTGCGTCCGGGTGGGCGCGTCGCAGGCTGTGGTAGCGCACGATGGAGTCGGCGAAACCGAAATGGATGGGGTCCAGGATGGGGTCGGCGATATAGGGCTTGCCGAGCCGATCCATGTGCGCCATGGCGCGCTCCAGCGAGGCCAGGTCGTCCTGTGGGTGGGGGATGAGGATGGGGACGGCATCCACCTCCTCGGCGACCCAGAGAGTCTGCTCGTTCAGGCTCAGCAGATAGTCGGCGCCGGCCTTTCCGGCCAGCAGCAGATCGTTCGGGCTCATGGAATCGACGCTGACCCGGTAGCCCGCTTCCTTAAGGTATTGGACCGTCTGTTCCAGGTGCGGGAAGGGGGTGTCCGGGAGGCAGCCGAGATCGATGACATCGGCCCCGTCGGCGGCGAAGCGTTCGGCCCGATCGAGGATCGCGTCGACTGTCAGACGCGGCGCATCGACGATCTCGCCGAAGATGCGCACATCGTATTGACCCAGGTCCGCCGGCTTGCCCTCCAGCCCGAAATAGCGGGGCAGGTCCATCATCTCCTCCGGGCCGCGCTTGACCGGGATTCCGAAGTGCTGGCTCAGCGCCTCCACATCCCCCCGGCAGCGGCCCGGAATCATGATCCAGTCCGCGTGCTCCGTATCGGTCAGACGGCGCTGGATCATCTCGGCCGTCATCAATGCCGCTACCTTGACGCCCATCTGGCGTATCGACCAGGTGCGGTCCGGCAGGTCCATCTCGGTCAGGATACGTGTGAGCGGCTTCTCCGCGAGCTGGCCGGTCAGAAAGAGGATGTGTTCGCCCATCGAATGTTCGGTGACCTGTATGAATGCGGGTGGAATGATGGAGCAAATCTTGGTCCAGAGAACATCGCCGCGTGGTCTGGCGCTGCTCTTGGGTTGGGCTGCGCTTCACCCAGGCGACTTCGCTCGTTTGCGTTGTCGTTCCATCGCCTCGATCAGGAGCGAGAGGAACCGGTATCCGGCATGCACCAGTTTGCTGTAGGGCAGTAGCAGGAAGAGCGCCAGGACGCTGCCGAGGTGGATGGCGAGCAGGAGTCCCATTGCCGCGCTGGTGCGCCAGATCAGCAGGGCGAGTCCGGTCAGTGCGACCCAGAGCAGCAGGCTCAGGATGGCAGAGTCGGAGCGGCGCGCCTCGGGGGCGGTGGGTTCGGGATCTTCGCGCCACTTCAACCATAGAAGTCCCAGCGCGCCGAGCGTCATGGCGATTCCGCCAAGCGTGCCGAGCATCACGGGCAGACTGAGGATGGGGTAGGGCGCCTCCAGGGCGAGCGCATGGTGGTAGAGGGTTGCGACGAGCGTGGCGGCGAAGCTCAGCAGGACGCCGCCCGCGAGGGTCTGGTGCAGTCGGCGGCGTGCGTGGGAGAGACGGTCGTCCAGGTCGTTGCAGCCGGGACCGCCGCCTCGCAGATTGCGCAGCAGGACGACATCGCGCACCGCGTCGGCGAGCGCGCGTGTCGTCAGCGGGACGGAGGTCGTTCGGATCCTGCGCCAGTAGCGGCGCAACCCGATGCCGATCGCCAGGCAGGACCAGCCGAGCGGAATGGCCCCGATCGCCGCCATCGTCTCCCAGGGCAGGACGCGGTAGAAGGCGCCCGCGCCCTGGTGCCGGTCGAAGAGGACATCGGGCGGGGCAGAGGCCAGGAGCAGCGCGATCATGATTCCGGTGGCCACGAGCGTGACGATCAGCGTCGAAAGCCGGCTGTGCTCCAGCAGCAGGGCGAGCCAGTTGGGCCAGGCATGCTCGACATAGGTGCCTTGACGCAGAGTGGCCAGGGTGCGCGGGACATTGACCGCGAAGACATGCGGCGGCGCGTACTGGCAGGCATAGAGACAGTTGCGGCAGGCGTGGCAGAGATTGGCGAGATGGGTTAGATCGCCGTCGCCGAGTGCCGGACGGCGTCTGGCCGCCTCGAACAGATCGCAGAAGCCGTTGCAGTAACCGCAGGCATCGCAGATGCCGAGGACGCGCCGCGCCTCGTCGCGGGGCTCAGTGGAGCGCATGGCGTGCCGCCTCCATTCCGGCGATGCGCCCGAAGACGATCCCGATGGTGAGCGCCAGACCCGAGACATAGCCGCGCGGGACGATGTTGGGCGCCATGATCATGCCGGCGGCGAAGAGGTTGGGGATGGCTTGGCCGTCTTCGCGCAGCACGCGCGCGGATTCGTCGACCGCGACCCCTTCGTAGGTGAATGTGATTCCAGGGCGCATGGGATAGGCGGCGAATGGCGGCTCGGTCAGCGGCAATGCGTATGCCGTCTTGGGTGGATCCAGGTCGCGGGTGTGCCAGCCGACCGGGTCCTGGTCTTCCTTGCCCGGCTCGGTCGCGGCGTTGTAATCGGCCAGGGTCGCGGCCAGCACGCTCGGCGGGAGTTCCAGTCGTTCGGCGAGCGACGCCAGGCTATCGGCTTGGATCGGCGGATAGAGCGAGGGCGGTGCGCTACGTAGCGCCCGCGCGTCCAGGATCAGATAGGCGATCTGAGCGGGACAATGCGCCAGTCGCTGGCCCCAGACCGCGTAGCGGGTCGAGGCGGTGTCGCCGCCCTCGTCGCGGAAGCGTCGGCCATCGCGATCCACCACGATGCCCGACGGCATACAGCGAATGCGGGTGACGATGCCGCCGTCGTCGGCCGGCGAGCGGGCATCGACCGCGACCAGATAGGCCGTCGTGGGATCGCCGACCCGGCGTGCGCCCTGGTCGAACAGGGACTCCAGCACGCTTCCCGTCGCGAACGGCGTGCCTCGATTGAGAAAGCCGTCGGCGGCCTCGCCCCAATGACGGCACAGCCAGTCGCGATTGGCTTGGGCGCCGCCGCAGCAAGCGACGCTGGCGCGGGGTTCGATCCAACGGCTGGCGCCGTCTTCCTGAAGCTGGACCTGCTCCAGGCGCTGCCTGCCGATCCGCAGATCTCCGACCGCGCAGCCATAGCGGATCTCGACCCCGAGGCGTTCGGCCGTCGCATAGAGCGCGTTGAGCATGGACATGCCGCCGCCGAGCAGAAAGGCGGTCCGGCGCGAAACGGGCAGGACGCCGCCGGCGGTCGGCTGGAAATGGACGCCGGCCTCGGTCAGCCAATCGGTCACGTCGGCCGATGCGCGCACCAGGAGCTGGGCCAGGGCCGCATCGCCGCTCGCGCCGGTGGCCCGATCGAGGTCGGAGCGGAAGTCCTGCTCGGGATAGACCCCGGAGGAGAGCGGCGTCGAGGTCTCGTGCATGAAACGCAGGTTGCGCGAGTGACGGGTGTTGCCACCGCGCAGCGTCCTGGGCGCGGCCTCGGCCAGCAGCACCGAGGCGCCGGACCGGCGCGCCGCGATGGCCGCGCAGAGCGCAGCCGTGCCGCCGCCGATGATGAGGACATCCGGTCGATGCATGCGTGTCTGTCCTGAGCTGGATGGCCGCGAGCGGCGGCGGGCGCGGGTTAATGGACGCGGGAGTCGTCGGCGTTTGACAATCCTCAAAGCTGGCTACAAAAATGCTCAACTTTGCGTTCGCAACGATACGAAAGGGTTATCCAGTATGCAACAGCACCCGTTTCCATGCCTCGGCCGTTCGGCGTCCAACCGGAGCCGCCGTCATGGGTAAGGTCTGGTTCGTAGGGGCCGGGCCGGGCGCGCCGGATCTCATCACGGTGCGCGGCTCGCGTCTGCTGGCCGAGGCCGGCGCCATCCTCTACACGGGCTCGCTGGTCGCCGAGACGGTGCTCGAATGGGCCTCTGAGGATTGCGATATCGCCGACTCCAAGTCGATGTCCCTGGATCAGGTTACCGACTGGCTGCTGGACCGGGCGAGCCGTCACGAGACGGTGGTGCGGCTGCAGACCGGCGACCCGACCCTCTACGGCGTGGTGGCCGAGCTGGCCCGGCCGCTCGATGCCGCCGGCATTCCGGTCGGCATCGTCTCCGGCGTCTCCTCGGCCATGGCCTCGGCCGCTGCGGCCGGCGAATCACTGACCCTGCCGGAGGTCACCCAGACCGTCATCTTCACCCGGCTTTCCGAACGCACCCGGATGCCGGAGACCGAGTCCTTCGTCTCGCTGGCGGCCCACGGCTGTACGCTCTGCATCTTTCTCTCGATCGAGCGGATCGAGATGGTCGTCGAGAAGCTCGGCGAGGCCGGCTGGTCGTCGACGGCACCGGTGGTGGTGGTGCATAAGGCGACCTGGCCGGGCGAGGAGCGTATCTTGCGCGGCACCCTCAAGGACATCGCCGCGCGCTGTCGTGCCGAGGGCATCGACCGTCAGGCGCTCATTCTGGTCAGCCCCGCCCTGGGTGCGCGCGGTCGCATCGGCGCCCAGACCTCGAAGCTCTACGATGCCGCCTTCCCGCGCCGGTTCCGCCCGGAGCGACTGCCTGGCGAGGCCGCCGAGGATCCCGCTTCGGATGCCAACTGACATGATCGCTCGCGTCTTGGCGTATGACGGACACCGACGGCCGTGACCGAGCACCTCTTGCTGATCGTCGGGGCCTGCGTGCTCGACGCGGCCTTCGGCGATCCCTTCTATCGTCTGCATCCGGTGCGGCTGATCGGGGATGCCAGCAGCCTGTTCGAGCGTCCCCTGTTCGCCCTCGGGCTCGATGGACGTCTGGGCGGCGTGCTGCACTGGGTGCTGGTCGTCGGCTCCGCCTTCGCCGTCTGGCTCGGCGTCCATCTCGGGCTGGAGGCGCTGCATCCAGGGCTAGCCTTCGCCTGGGATCTCTACATCGCCTATAGCCTGCTCTGTCTGCGCGGTCTGGTCGAGCAGGGCTGGCGCGTGCTGCGCGATCTCGACGACCTGGACGCCGTGCGCGAGCACATGAAGATGCTGGTGGGGCGGGATACCAAGCCGCTCCAGCGCGACGGCATGGTGCGCGCCACCATCGAGAGCCTGTCGGAAAACCTGACCGATGGGGTGCTGACACCGCTCTGGGCGCTCTGTCTGTTCGGATTGCCGGGGCTCATCCTGGTCAAGTCCGTCTCGACCCTGGACTCCATGGTCGGCTACAAGAACGCACGCTACGCCCGCTTCGGCTGGGCCGGCGCACGCAGCGACGACCTGGTGCACTGGCTGCCGGCGCGTCTGTCCGTCCCCCTGATCGCCATCGCCGCGATTCCACTCCGAGGCCATCCCTGGCTCGCACTCAAGGCACCCTTCCTCTATCGCGACCGACTGCCGAGCCCCAACTCAGGCTGGAGCGAGGCCGCCTGCGCCGGCGCGCTGCGGGTACGTCTGCTGGGGCCGGTCTGGCGTAACGGTCAATTGCTGACCAATGACTATATCGGCGACCCCGACTGGCCGGCCGACCTGGATGGAAACGATCTCAGACGCGCGCTGATGCTGATGTTGATCTGCTATCCGCTTGCGCTTGGTGTGGGGATGGTGTTTGCGTCTTGGGGGTTGGTTGTCGCAATGTGAGTGGGGGAGAGGCTACGCGGCGTGGTGTTATCTCGCGACCACTACCTCCGCTCCGTATGGATTGAGTAGTGAAGTCGGCGCATCGTGCTCCGCACCTCATCCATCAGCCTGGGTTGCTCCATGTCCATGGCTACGCTCCCTTGCTCGTGAGATGCCCGCCGGGTCGGGCTATTCGTCGGATTCTGGCCCGAAAATCCCGGCAATATCAACTTATCCTGTCACGCACGCCCTGATATGTGCTTTTCGGCAGGGTTATCAGGCGCGTTCGCCTCGATTAGCCGGAAATATCTGGGTATCAGGGCGTGGGTGCCTTGACAAGTGACTGAGGCGCGAAAATCTGGGCGGAAACGTCCGAAAACTGGGGTAATATCGGGTTATCCGGGCCGGATGGCTCAGATAATCATGGTTAGATTTACAAAAATAAAGATATGGATAGCAACACAATTACTGCATTAGCCACCGCTCTACTTGTTATGGTTGGGATTGCGCAAATTGGAATATTAATTGCCCAACGAAGACAAAGTCAATTTCAACTTCTTGAAGAGTATCGGAGAAGATGGAATGAATATAGAAGATACTGGGGGACAATTATATTTATTGGTAGAGATCAAGACGAATACTATCAGGTTATAGACAAAGAAGAAATTGCAAGATTGTCTAAATTGAAAGAGAGTGTTACCAACTCTAGTCCAACAATATGGGCTTTAGATTCCTCAAGGTTAGTTTTTACTACTTTAAGCGATATATGTTTAAAAATACTACAAAACCAAATAAAAGTAGGTGATGTTTACTCAATATTTGGCACAGAAGTACTGCGTCATAGCAAACCTCTCAGAGTTTTGCTAGATAGTTTCTATCCAAACGGGCATTCTAGGCCAGATCGTGCCCACTCAAAAGTCAGGGATGAAGTCCAGGACTGGCTGATATATCATGATGGCATAAGACGTAGGTGCTTAATATTAATTGATTTACTGTGGGCAGAGGCAGCCAGGCTTGAAGATCTTCCTCCATCAGATTTGAAAAGTGCGGCGGATGCAAAAATAGAGACTTCTAGCATAAACAAAAAGAGAGTAATCTCGGAATGTATCCGTTTAAATGGGCTTGGCAAGGCAATTCATGCATACAGATTGTCCTATTTCTTGAAAAATTCAGAATATAAGAAAAGATATTTTCCCATCGGAATTGAAAAAACACGTTTGGAGAAGCTTGAAAAAGAATGGACTGTAAGACTACTGAGAGATTATAAAAATATTAATCTAACAAAACATTAAACCCGGACTCGCTAAAGCTCGCCGGTTAATTCCACGTTAGCTTCGGCTGGGGTAGCTTCCCGACGCGACGAGAAAAGGGGACGAACATATTTCCCACGCGATCCGCTCCAATGACGCAGAAGCCGCCTCACTTGCTTGCTGCTGCGGCATAGCAACGGTGGGCTAATCGATGATCAAGGTCGAAAGGCCGAAGTGCTTGCGAATCACCTTCAACGTGTAGCCGCCGCAGGCGCGGTGGCCGTGGGGGACGGTTCTTGGCTTGCGCCTGACACCCTACCTCTTATTCTTTATGTGCAGACAGAATCAGTAGTGATGTCGAAGTTGAGCGATGAAAAGGGAGTGATCCTCGACTTTGTAAACAATGCGGTGTTCGTCGTTTGCGCGCCTTGACCAGTAGCCAGACAGCGCGTGCTTCAAAGGTTCCGGTTTCCCAATCCCTTCAAACGGGGAACGCTGAATGTCTTGAATGAGAAAATTGATCCGTTTCAGTAGCTTTTTGTCGGCGCATTGCCAATAGAGGTAATCGTCCCACGCGTTCTCTGCAAAAATCAGCTTCATTCGAGGAGATTCCTCTCCGTGCCACCACCACTCTCAAGCTCGGCAATAGATTCCAGCAATCGCCGTGCGTTTTTGGGGCTGCGGATCAAATAAGCTGTTTCTTCAAGGGCTTGGTAGTCATCAAGGGAAATCATTACTACCGAGCGGGAATTTTTCCGAGTAATAATCATCGGTGCATGGTCATCACATACTTTTTCCATCGTGTCAGCCAACTTGCTGCGGGCTTCGGAGTACGTCATTGTGTTCATTGGCCTGGCCTTCTAATTGCAGTTGTACAACTAATTGTACGCTGATAGTCGGCGCATAACAAAGGGCTCGCCCCGCACATCACAGGTGTCACCATAGGGCATCGTCCCGTCCGGTCCTTGTGAGCAATCGAGTGCCGAAGGACCGGGGCTTGAGCGAAGTCCCCTTCGCTCAGCGTTGCCCACCCGCCAAGCCGCTGGCCGAGTACGTCCGCTGTACTCCGATCGAGACCAAGCCATTGCAGCAGCCTACGCCAGCGGCGGGCACACTCTGAAAGACATCGGGGAGCATGTTGGTCTGCATTACGCGTGGATCAGCTGTATTGTTCGCGCAGCTGACGATATCTGACACCAAACAGAAAAGGAGTCCATGCTGATGCGCCGCAACGCCATCCTGTCCCTGCTTGCCGTTCTCGTCCTCGCCACCCTTGGGACCGAATCCTGTGCCTTGGGCGGCCCGGCCCCGGCGGCTGCAGCCAGACCCGTGTTCGTATTCGAGGACATCACCTTCGATTATGAGTTGCAGCGCAACATCGGCTATGCGGTCTCTGGCGGCGCGGACATCAACGAATGCCTCTTCACCGCCCATACCATTGTGTCGGGTGACGGCGACTCCTGGTTCAATGCCTGGAACGGACTCGCCCGACGCATCCACGCCGACGCAACCGGGGCGCTGGGCAAGGGACAGAAGGTTTCGGCGCGCGAGGCCCTGCTGCGTGCCAGCAACTACTACCGTACCGCCGCCTTTTTCCTGCACGGTAACCCGTCCGATCCCCGCATCGCAGAAACTGCGGACCTCAGCCGCGAGACCTTTCGGAAGGCCGCAACGCTCATGCCGAGGCCCGTGGAGACGATCCGCATTCCGTACGAGGATACGACCTTGCCCGGTTACTTCCTCCAACCCGACCGCAGCGCCGCGCCCAAAAAGACGCTGCTCCTTCAGACTGGCTTCGACGGTACGGGCGAGGAACTCTACTTCACCGCCGTCTTCGCCCTGGACCGCGGATACAACGTGCTTATCTTCGAGGGCCCGGGACAGGGTGCCGCGCTCTTGGAGCAGGGGCTGCACTTCCGCCATGACTGGGAAAACGTGGTCACTCCGGTGGTGGACTACGCCCTGGGCCGCCCGGAGGTCGACTCCGGCAAGGTGGCGCTCATGGGCCTCAGCATGGGAGGTTTTCTGACCCCCCGTGCCGCCGCCTTCGAACACCGTCTGGCCGCCTGCGTGGCCAATCCCGGCCAGTTCGACCTCTACGGCTCGAAGCGCCCTTCGCCTGATGCATGGAAACAGATGCTCGCTGACCCGGACGAGGCCAACCAAGAGCTTCGCGCCCAAATGAAGAACAATGTGGGCCTTCGCTGGTGGATCGAGAATGGCCTGTTCACTACCGGCGCGGCGACTCCACTGGATTTTATGAAGTTCTGGGGGGAATTCACCCTGAAGGACGTGGTCCAGGACATCCGGTGCCCGACCCTGGTCATCGGCTCCAACGGCGATCATTTCCTGACTCTGGCCGACTCCCGCGCCCTCTACGACAAGCTCCGGAGCCCCAAGACGTTCCTCACATTCCTCGGCAGCCACCAGGCCAACCAACACTGCCAGGTCGGGGGCATGGCCGCTGGCATGGCCCTGATTCTCGATTGGCTGGACGGGGTGTTGCAATAGTCCGTGGGGCGGGCTCGTTTTGAGCGCAAACCTGATGCCCTGGATTTCCCTCGTGACCAGGCCCCTCTGAGTCGAAATCGTTTGGGAAGGGCTGCGCCAGCAGGTCAAAGACATCGGCAGACCATTGTGGTCTGCATTACGCGCGGATCAGCACGGAATCTCCTGGCCAGGTGCAGATGGTGCGACGGTTCTTTCATCGAATCGTCTTGGTCCTGTTACATTGACGCAAAGTCGGCATCGCGCAGAGGCTCGCCGGCTCTTGTTGTCGCGCTCGGAGACCGAGCGCTCCTTGACTCGAATCCAGGTTGGCGGCCCTTTCCGCAGACCGGTGAAATAAGACCGATGTGGCGCTCCGCACCTTGGAGCGTCATGGCCAGGGAGTGATGTACCGAATGGATCAATCGACGATCGCCAAGCCGGACCATGGTGAACCTTACGTTCGACTCGATTTCCTCGATGCCTTGCGGGGCTTCGCGGCCTTTTATGTGATCCTCTATCACCTCGCTCTCATCCCGAAGCCCAATCTCGATATCCCCGAATGGCTGCGTTTCTACACCGCCAACGGTGGGACCGGCGTCACCCTCTTCTTCGTTCTCAGCGCCTTCGCGCTCGCTTACTCGCTCGACGCTCGGCGCGGCGAGCCGAATGCGAGCCTGCACTTCTACGTGCGGCGATTCTTTCGTATCGCCCCGCTCTTCTACGTGATGTTGGTGTTCTACTTTTTTCGCGACATCGCCGTCTACGACAAGGTGCATGGCGCCGACGAGATCCTGATCAACGCGTCCATGCTCTTCAATCTCTGGCCGGATCACATGCTGGGGTATGTCTGGGCGAGCTGGACGATCGGGGTCGAGATGCTGTTCTACCTCATGTTTCCGCTCATCCATCACCATGTTCGCGGACTCGTTCAGGGGATCACGCTCTTTTTCGTGTTCGTTCTGCTGGCGCAGGCCTGGGGTTTCTTCATCGGTCATTACGGTGTGCTGCTCGGCTATCTGTCGGCCGATCGGGTCGCAACGGCCGAGCATCACGGATTGTTGTCCAACCTGCCGAACTTCATGCTCGGCGTCCTCGCCTACCGGATCTACTTCGACCATCTCGTTCGCCTGGATCCGAAGATGCAGAGACAGGTTGGCGCGGCACTCATCGCGGCCTTCGTGTTTCTCTATACGGCGCTCCTCTCGGGGCGTTTGGATGGCATGCTGTGGGATCAGCTGATCTGGCAAGGCGTGTGTTACAGCCTGCTGGTCCTGGGGTTGGGGCTGAGACCACTGAGCCTGTTGGTCAATCGTCAGACGGTTCGTCTTGGCAAGGTCAGCTACTCGCTCTATCTGCTCCATCCGACCATCGTCTTCGCGCTGGCGCCGGTCTATTACTGGCTCTATCAGGTCTTGCCGAACAAGACGCTGGCCTACGGCTCATCCTTCATCATCACCGCCTCGGCGGTCACCGCGCTCTCGCTGCTGACCTATCGGATGGTGGAGCGCCGTGGAATCGCTTGGGGAGAGATCGTGATCGGACGATGGACCAAGGGACGCGAGGGATGTCGGGGTCAGGATGTCGGGGTCACGTCTTGAAGTCGCGTATTGCATCTTCGATCTCTCCAGCGCCCGGTCATCGGACGACCGATCTTGTCGCTCTGTCTCATCAGGACCGCCAGGCCAGTGCTGCAAGCCTTCACGCAGTGCGGGCACGCAGGGCGAGACGCCCGCGCATCTTTTGGCCAGCTGACCGAGCGGCGTTGGGCGCTGGTTCAGGCGCTCTTGAGCGCGGCGGGATGCTATGCCCCTTCGATGACATCCATGTCGATCTGCGGTTGCATCGCGCGGCCTGACCCGAGACGTTTCTCAGTGTGATCGCGGCGGGGGTGTGGCGAGTCCGACGAAGATGACGATCCCGTCGCCGCCGGGGTTCGACAGGATGTCGACATCGAAGCGAGGCTTCCAGTTGTTGATGGTCCAGACGTTCCCAGCGGCATCGATCTGCACGCTCGTCTGCCGCATCATGGGGGCGAAGCTCGGTGGCGCACCAGGACCGTAGAGTGGATCGCCATTGGAGAGCAGGACCGGGGCTCCCTCGGAGGGCAGGGTGTAACCCGTCTCGGGTGAGATCGGGTCGCCGAGTGCCAGTCCAGGCGGGCAGGCGGCCGGATTGGCTCCGCACAACTTCGACAGGCGTCCCCGGTCGAAGACGTTGCCGATCGCGAGGTCGCCGAAGTTGGCGACCCAGACGTTGCCCTCACCGTCCACCGTAACGCCCCAGGGACCATCGATTCCGCCACCGCTGAACTCTCCGAGCTGCTCTCCGTCCGGGCTGTAGGCGAATACCGAATCGGTGCCCTGCGAGGCGAACCAGGCATTACCCGCAAAATCCGTGGCCACCACCTTGAGGGTGTCGCCGACCGGCGCAATGAAGCTCTGCTTGAGTTCGCCCGTGTCGGTGAGCGCGTACTTGGCGATGCTGCTCTGGTGCTCGCCCGCGAGTCCGCCGGAGAAGGTGACCCAGGCCGCCGCCTGACCAGGGATCGGGGCGACCCCGAACGGCGCGTCCTCCCAGTCCACGACGGCTGAGACGCTGTCGTCGGGATTGCCGTCGCGAAACACCCAAACCCCGCTGCCGCCGTCGACATCGGTGTCGCCCAAGCTTGCCATCCAGATGTTCCCCCAGTCATCGGGTTCGATGGCCTGAACGCGGTAGGGGCCGAAGTAACCGACCTCGGAGAGCGGGGAGCCGTCGGCGGCGTCGAACGTGGAGACGCTTCCGGTTCCGGCCCCGCTGGAACTGCCGGGAGTCTGACTCGGATAATAGAGGTCCTTGGGACTGCCCCAGCCGAAATTGCCGTACCAGACCCGATCCTTCTGGTCGACCGACACGCCCCAGCCCACACCGAGCAGTCCGCCCGAGTCGAAGGGCGAGACGGGTTCGCCTCCGGTGCCATCCGCCGGTTTGCCGTCCGGCCTCAGGACGACGTTGTACTTGGTGGAGTTCGGCGTTCCCTGTGTGACGTTATTGGCGACCCAGGCGTAGCCATAGGAATCCCAGTCGACGTTGGCCGCGCCTCCGAACGGGATATCGGCTCGGCCCGTGTCGTTCAGCTTGACCGTGACGGTCCATTGATCGGGCGCTTGGCTCAGCGCCGGGGCATAGCCCTGGCGGAGAGAGGACAACAGATAGATGAGGTCGGGGTCTACGGCCGGGTTTCGAGCGAGATTGGCCAATCCGGTCGTCGTGTCCGCCGGCACCTGACCCCGCTCGTCGGCGAGCAGCGGCAGGAGCGCCTTGGCGTAAGACGGCGAGACGGCGCAGAGATTGAGCAGATTGGCCAAGGAGCGCGTGAGTCGGAGCGAATTGGTCTGATCCGCGTTCGGCGGTGAGCTCAGCACCGCCGAGACCGCTCCCGTGACCGGATTGGCGATATTCGCACCCATCATCGCCGCGATGCGCAGTCGGAAGGCGTCGCCGGCGATCTGGCCCGAGCGAAAAAACTGTGCCATCGCGTAGGAGGCGGCGACGCTGGTCACCTCGTTGATGGTCGCAAAGTGAGGAAGCGTCTCGCCGAGAAGGGCCACCAGCCGAACCTGGTCGGTGACGGCGGCGGAGAGGAAGAGGATGCTACTCGATGTCGTCCGGCCAGTTTCGAGGGTGAAAAGGCCATCGCTTCCGGTTTTCGTCGTCGCCAGGGCGATTGGGGCGAACTCGGTGGCCTCGTACAGCGTGATGGCGACGTCCTGGATCAGATCCGGGCGATCCGTCGTCGCGAGCATCAGCTGTCCGTTCAGCTCCGCGCCCCTGGCCGATCCCAGGAACAGATAGAGCCCGATGGCGGGAAGCATCCAAAGTCCTCGAAACCTGCGGATATCGGCGTGTCGATTCATGGTGTCACCCGGTCGATGGAATCTGAAGATGATTGTCCACGAATCGTCAGGTCGATTGACCACTGAGTTCGCGCGGATTGCCTCGTGAGCTGATCGATATCGGTCCACTGAAAGGCCGTGTCAAGCCTCTCAACGCGCATCGAGCGCAAAGGGCAGCGTGCCGCGAAGGGGGCGGCGGTCACCTCCGCGTCGTCCACGAAACTCGCCGATATAGGCGTCAGCTCCGGGTTTTCGGTTGCACGGCATCCCGATGAAACAGCGAATAGACCGCCGGTATCAGCACCAGCGTGATGAGCGTCGAGGCCGCCAGCCCGCCGAGCACGGCGCGGGCGAGGGGGGCCTGGGCGTCGGCGCCCTCGCCGATACCGAGCGCGAGCGGCAACAGGGCGAGCAGGGTGGTGGAGGTGGTCATGAGGATGGGGCGCAAACGGCGTCGGCCGGCCTCGGCCAATGCCTCGCGCACCTGGAGCCCCTCCGCGCGCAGGCGTCCGGTCTGGTCGACCAGCAGGATGGCGTTGTTGACCGCGATGCCGCAGAGCATGATGCAGCCGATCGCCGACTGCAGGTTGAGCGTGGTGTCGGTGAGCAGCAGGGTCAGGACCACGCCGACCGAGGCGACCGGGACCGAGAGCATGACCACCAGCGGGTCGAGCAGCGATTCGTACTGGGAGGCCAGCACCATGTAGACCAGCACCAGCGCCAGCAGCAGCGAGACCAGTAGTTCGTCGAAGGCCTTCTGCTGTTCCTCGTAGTTGCCGGCGATGGTGAGGTCGTAGCCGACCGGGCGCGGGATGTCGCCGAGACGCTCGCGCACGTCGGCGGCGACCGATCCCAGGTCGCGGCCGGAGACGTTGGCGGTGACGCTCACCACGCGCTGCTGGTCCTTGCGCTCGACGATGACCGGGCCGCGTCCCTCTTCAGTGGTGACCAGGTTGCGCAGGGCCACCTGCTCGCCGTCCGGGGTGCGCAGGGTCAGGTCCAGGATCTCGTCGATCGAGCGCTTCTCGGCGTTCTCGAGCTGGACCAGGATGCGGTATGAATCGCCCTGGGTGCGCAGCTCGCCGGCCTTGGATCCGGCCACGGCGGTCTCGACCACCTCGGTGACGTCGCGCACCTTGAGTCCCAGGTCGGCGATCTTGTCGCGCAGCATATGGATCTGCAGCTGGGGGATGCCGGCCTCGCGGCTGACCTCCACATCGGTCACGCCGGCGACGTCGCCGATGGCGTCCGCCACCTGACCGGCCAGCAGTCCCAGGGTATCCAGGTCGAATCCGCGCACCTCCACCGTGACGCCCTCGGTGCCGGCCAGCAGACGTTCGAGCAGGAACTGCCCCTGTGGCGCGCGGGTGCGGATCTTCATGCCCGGGATGCGTCCCTCGAGCCGCTGGCGCAGATCCTCGGCGATAGCCTGGTTGGAGCGCGCGCGCTCTGCCGCCGGGGTGAGCGAGAGCCGGATCTCGCCGCTGGCCTTGGCGCTGCCCCGGGTTCCGGAGGTGACCACGGAGACGACCGACGAGGTCGCCTCGGGCACGGCGGCATAGACGATCTCCTCCATCTGGCGGGTCTGGCGGTCGATGAGGTCCAGACGGGTGCCGACCTCCATCTCGCCCGTGACCCGTACCTCGCCCTCGTCGCTGGGCGGCAGGAACTCGGTGCCGATGAAGGGGGCCAGCGTCAGGCTGACGGCGAAGGTGGCGGCCGCCGCCGTGATCGTCGTCCAGGGATGGCGCAGGGCCTGCCGCAGCAGGGTGCCGTAGGCGTTCTCCAGGGCGGTCAACCAGCGTCCGGTGCGGTCGGCGAGGCGGCAGGTCCAGCCCTTGTCCGATCCAGGCGGCCGCTCGTCGAGCAGACGCGAGGCGAGCATGGGCACCAGACCGAGCGCGACCAGCAGCGAGCACACCAGGGAGAACATGATGACGTAGGCCAGCTCCTGGAAGAGCACGCCCGGTACGCCGCGCACGAAGATCAGCGGCAGGAAGATGGTGAGGGTGGTGATGGTCCCGGCGACGACCGCCGAGGCGACCTCCTGGGTGCCGGAGACGGCGGCGGCGGGCGGCGGCTCCCCGCCGCTCTGGTGGCGCCGATAGACGTTCTCCAGCACCACGACCGAGCTGTCGACCATCATGCCGACGCCCAGTGCCAGCCCGCCCAGGGTCATGAGGTTGAGGGTGAATCCGCCGAAATAGAGCAGGGCGAAGGTGGCCAGCACCGAGATGGGGATCGCCAGCGAGATGACGAAGGTGCTGCGCAGGTTGCGCAGGAAGAAGAGCAGCACCAGGACCGCCAGCGCGCCGCCGTAGAGCACCGAGTTGGCGACGTTGGTGATGGAGCGCTGGATGAAGTTGCCCTGGTCGATGACGGGGACGATGTGCAGCTGGGGGAAGTCGCGGTTGATCGCCTCGACCTGTTCGAGCACCGCGCGCGCGACCTCGACCGTGTTGGACTCGGCCTGCTTGCGGATGGCCAGGCGCAGACCGCGCTCGCCGTTGACCCGGATCAGGCGGGTCAGCTTCTCGTAGGTGTCGGTCACCTTGGCGACCTGGCCCAGGGTCACCAAGGTGCCCTCGCGGCGGCCGATCACGGTCTCGCGGATCTCGTCGAGGTTGGTGAATTCGGCCGGGGCGCGCAGGGTCACCTCGTAGCGTCCGCGTTCCAGCTTGCCGGCCGGCAGGTCGAGATTGGCGTCCTCGATGGCGTCGAGGATGTCGTTGAGCGCGAGCCCCAGGGCGTTGATCTTGCCCGGATCCAGCTCGACCCGCACCTCGCGGGTGAATCCGCCCCAGGGGTCGACCTGGGCCACGCCGGGGATGCGGGCGAAGCGGTAGCGGATCTGGTTCTCCACCAGCTGCGTCAGCTCGACCGGATCCAGATGGCTGGAGATGCCGAGCAGCACCACGGGGAAGGAGTCCACGTCGAACTTGCTGATGCGCGGTCCCACGATGTCGTCCGGCAGCTCGCTGATCTCGTCCTCGAGCGTCGCCTGCACGTCGACCGCCAGGTTGTCGATGCTGGTGCCCCAGGCGAAGCTGACACGCACGCTGCTGTTGCCCTCGTAGGAGCTGGAGGTCATCTCCACGATGCCGGGCACGGTGGCGACGATCTCCTCGACGATCTGGGTGACCAGACGCTCGATGACGATGGGGTCGGCGCCCTCGTACTCGGTGCGGACGGTGAGGGTGGGCAGCTCGATGCTGGGGAGCAGATCGACCTGGAGCCGGCTGAGGGAGAGCCCGCCGAGCACCATCACCATGAGGGTCACCATGACGGTGAAGACGGGCCGGCGGACGCTGGCGCTGGCCAGGTTCATGGCGCCGTCTCCGGCTCGACGACGCGTACCCTGGCGCCGTCGCGCAGCTGCTGCTGTCCCAGGGTCACGACCCGGCCCTCCAGACCGTCGCCGATCACCTCGAGCCGGTCGCCCTCCTGAATCCCCGAGCGGACGGGCCGCCACAGCGCCTGGCTCGACTCGGGGGCGATGACGAAGATCCCTTCTCCCGCGTCGCGCTTGGTGAGCGCCTGTTCGGGGAGGATGGTGGCGTCCTCGTGCCGGTCGAGGATGAGCGTCGCCCGGGCGAACATGCCCGGCTTGAGGCGGCGGGACGGATTCTCGACCCCGATCTCGACCCGGGCCTGGCGGGTGGACTCGCGGAATACGGGGGCGATGCGCTGGATCCGTCCCTCGAAGGACTCGCCCGGGAAGGCGTCGGTCGAGATGAGCGCCGCCATGCCGGTGCGAAGCTCGGCATAGTCGCGCTCGGTGACGGAGAAGACGGCGGTGATGGGATCGAGCTCGACGATGCGCAGCAGGGCCGTGTTGGCGGTCACCGTCTCGCCCTCGTCGACATAGCGTTCGGCCACCATGCGCCGCTCGCTGCCGCCGCGCCAGTCGGCCGTGACCTGGGTATAGCCGAGCCGGATGCGCGCCCCCTCCAGGTCCGCCTGGGCGCTCGCCACCCGCGCCTCGGTGACCGAGACCAGGGCCCGCTTGGCCAGCTGCTCGGCGCGCGAGGTGTCCAGCTGGGAGTCCGAGCTGAGACCGCGCGTCTGGAGCTTCTCGACCCGCTCCAGCTCGCGCTCGGCGATCTTCAGCAGGCTCTCCGCCTCCAGATGGCTGGCCCGGGCGACCGCCAGGTTCGCCTCGGCGCGTGCCACCTCCTGCACGTATTCGGCATCGTCCAGCATGGCCACCACTTGGCCACGCTTGACTTCGTCGGCCAGATCCAGGCCGATGTCCTCGATCCGGCCGCTGACCTTGGGGGCCACCACGAACTCGGCCTGGGCCTCCAGGGTGCCGGTGAAGGTGCGCCGCTTCTCGATGGGACCATGGACGATGGGGGCGACCTCGACCGGGATCGGCCGCTGGTCTCCATCGCGGCCCTGCGAGTCGGCGGTCTCCTGCAGCTGCTGCTGGACGGCCCAGGCCAGCCAGCCCAGGCCGCCGGCGAGGGCCAATGTGAATAGCAGGGTCTTGCGGCTGGGGCGTGTCACGGCATCGGGGTCCAGTTGAGTGTTGGCGCGGTTCGAAGGTTGGTCCATCGATCGTTGGGGGCGTTCCCCGTTGCCGATTATCCGTAACCGGCAACTGATCAGCTCTATCGATTCTGGATAGGCTATCGGCGTAGGCTGAGAGGTGATAGTTGGAATTCACCAAATTAGGAAATCCCAATAGAGGAAGGCGATTATCGCACTAGGGGCGTCAGTTTTGCGTGCACAAAAGGATGGGCATCGAACACATTTTTATAGCTCTCTACCGTGTCCGGTATTAAGATCGAGGCGTATTCGGTGACCTTGAATCGACCTTGAGGTCTGATGGACGACTTGGTTTCCGTCAAGCACGTCCAAGTGAGTTTTCTTTGGCGTTGGGCTTGTTCGGTGTGAGACGTTCGGCTGCAGCGTTGGCCGGAGGTCTTGGGTGAATATCGGGCCTGCTCGAATGTGAGGAGTCGATGCAGTAGTGATACTTGATGGAACTCGTCAAGTAAATGAATTGGAGAGTCAGTCTAGCATCACACTTCACAGCCTTTGGGCGCAAGGCCATACCTTAACGTATCCCAAGTGCAGAGTAGCTGGAACAACAAATGAAACCGAAAATCGTGAAGCCAGGTTGGGAAGAGGACTATTTCTTCGGTGATTTCTGGTACATCTTTGAACCATCAGACGGGACGTTCCATCTTTTCATTCAGTGCATGGAAAAAGGCTCTCGCTGGGTGGGCAAGTACCCCGAGGTTTCTCGAATGGCCTATGCCGTTACACGAGATTTCAAGACCATCAACTATATAGCATATGACCTTATCGAGACTCCAGACGTGCCTTATTCCTCGATCTGGAACAGCTGCACAGTGTATCGAGACTCTAAACAAGACTTCCTCACATTTTATACGGAGAGATCAACAAGAGATGTCAAGAAAAATAATGATGGTGGTGGCGAGACGAGGAGCTATTGGGCGAACCAGAATATAAAAATTGCCAAATCAACTGGACTGTTGGACTGGTCAGTTGTTCTTCCTCAGCCCTATACTTCTGATTTTGATGATTATGATAAAAATATTAACATCAGCCTAACAAATTTGGCAGTCGGCCAGGGAGGCTCAGAAAAAGCGGACAAGTATTTTCAGAGATATCCTGACCAACATAGTTGCACCGTCCATGCATGGCGAGATCCCCATGTATTTCATGCCGCAAGAGGTGACAAAAAAAATAATAGCAAAGATGAAGGTGGCGAAGATAAAAGCAAGAAGAAAGACAAATACTATATGTTGGTCGCTGCAAAAAAACTGGGCCCGTACCATCAAGATAACGTTGAAAAAAGGCAAGATGCGACCATCGCTCTGTTAGAGGCAGAAGACGACAATTTAGAAAAATGGCATCTTGCGACATATGATAAGGGTACGGAACCGATTATGTTGTCGCCCACAAATGGAGCATATGTCGGTGGGGAAAATCTAGGAGGACATGAGCTTGAAGTGCCGCAAATCTACCGCGACGTCACCAATAATGAAATTGTCGTGCTTGCCTCCACGGCGCACCCGGAAGACTATAAACAGAGTTATTACCGGGGGTACAACCCATGGAACAATCTTCCACCTAGTGCAAATGTTCGCGTTCGAGGTGGCTATTTGATCGCTATGCGCTACAAGAATTTCGATAGCTTGTTCAAAAAGAAGTGCAAACCGAAACACGAAATCGTTGCCGGACCAACCAGCGGCCTCTATGCGTGTCGCGTGATACCTGAGCTTGACGGCCATATCGTCGGTTTTGATGTAAAAAACGGCGTACCGCGATTCCGCGAAGGTGCACAGATGGCTAATCTTGACTACTTGACAGACGAAGACCGCCGCCTACACATGATTCCGGAATTGGATCGCACATGCGCTGCCGGCCATGGAGAGTAAAGCTATGGCAAATAGTCCTGGTTAGGCGTGGGCGCGTGCGTATCGCCGCAGCGGCGAAGGGGCCTGTGGTCCCGATGGGTATGAGTCAATACAGACTGGCCAAGCAGATCGGTGTACCGGTAATGCGCATCAGTGCACCACATCACCTCGCGTGGTGATCGTCGCGAGCCGTCTACGATGACGATCGCGAGGCGTTCTTGCGGGTGCTCGCGGAGGTGGTGGAGCGTTTCAACTGGCTGTGCCACGCCTACTGCCTGATGACAAACCACTATCACCTCATCATCGAGACGGTCGAGGGCAATCTCTCCAACGTAATGCGCCAGTTGAATGGCGTTTACATGCAAACCTCGAACCGACGTCATGGCCGCGTCGGCCACCTCTTCACAGGGCATTCCATTACACAGAACTTTAAGTGTACGATAGCTTACAGCTATCGCGAGATCGCGCAGCACTTTGGTGTTCATTTGGCGACCGTCGGACGCGTCGTGCGGAAGGGGTTGCAATGATGCGAGAACTGATCTTATTACGCGCTATTACGGAACCTATTGCGCGAATGATCGCGCGATCAGGATTACGGCTTCTAATTTACATCAATAAAATTCGAACCTAACCACCGTGAAAATCGAAATCAAGCCTAGCTCCAATCTTTCCGCAGCACTAAAGAGTGAGGTTGTTCATCTGTGCACTGAGGCTTACGAAGAACAGTATGAAGCAATACTGGACGAACTTGGCCCGGCGACGCACCTCCTGGGATTCATGGAAGATCGCCTTGTAGCGCACGCTTTATACATCAACCGAAATCTTCAAGCAAATGATCGCTCATTTAGAACGGCATTTGTGGAAGCAGTCGCCGTGCTTCCAGTGCTGCAAGGCCAAGGGCTTGGTTCTAAGATCATGAGAGCGATTCCGGAGCTGGTAAGTTCTTTTGAGTTGGCTGCACTGTCGCCTTCAGAGGAGTCGTTTTACTCGCGCCTTGGCTGGGAGCTATGGAGAGGGCCACTCTTTTATCGCGACTTGGATGGAGAGCAGATTGAAACCCCTGATGAACAAGTGATGATCTACCGGCTCCCACAAACTGGGGCTTTGGATCTCAGCTGTAGACTTTCATGTGAATGGCGGAAAGGCGATATTTGGTGAAGGTGAACACTACGTTCAAACCCGCACCGCTTATTTCCGAACAGCGTAAACTGCCGCTGTTCAGACCGCTTTCTGTGTCATCCAGATATTCGGCTTGCAGCGCCCGCTGATGGAGCAGCCGTCTGCCCGATCCTTTCCCGTGGCGATGATAAACGGATCCTGTTTCGCGCTCTGTCGCGGATCAGCCCGCCGTCTGTCCCGCGCCGATGAGTTCGATCAGGTAGCCGTCCGGATCCTCGACGAAGGCGATGAGGGTGGTTTCGGCGTTCATGGGAGAGTCGACGAGGCTGGATAGAGGGGGGCATCAAGCGGTTTGATGCCGGGCTCGGGGCTGGAGGTTTCTTTTCGATGGGGCTTCAGCCGCATGCCGCAGATTCGACTGCGGCCGATGGGGCTGAAGCTGCGCTTAGGCGATCGCGCGTGCGAACTGGGCACGGTGGCTCAGGTCGCGGATGCAGTTGTCGAGGCAGGCGCGTTGCAGTCTCCGCTTGCTGCCGGAGTCCAGACAATGCAGGTCGGCCGCGCCGATGCGTCCTTCTTCGATCAGTTGCTGGACCAGGTCGAGCGGGATTTCGACGCGCAAGGACTCTGGGCTGGATGCTTGGGGAGTGCCTTGTGGGCCGATCGGGGCAGGCCAGTCGCTGGGGTCTATGTACATGGTTCGATCCTCTCCGGGGCATTCTGAAATTCCTGACTAAAATAGTAATGTTTTTCGAGCCGATTGCAAGACTCTTTTCAAACCAGGGTATTTCGTATGCGCCATTCGTCCGGCAACCTGTTCTCTGGCCTAGATTTTCCTGCGGAAGGCGAGATTTTCGAGGATCTGCTGCGCCATGGCCGGCTACAGATCGAGCGCATCCTCAGCAGCGAGCGTCCGGACGGTGGGCTCTACGACCAGCCGCAGGACGAGTGGGTCTGTCTGCTGCAGGGTGAGGCGAGTCTCTGGATCGACGGCGAGACGGTGAGGCTTCAGGCCGGCGATTATCGTTTCATTCCGGCCCATACGCCGCACCGGGTGCTCGAAACCTCGCGTGAGCCGCCCTGTCTCTGGCTGGCGGTGCATCTGCACCCGGATGCCGGCGAGGCGCCTGTCGGAACACCTGGGGCTTGATCGTCCGTAGGTGCGAATGAATTCGCACCTATACCGGGTTGCGTTGCCAGATCAGGGTGAGGTTGTTGGCCGGCATGGGGTGCTCGGCGGTGAGGCTCAATCCCGCGTTCCGGGCCATGGCCTGCAGATCCGCCAGGTCGCGCACGCCCATTCGCGGGTTCTGGGCCTTCAGCCAGCCGTCGAAGCGGCGGTTGCTGTCGCTGGTGAAGTCGCCGTCGCGATTGAATGGGCCGTAGAGCGCGAACGAGCCGCCGGGTGCCAGTATGCGGCCCACGCCTTGGAACATGGCCTCGACCGCTTCGATCGGCATGATGTGGGAGGTGTTGGCGCTGAAGACGGCGTCGAAGGGTCCGTCCGGCCAACGCCAGGTGACGTCGAGCTCGATGGGCGCGATCAGGTTGGGCAGATTCGCCTCGTCGAGCCAGGCATGGATGCCGGGCAGGTTCTCGGCGACCTCGCTGGTCTGCCAGGTCAGATGCGGCATGGCGGCGGCGAAGAAGACCGCGTGCTGGCCGGTCCCGCTGCCGATTTCGAGCAGATGGCGCGCCGTCTCGAACAGGGGGCGGATGACGTCGAGGATGGGCGCCTTGTTTTCGTCGCAGGAAGGGGCGTAGGGCTTGTTTCGTGGTTGCATGTCGAGATCCTGGGCGCGGGCGGATGGTCTGATGGGCGATTTCGACACACCCGGACCGCTGGAGTTCGGCATCCTTGCGGGCACGACGGCCGGGTCTGGCGTTGTTCCTGGGTTGCGCTGCGCTTCACCCGGGCTACGGACTCCGGTCTTGGTGTGTGCTGTTTCACTCTCGAAGGGTAGTCATCGATGGGTAACGATCAAAATCGCTCGAAATCCGGTTCTGTGCGGGGGCGTCGTCTGCGCGGTTGGGCCGTCAACATTCTGATCCTGGTGGTGGTCTTTTCGGCCGTTCAATGGTGGAAGTCCAGGCCGTTGGCGACCGGCGATGCGCCGGAGCTGGCGGGGCTCGCGCTCGATGGCAGCCGCTTCGATCTACGCGATCTGCGCGGCGAGCCGGTGCTGGTGCATTTCTGGGGGACCTGGTGCCCGGTGTGTCGGGCGATGGATGGGGCCATCGACTCTGTCGCTAAGGATCATCGCGTCATTAGCGTCGCACTCCAGTCGGGCGATTGGATGGAGGTGCAGCAGTACATGAACAAGGCCGATATCGCCTTTCCGACCATCACCGATCCCGATGGCGAGATCGGTGTCCGCTGGGGTGTCTCTGGCGTGCCGGCGACCTTCATCGTCAATGCCGATGGCAGGATCGCCGACACGACCGTGGGGCCGAGCAGTTCCTGGGGGCTGCGTTTGCGGCTCTGGCTCTTCGGACGCAGCAGTTGATGCGCGGTGCGCACAGCGAGGCGTCCGCATCGTCTCCGTCAGTGCGGCCTTGGGCCGGATGTGGTGGCAGGGGTGCCCTCGCCGAGCCGATGGCCGTCGAGCGGGCTCGGGGTGCCGTAGAGGTCGTAGCGCCCGCCGTGATAGCGCTGCGCCGTTTCGGCGAGATCGCCGGTGAAGCGCGGATCCTGCGGCCGCTCTTGGCTGTTGATGAAGGCCGAGAGATCCCAGGCATCCTGGTCGGTTAGCTCGATGCTGCCGCCCAGCGGCATGTTGTGGCGGATGAAGGCGGCGGCCGTGTTGAGGGCGTGCATCCCGGCGCCCCAGTTGTAGGATTTGGGTCCCCAGAGCGGCGGGAAGATCGGGATGTCATCCTTTCTTGTGCCAGCGCCCCGTGCTCCATGACAGATGGCGCAGTTCTGTCGATAGAGCGTTGCACCGCGCTTGGCGTCATAGCCTTCGGCGGGTTCTTCGATATCCGAGAAGCCGCGCCCCGGAATGCTTCGATCACCGGTCGGTGCGCCGGTCGCGAGCCAGTAGACGTAGCTGAGCAGGGCGACGATCGTTTTGGAGTCGGCGTCCGGCGGTATGCCGCTGACCGAATCCTGGGCGTTCATCGAATAGCTGAAGCAGCCCTGGAGGCGGCTGGTGAGGGTATCGACACGGTTGCTCTTGGCGCGATAGGCGGGGTAAGAGACCCAGGCCGCCCACATGGGGGCGGCATTGGCCAGGCGTCCGGCGTCCAGGTGGCAGTTGCGGCAGGTCAGACCATTGCCGACGTGCGGCGCGGATTCCGGGTGTGTATCGGTCTGGGTGAAGATGGCCTCGCCGAGCGCGACCATCTCGCCGAACGGGCCTTCGGGCCGATCGTGACGGGACGGCGGTTTGAAATAGCCCTGAGTGTCGGGCGCTCGGCCGGCCGGAATGTCGTCCTGATTCGGGATGTGCTCGGACTGGAGGCCGGTTGAGGTCGGGCTCGGGGCTGGCAGTGATTCGAGCGCAGCGCCGGGCGATGTTTCGTCAGGCGCGTTCAAGGCGATTCCCTCTGGGGTGGATGCCACGAGTTGCGCGGCGAAATAGGCTGCGACGGAGCGCATCTCATCCTCGGTCAACCGAGAGGCAACGTGCTGCATCATCCCGAGCGGGTCGCCCGAGCGTGTGCCCTGCGCCCAGGCCGTCAACTGATTGAGCAGATAGCTGTATGGCTGACCGGCCAGTGCGGGAAAGTTTGCTCCAACACCCTGTCCACTCGGGCCGTGGCACTGGATGCAGCTAGGCAGCTTGCGGTCGGGCCAGTCGCCGAATAGGGCCAGATCGGTTCCGATGGCGGGATTGGGGGCAGAGGTGGGAGTCGTCGTCTGGCCGACGGGCGCGAGCGCGGCGTAGTAGTCGCTCACTGCAACCCGCTCGGCCGGGGTGAGCTGTTCCGCCCAGGGGCGCATCAGCGGATTGGCGCGTCGCCCGTCGCGAAAGTTTTCGATCTGACGTTGCAGATAGAGCGTGCTCTGACCCGCGAGCCGGGCCGAGCCGATGGCCTCGTTTCCGCTACCCTCCGGCCCGTGACAGGAGCTGCATGCCGGGATGCCGCGATTCGGGTCGCCTTGCGTGGCAAGCCGTTGTCCAAGCGGGGTTTCGGCCTGTGCCGGCATTGAGCAACAGAAGACGACGGGCAGCATGAGACGTTTCAGTTGATTCATTGGGGCATTGTATCCGGTGATAGATGGAGCTATATGGGGCCGGTGATCCCAATCTGGATCGCCGATCCATTGATGGCCTTCGATCCCCGAAGCCGATGGGCGTGCTGTTGGGGATGCGAGAGCGGCGGCGTCTTCCCGAGCCGATGATGGCTCATTCGCTGTCCGGGATCTGGACGTTCGGATGACTCCGCCGGATCTGGCGATCCAGAATCCTCAGCGTGCGTGTCAGACGGCATCGGTTATAGCGTTGAATCAGGATGAAGGGGATGTTGACGATCGCTCCATAAATAAGCATCACCACCCCGATCGACCAGGGGTTCCAGGCGAAAAAGGTCAGAGACAGGCCCCAGGTCAGCCAGTGCGAGCATTCGGCGCGGGACGTTTCCAGGACGAATTGCTCCAGATAGGCCGCATCGCGGCCCTGCAATCGCCGTTTCGAGAAGCCTTCGGGATAGAAGGCACCCGCCTCCGGCAGCCTGTCCTTCCAGGATCGTACACCGATCCATTCGTAGGCCTTTCCGTTGCGTTCCCAGGCGTAGGTGTCGTTGACCAACGGCAATGCGCTGAGAATGCGTTGCGGGAGACGATGGGCCAGATAGCCGGATCCGAAATGGAAGCAGATCCAGATGGCCGCATAGAGTGCGGCGTACTCCAACACGATGTGGGGGCGCTCCGACTGATCGATGAAGGGGGCGAATGCTATTGCATCGACCGGGATCCCGCAGCATCGGATGTCTATAAGACGTGGCGAGACTTCTGTCACGGAATGCGATAGGTGGCGTGGAGTCGGCGTCGTTGCTGTGTCACCGTTTGGCTGCCGATTCGCTCGCGTTGGTTTTAAAAGGCTGCGTATTTGACAGGGACTCAAAGGGAGCTCGTGTGTCCGGTCTATCAGGCGATGAGGCGCCTGATTGGATCTGAGTCGTGATGTGTTGCAACGAGGAATGTCGTATGAAGTTCTTAAGGACGCTTTCGATCAAGGTGCGCCTGTGGATCCTATCGGGTCTGGTCGTTTCCGGGTTGCTGATCATATTGACGCTTGCGCTCTTTCAGATTCGCTCCACGCTCATGCTTGAAAAGGTCACGCAGGTCAGGACCTTGATCGAGACGGCCCAGGGGGTCGAGGAGCACTTCAAGAAACAGGTCGATCAGGGTGAACTTCCCCTCGCCGAGGCCCAGAAGAGCGCCCTGGCCGTGTTGAGCGATCTGCGCTTCGACGGCGATAACTATTTCTGGGTGGTGGGGCTCGACGACAGCCGCATGTTGATGCATCCGGTCAAGCCCGAGCTCATCGGCACCGATACGAGGCCGATCGAGGATCCCACGGGCAACCTGTTTGTCGCCGATATGCTGAAGCGCGCGGGTTCCGAGGGCGAAGGGTTCGAGCACTACCTCTGGCCCAAGCCGGGGAAAAAGGATCCCGTGCCCAAGATCGCCTATTTTCATCTGTTTCCGGATTGGAATTGGGTCATCGTCACCGGCATCTATGTCGACGACGTGGACGCCGAGTTTTGGGGAAGCGTGGCTCGCTTTGGCGGACTGGCTGGCGCCTTGCTTTTCGTCGTGGTGCTTGGGGTTGTCCTGACCGGTCGCTCGGTCGTGACGCCCATTCGTGTGGCCGCGCGCGCCATGCACAATATCGCCGAGGGCGATGGGGATCTGACCCAGCGTCTCGAGACCAGCGGGCGCGATGAGATCACCGACATGGCGGTCGGCTTCAATGCCTTCGTCGGCAAGACCGAGAGCACGATCGTCTGTGTCGGTCAGGCCACGCGTCAGATCGCCGCTGCGGCCGAGCAACTCTCTGCGATCACGAGCTCCAACGACGAGGGTATGGAGCGCCAGCGTGGGGAGATACAGCAGGTCGCGACCGCCGTCACTGAGATGACCGCCACCATTCAGGATATCGCCAAGAGCGCGGAAGAGGCAGCGGCAGCGGCAGCGGCCGCCGACAAGAGTGCGCGTGCCGGAGGCGAGACCGTCAGTGGTGTGGTCTCCGCGAATCAGCGCCTGGCCCAGGAGGTCGAGCACATTGCCGATACCATTCGCCGTTTCTCGAACGAGAGCGTCGCGATCGGGACCGTGCTGGACGTGATCCGCAGCATCGCCGAGCAGACCAACCTGCTTGCGCTCAACGCTGCGATCGAGGCGGCCAGGGCGGGAGAGCAGGGCCGCGGATTCGCGGTGGTCGCCGACGAGGTTCGCTCGCTCGCCGGTCGCACCCAGCAGTCCACCACCGAGATCCAGAGCATGATCGAGAAATTGCGCGCCGGGGCCCAGGAAGCGGTGGACGCGATCCTCGTCGGCGAGAGCACGACCCAGGAGACGCTCGAACAGGCCGGCAAGGCTGGCGAGGCCCTGACTCAGATCGTGCAGTCGATCACGCACATCCGCGACATGAGCACCATGGTCGCCAGCGCGGCGGAGGAGCAGGCTACGGTTGCGGGCGAGATCGATCGCAGTGTGGTGCGCATCTCGGATCTGGCCGACGAATCGGCCGGCAATTCGCACCAGACGGCTCAGGCCAGCCAGGAGCTATCCAGCCTCGGCGAGGAACTGCACCAGCTCGTCGGTCAGTTCAAGGTCGACAGCTCCAAGCCTTGCCAATAGGGCGTTCGGCGTTGGGGGCGGGAGTGCGTTTCCCGATTCCCCTAGCGCCGGGCTGGCGGCCTCGGATGTGAGAGAACAGTCTGTCTCTACTTAGCGAGAGGTTGCCATGACACAGGAACAAGCCCCCGACGATTCCGCTTCCGCAAGTCCGACGCCACAGGACCCCGATGCCTTGGCGCATCTGTTCGAGGACCATCTGTTTCAAACGATCCAGACCGCGCTGGCAGGCGAGGATGTCGACGGGGGCGCCGTGCTCTTGGAAGGCGTTCGCAAGGCGATCGCGTCCAGGCTGGAGGTCATTGCCGCAGGCAAGGAGTTCGTGAAACTGATGTTATCGGGCAATGCAGCGGCGATCCTGCTCTTGGTCGCCTTCATCTATCAGCATCATGCGATTTCGGTGGATCTCTTCCTCACCAAGCTGCTGGTGGTCGTGGCCTCCTTGTCTCTGGTGTTGGCGCTGTTCCTGACGTTCAGCCAACTCGCCCGTCTTTCGGCTCAGGAGCAGATGCAGAAATGGCGGATCGCCTTGGCGGACGCGGGGAACTGGCAGCTGCTGGTGATGATGTGGCGGGATGCGCGGGCCGATCCTGTCGTGAAGAAGCTCGTTTCGGCGGAAGTGACCGTCAGGCTGGAGTTGCTGATTCTGCTGCTTTGGGGGATCGGCGGATTCTCCGTGATGCTGGCCTGGATGCTGTCTTTCTTCTAAGTGGCGTCGGATCGAGGTTCGTTTCCCGAGTAGGGGGCAATAGCGGTCGCGTATTGCGCCCTATGTCCGGCAACGGCGTTGGATCAGACGTCCAAATAATCGTTGATCGCCTCCAGGGCCTCTTCAGGAAGCCCTAGGAAGTTGAGCCCAATGCTGAAGCCGTCGCTGCAGCCATCTTCGCTGCCGATCAGAATGCTGAAGGCGACTCGGACCTTGAGCTCCACAGGGAGGCTTCCCGATGGTTTCAGTGGCAGGCGAACGCTCAGGATGAAGGTGGTGCCTGTCCGTGGATTGATCGGTGCGATGACCCGGATGCCACTCGGGCTGATATCGGCGATGTTAACGGCGAAGGAGCGCGAGTCCATGGTCGTGAGTCGTGCGTTGCCATGCATGACCCTTCGTTCATGGGATCGGCGGTCGGTGATGAAATCGGATTGCGCCATCGGATTGGTTGTTGAGTGAGACCTTGAATGTTGCCGCTGGGGCGGCGTGTGTCGGGAGCGCAAGGATATAGCGGGTTGCTGGCGTTAGGACATTGAGATCTAGTCATCCGGCGGATTGGGCTGTGTCCGCGATTCGGTCGATGCGCCTGTGCAAGCCTTTGAGCGTTTCGTCCGGATCGGGTTTCGTGGCTGGGGCCTTAAGGTGATTTCCGTCAATGCTCATGCCACCTGACGTGTCTCTCGACCCGCCTTCGGTATTTCCGGCAGTCGCCTAATCCTCTTCGGGCAGATCGGGCAACTCGAATGCGGTGGAGCACCGGCTGGCGTGCATGAACATGAGTCCGCCATGCGGTCGGTTGATCTCGGCGACCTCGTAGATGTGCGTGAAGAGGGTGTCCGCCTCATCAGCGGGGACGGCGACCGTGAGGATCTCGCGTTCGGAAGTCTCGCCGATGCCTCGGTGACGCAGCGGGGTAATGCGCCCGACGCCGCGCGCGTAGTGGACGTCGACGGTGGTCAGGCCGTGCTCGCATGCCAGGTGTTTGGCTAGGGCGCTGGCACGGCCCTTGGGTAGGATGCAGGTGATGACCTTTTGGCGTTGGCTGTTGCGCACGCTGTTTTACTCCTCGCTCAGGTTCGCCGTTTCGGGCTCGGGGGCGCGAGCCGCTCGACGATTTCGGGCGGGACGAAGGTGGCCGCCTTCTCCAGCGGCGTGACCCACATGAACCCCATGCCGGGGGTGTCCATCTTGCCTGCGATGTACATCGTTTCGAAGATGCGGTCGACCTGATCGCTGGAGACGACGATGTTGATCACCTCCTTCTCGGCCTCGATCGCGAGTCCCCAGATCCCGAGTCGCTCGCGCACGCCGCGCCCGTGGGCGTAATGGATGCTGGCGCCTTGGGCTCCGGCCTCCTGTGCCGCCTTGACGATCTCGTCGGCCATGCCGCGTTGGACGCTGGCGGTGATGAGTGTGACGTCGGTCAATACGACGATTTCTTGCTTGGTCACGCGGGAGCCTCCTGGGCATCGATCGTATTCATGGCTTCGTCGTAGCGACGATGCTTGCGGCGGACCTTCCATTGGATCCAGAGTCCGGTGACGAGCACCGAGAGGATCGGGCAGATCGAGGCCATGGAGAGGATGCCGAAGCCTTCGATCGCCTGCATGGCATCCCCAAATCCAAGACCCATCGCCAGCACCAGTGGAACGGTGACGGGACCGGTGGTGACGCCGGCGCTGTCCCAGGCGATGTTGACGAATTCCTCGGTCGAGAAAAAGGTCAGGACGACCGCCAGCAGATAGCCCGGAATCAGCAGCCAGGCGATGGAAAAGCCGAAGACGATCTTGGCGACGCCGAGCGCGAGACCGAAGGCGACCCCGAGCGAGACCGCGTACATGAGCAGCTGTTTGCGGAAGGCGCCGTTGGTGAGGTTCTCGACGGTCAAGCCCAGCGCATTGAGGGCCGGCTCGGCCAGTGTCGCGCCGAATCCGAGCAGCCAGGCGAAGAGGAAGGCGACGGCCAGCCCGACGCCGACGCTGTAGAGCGGATCGCCTGTGACTGTAGCGATGTCGGTGAAGGAGGCCGGGACCAGTCCGCCCGATTGTGCGCCGAGCTTCGAGAGTCCGTAGGTCAGGCCCAGATTGAAGATGATCATACCGAGCGCCGCCAGGGTGATGCCGTAGGCAATGTTCCCTGGATGCGGGATGCGCTCGCGCAGCACCAGACGCATCACCAGGAACAGGAAGAGAACCAGGGGCAGGATGGCGCGCAGTCCGCCAAAGATCTCCAGCCACGGGGTTTGGGCGGCCCAGCCTGGTTCGGCCCCCAGCGCGCTGGCCTCGGCTGCGGCGGCGACGATCTGCTCGGGGCTGGTGACGAGCGAGACATAGATCGCCAGCAACTCCACGCCTAGGATGGGAAAGAGCGAGGCGAGGGTGACGATGCCGAAGCCCGAGAGCGATGTCTGACCCTTGCCGGCCGAGGCGGCGATGCCGATCCCGAGCGAGAGCACCAGCGGGACCGTGACCGGTCCGGTGGTCACCGCACCGCAGTCCCAGGCCAGTCCGAGCGTCTTGGCGAGTTCGGGATCGGTCAGGATATAGAGCGTCAATCCCAGCGTGGGAACGAGTGTGAGATAGATGAGTGGCTTGAGGCTCCACCCATAGAGGAAGCGCAGGGTGCCGAGCACGGCAGCGATGCCGACCCCGAGTCCGACCCCCAGCACCAGGATGTCGGACCAGTCGTTGAGCAGGGCGTAGAGATAGGGGGCCGATTCGACATGGACAATCTGCCCGGCGGCCTTGAGCGCGCCGATCGCCGGTTCGGCGAAGGTGACGCCGATGCCGAGCAGAAAGGCGATGAGCAGCACCAGATGGAGATGCGCCTTGGCCGGCAAGGTACTGCCGAGGACCTCGCCGAATGGCATGAGCCCGACCTTGAGCCCTTCCATGAAGCACATGAGCCCGAGGATGACGGCGACCAGTCCGCCCGCGATGATTCCCGCGTCGAGGATGTCCTGGTGCAATATGAAGAGCTGAAAGAGCACCAGATAGAGCGCCAGCGGCACTACGGCCCGGATCTGCTCCACGAAGCGGGTGCTGACGTAGGGCCGGATCAGGCGGTAGGCATCGATCGGGCGCAGCCGGATCCGTGGTGCCTGGTAGGGGATTTCGCTGCCTTGGGCGTCGAGCCCGACTTTGGGGGTGAGGTTGTTGTAGGAGATGCGGTTCTGCTGGACCGTGATCTCGCGGACGAAGGCGCCGAAGCGGATCTCGGTTGGCGGCCGTCTCGGTTCTGGCCGATCTCGGCTATCGGCTTCCGTTGTTGGCAAGGGTGTCTCCTGGTGTGTCGCGCTCGCGAGCGCCAGGTGCTGAGGGTTGGTGCGCTTTAGGTCGCGACGGATGGCGATCTCGGCGCCTGTTTCGGTCTGGTCGTGACCGCCATGAGGCGCCGATCCTGGGTTTGGAGTGGGATCTTAAGTTCTCCGGCGTCTCGACTCCAGGCTCGCGGGATTTCAGTGTCGTGACCGAGGGGCTGTCCGGGTGCCTGCGTTTAGGGCGGTGAGGCGGATCAGGCTTTATCCCATGTTGATTTCATGGTTGTATCTTCTCGGTTAGGCTGCACTGGAATTCTGTGGTCGCGGTTGGAATCAGACGGATGATTCCGCTAGGGTCTCTGTCGATAGGGCGTGCTGGAAACGCATCCGTGCGAGCAAGGTCGAACACCGGGAGCCGCGTGCCGCGCGGTTCGTCCACCGAACGAGTCAGGAGGCAGTGTATGCAGATTGCAATGGTCGGTTTGGGGCGCATGGGTGGAAATATGGCCCGGCGTTTGATGCACGACGGACACGAATGCGTGGTCTTCGACCGTGATCCGGCGGCTGTGGATTCGTTGGTCGCCGAGGGGGCGATCGGGGTCGAGAGCCTGGCCGCCCTGGCCGAGCGACTGACGCCTCCGCGCACCGCCTGGGTGATGTTGCCGGCCGGGGCCGTCACCGACCAGGTGGTGTTCGAGCTGGCCGGGCTGTTCGACGTGGGAGATAGCATCGTCGACGGCGGCAACAGCTATTACAAGGACGACGTGCGGCGCGCCAAGGCGCTCGATGAGCGCGGCATCCAGTATCTGGATGCGGGCACCAGCGGCGGTGTCTGGGGGCTGGAGCGCGGCTATTGTCTGATGATCGGCGGACCGGTCGAGGCTGTGAAACGCCTGGAGCCCGTCTTCGCGACGCTGGCCCCGGGGGGCGCCGGAATTCCGCCCTCTCCGGGGCGAACCGGAAACGGCAGCGCCGAGCGCGGTTATCTCCACTGTGGCCCCTCGGGTGCGGGGCACTTCGTCAAGATGGTCCACAACGGGATCGAATACGGTCTCATGCAGGCCTATGCCGAGGGCTTCGACATCCTGCGCAACGCCAATGCCGAGGCATTGCCTGCCGACGAGCGCTACGACCTGGATCTGGCCGACATCGCCGAGCTGTGGCGGCGCGGGAGCGTCGTGACCTCCTGGCTGCTCGATCTTTCGGCCTCGGCCCTGGCGGAAGATGCGGCCCTTTCGGATTACAGCGGTTTCGTTCAGGACTCGGGCGAGGGGCGGTGGACGGTCCAGGCGGCGATCGACGAGGCGGTTCCTGCCGAGGTGCTGACGGCCGCGCTCTATGCGCGTTTTCGCTCGCGTCAGGAGCATACCTTCGCCGAGAAGATGCTCTCGGCCATGCGGCACGGCTTTGGCGGGCATCGCGAACCGTCTGGGGGGTGATGGTGACCTGGCCGCATCAGCATCCGCATTTTCGGGCGTTCGCGAGACGGGACGATTTCGAGCGGGCGACCGTGGCGGTGATTCAGGGTGTCGCGAAACAGTCGATCGAGTCGAGCGGACGCTTTGTCCTGGTGCTCGCTGGCGGTCGGACGCCGCGATCCATCTATCAGGCGCTGCGCTCGATCGATACGGACTGGTCGGTATGGTGGATCTATTTCGGCGACGAGCGCTGTCTGCCACCGACCGACCCCGAGCGCAACAGCCGCATGGCGGCGGAGGCCTGGTTGGATGCGGTGCCTATTCCCTCGGCGCAGATCCAGGTCATCCCGGCCGAGCTCGGACCGGAGCGTGCGGCGGAGCTCTATTCCCAGCGACTCGCCGAGGTCGGCGCCTTCGACCTGGTGCTTCTGGGGCTCGGCGAGGATGGGCACACCGCGAGTCTCTTTCCTGGTGGAGACTGGGAGCGTGTGGCGCACTGGCCGGATGCCATTGCGGTGCATGGCGCGCCAAAGCCGCCGGAGGAGCGGGTTTCGCTGAGTCCGGCGCGTCTGAGCTACGCCCGTCGCTGTCTCTATCTGGTCGCCGGTTCCGACAAACAGGACGCGGTTTTCCTCTGGTGCGCCGGGGGCGATCTGCCCGCGAGCCGGATCGCGGCGATCGAACGGGTTGATGTCTTCACGCTCATCGGTTCCGATGGCACGCTGTCTCTCGAATCCTCAGCCGCATAGGAGTGGCGCATGTCTTCGAACATCGACCTCATGAGCCCTGCCGAGCAACCGCAGTCGCCCCTGCCCAGGGCCGAACCCTGCGTCCTGGTGATCTTCGGTGCAACCGGGGATCTGACTCGGCGCAAGCTCATCCCGGCGCTCTTCAGTTTGGCCAACAACCAGTGTTTGGCGACTGACTTCCAGATCCTCGGCATCGGGCGGAGCGAGATGGACGACGCGCGTTTTCGCGATCGATTGCGCGAGGGCGTGGCTCAATCCTCCGAGATCCAGACATTCAAGGAGACGGTCTGGAGCGACTTCGCCTCGCGCATTTCCTATCTCTCCGGGGACTTTCTGGAGCCGAGCACTTATCAGTCCTTGGTCGAGCGGTTGGCGGGGTTCTCCACCGCGAACCGACTCTTCTATCTGGCGACCGCGCCGAGCGCCACGCCCGTCATCATTCAGCGTCTCGCCGACGTGGGACTCGAGCACGAGGACCGGGGGTTTTCGCGTCTCGTGGTCGAAAAACCCTTCGGTCACGACCTCGAGTCGGCACGGGAGCTCAACCGGCTGATCGCCGAGGTTTTCGAGGAGCGACAGGTTTACCGCATCGACCACTATCTGGGTAAGGAGACGGTTCAGAACGTCCTCTTCTTTCGCTTCGGCAATGCGCTCTTCGAGTCGGTGTGGAATCGCAACCATGTCGAATATGTCGAGATCACGGCCGCCGAGTCGCTCGGTGTCGGTCGTCGTGCCGGTTACTACCAGGAGTCCGGCGCGCTGCGCGACATGGTGGCCAACCATCTGCTGCAACTGCTGGCGCTGACCGCCATGGATTCGCCGGTCGCACTGGACGCGGATTCGGTGAACGACAAGAAGGCCGAGGTCTGGCGTAGTATCCGGCCTATGACGCCCGATGAGGTGGCGAGTCGCACGGTGCGAGCCCAGTATGCTGCCGGCACCATCGACGGCGCCTCGGTTCCGGGTTGGCACGAGGAGCCGAATGTGCCGCCAGATTCGCGCACCGAGACCTATGTCGCGCTCGATCTGCGCATCGACAACTGGCGCTGGGCCGGGGTGCCCTTCTATCTGCGCACCGGTAAGCGATTGGCCCGGCAGGTGACCGAGATCGCCGTACATTTTCGCCAGCCCCCGCTCAGCTTCTTCCCCTGTCAGGATTGCTTCCAGTCCAACGTCATCATTCTGCGCATCCAGCCGGACGAGGGGATCAGCCTGACCTTCGGCGCCAAGGAGCCGGGAACCTCGCGCAGTGCGGTACCGGTGAGCATGGATTTCTGTTATCACTCCGCCTTTGCTGAAGCGCCTCCGTCGGCCTACGCGGTGCTTCTGCTTGATGCGTTGCGCGGCGATTTGACCCAGTTCACCCGGTGCGACGGGGTGGAGGCTCAATGGCGGATCATGACCCCAATCGAAACCGCCTGGGCCGCTTGCAACGATGTCCCCCTACCGACCTACGTGTCGGGTAGCGAGGGGCCGCGCGAGGCCGATGGCTTGCTGGAGTGGAACGGGCACGTCTGGCGTTCCATCGGCGATGCGCAATGGGCCTGCCAGATCTGATACCCCTAGGCTGCGCCCTGCTCTAATCTAATCGGGCTCACGCCCGGTGGCTTCGGGGCGCGCGAGCGGGTTCTGGATCCCCGCCTTCGGCGAGTTGCGCAACGCCTGCGTCGGCGAGACTGATGGCGTGTGTATGCAGCCGATATCCGATTGGTCCGCAGTTCCTGAAATCCTTCCTCCTCGGGCTTCGGCTGAAGACGTCGCTGACGTGGGCGGACAGCGTTCGGTCAGGGCCTGTCGATTAGGCTAATGTCGCGCAGGAACCCAGGTGCGGGCCGTCGGTCGTAGTAGCCTGCCGCGTGCCTCCCGGCGCTTGTGTCTCGCGCGAGCGGTCGGAGGCCCTATTGCCGTTGAAAACAGACTGAACGAGATTGTTGAACCCATGAGTGTGAGCAGCACGACGAACCCCGGCCCCAGTGAATGGCTCGATATCCAGTCAGGCCCCGATGATGTGAACGGATGTGGCCGGCGGGGAGGTTTGGCATGACGAGCAAGCCACGTCATCCGCGTGTCGCGCGTCTCGTCGGGCGCGCCCTGACCTATGTCGAACTGGTCGGGCTCTGTGCGATCACCGTCGCGGCGGTGATCGCGGGCGGCCAGGCGATCCTCGAGATGATCGCGCTGCGCACGGTCACCCTGGCCGATCTGTTGCTGCTCTTCATCTATCTGGAGGTGTTGAGCATGGTGACCGTCTACCTGGAGTCCGGGGCCTTGCCCGTGCGAATGCCGCTCTACATCGCCATGGTGGCGCTCGCCCGCCATCTGATTCTGGACATGAAGGGACTCACGGAATGGCAGCTCATCGCCTCCTCGGTCGCGGTGCTGATCCTGGCGGCGGCCGTTTTGCTGATCCGTTTCGGGCATGTGCGCTATCCCTATGAGGTGTCGCGCGAGTCCGGGAAGCTTGAGGAATAGCCGCGTTGTGGCGCTGGGCGTCGGCCACCGGGCGTGATCGCCGCGACGCTCATCTGCCGGGCGCGATCCCTGAATCAGGGTCCGAACGGATGAATCGGGCGGCTGCGCGTCCGGCATGTCGATGCGGTCGTGCTCAAAGCGTGACCGGTCGGCGGGATGGTTTCGGGCAACCTCATCCGTTCGCGACTTGATCGGCAAAAATCGTTACAATGCCTCGCTTTGCGGCGCCGGAGGGGCGATACAGATGTTTAACAAGACCATGCAGATCAGCGATTATGACCCGGAGCTCTGGGCCGCGATTCAAGATGAAGAGCGCCGTCAGGAAGAGCACGTCGAGCTCATCGCTTCCGAGAACTATGCCAGCCCCCGCGTCATGCAGGCCCAGGGCGGCGTTCTGACCAACAAATACGCCGAGGGCTATCCGAGCAAGCGCTACTACGGCGGTTGCGAGTACGTCGATGTCGCCGAGCAGCTCGCCATCGATCGCGCCAAGCAGCTCTTCGGCGCCGATTACGCCAACGTCCAGCCGCACTCGGGCTCCCAGGCCAACACCGCCGTCTACATGGCGCTCTGCCAGCCCGGCGATACCGTGCTCGGCATGAGCCTCGCCCACGGCGGTCACCTGACCCACGGTGCCAAGCCGAACTTCTCCGGCAAGCTCTACAACGCCGTCCAGTACGGTCTGAACCCCGAGACCGGCGAGATCGATTACGATGAAGTCGAGCGTCTGGCCAAGGAGCACAAGCCGCGCATGATCGTGGCCGGATTCTCCGCCTATTCGCGCGTGGTCGACTGGCAGCGCTTCCGCGACATCGCGGACGCCGTCGGCGCCTATCTGATGGTCGACATGGCCCATGTTGCGGGTCTGATCGCGGCCGGCGTCTATCCGAGCCCGGTCCAGATCGCGGACGTCACCACCACCACGACGCACAAGACCCTGCGCGGTCCGCGCGGCGGCCTGATCCTCGCCAAGTCCAATCCCGAGATCGAAAAGAAGCTCAACTCCATCGTCTTCCCCGGCATCCAGGGCGGTCCGCTGATGCATGTGATCGCGGCCAAGGCCGTCGCCTTCAAAGAGGCGCTGGAGCCCGAGTTCAAGACCTATCAGGAACAGGTGGTGCGCAACGCCAAGGCCATGGCCGAGGTCTTCATCGCGCGCGGTTTCGATGTGGTTTCCGGTGGCACCGACGATCATCTCTTCCTGGTGAGCTTCATCAGTCAGGGGCTGACTGGCAAGGACGTTGACGCCTGGCTGGGCGACGCCAACATCACGGTCAACAAGAACGCCGTCCCCAACGATCCGCAGTCGCCCTTCGTCACCAGCGGCATTCGGGTCGGCACCCCGGCCATCACCACTCGCGGCTTCGGCACCGACGAGGCGACCGCGCTGGCTGGCTGGATGTGCGACGTCATCGACGGGCGCGGTGACGTTTCCGTCATCGCCGACGTGAAGGCCAAGGTGCTGGATCTCTGCAAGCGCTTTCCCGTCTACGGCCGCTGAGTCCGGATCCGGCGGTTGCGGCGCATGACCTCGAATCCATCGCCCCCTCGGTTTCCGGCCGCCAGTGTTGCTGGTGGCTGGATGCTGACGGCTGGAGGCTGAATCTCATGCGCTGTCCCTTCTGCGGTGCCCAGGATACCAAGGTGGTCGACTCGCGCCTCTCGGGTGAGGGCGATCAGGTCCGGCGGCGTCGCAAATGCTCGGTCTGCAAGGAGCGCTTCACGACCTATGAGTCGGCGGAGCTGAATCTGCCTCGGATCGTCAAGCGCGACGGCAGCCGGGTCCCGTTCGATGGACGCAAGCTGCGTTCCGGGATGATGCGCGCGCTGGAGAAACGCCCGGTCAGCACGGAGCAGGTCGACACCGCCATGGCGCGCATCCAGCGCCGGCTCATGTCGAGCGGCGAGCGCGAGATCCCCTCGCTCGGCGTGGGCGAGATGGTGATGGACGAGCTGCGCCAGCTCGATCAGGTCGCCTATGTGCGCTTCGCCTCGGTCTACCGCCATTTCGAGGACGTCGCCGCCTTCCGCGAGGAGATCGAGCGGCTCGAACGCCATCCCAGCCCCGATCTCCAGAACCATCAGATGGATCTGCTCGAGAATCTGGAGCCGAAAACGCGATGACCGCCGATCATCCGGGGCAGGGCGCGGACCAGGAATACATGGCCCGAGCCATTCACCTGGCTCGGCTTGGGCGCTTCACCACCGATCCCAATCCCCGCGTCGGCTGCGTGCTCGTGCGCGACGGACGTATCGTCGGCGAGGGCTGGCATCGTCGGGCGGGGGAGGCGCATGCCGAGCGTCATGCACTGGCCCAGGCGGGCAGCGAGGCCGGCGGCGCGACGGCCTATGTGACGCTCGAGCCTTGTTGCCACCACGGCCGAACCCCACCTTGCGCCGATGCGCTGGTCGAGGCCGGAGTCGCTCGCGTGGTGTGCGCTATGGTCGATCCCAATCCGCTGGTTGCCGGAAAGGGACTCGCGCGGTTGAAGGATGCCGGGATCGAGACGTCGATCGGAGTGCTGGAGGCCGAGGCTCGATCGCTGAATCCCGGTTTCATCAAGCGGTTGGAGCAGGGCCGACCCTATGTGCGCTGCAAGATGGCGGCGAGCCTGGACGGTCGCACGGCCATGGCCGATGGCGAAAGCCAATGGATCAGCTCGCCCGACTCGCGTCGTGACGTTCAGTTGCTGCGTGCCGAAAGCTCGGCGATCCTGACCGGGATCGGAACGGTCCTCTCCGACGACCCGAGCCTGAACGTGCGCCTATCGGCGAGCGATCTGCCCGGCATGGATGCGGACGCACCGGTGCGCCAGCCGATGCGCGTTCTGGTGGACAGTCAGTGGCGCATGCCCGCAGATGCGCGGATGCTTGCGCTGGCGGGCGAGACCCTGGTGGTCGGCGTCGCGGATGTCCCCGAGCGTATGGCGGCCCTGGAGTCGGCCGGTGCTGGAGTCTGGCGCGCGCCCGAATTGGACGGTCGCGTGGATCTCGCGGCGCTGATGGGCGAGCTGGCGCGGCGCGGCATCAACGAGGTGCTGCTGGAGTCGGGCGCGCGTCTGGCCGGGGCCATGCTGACGGCGGGTCTGGTCGACGAGATTCGGCTCTACCTCGCGCCTCACCTGATGGGCGACGCCTCGCGCGGACTCTTCCATCTGCCCGGAATCTCGGCGATGGCCGACCGTCTGGCGCTGGAGATCCAAGACGTGCGGCGGATCGGGCCGGATCTGCGCCTCCGGCTGTCGGTCGCTCGTTCCAACATCTGAATTCGTTAAACCGCGCCCTCGCTCACTGGAATCCACTCATGTTCACTGGAATCATCCAATCCGTCGGTCGGGTCCTTCGCTTGGAGCCGCGCGGCGGCGATGTGCGGTTGACGATCGAGACCGGCAAGCTCTCGCTCGATGCGGTAGTGCTTGGCGACAGTATCGCCGTCAATGGGGTCTGTCTCACGGCGGTCGAGCTGAATCCCCAGGGATTTGCCGCCGACGTCTCGCGCGAAACGCTGTCGCTCACGACCCTGGGCGCTCTGGTGCCTGGCGGTCGGGTCAATCTCGAAAAGGCGTTGACGCTCTCGACTCCCTTGGGCGGTCATCTGGTGAGCGGTCACGTCGACGGGATGGGAACGCTCCTGGAACGGCACGAGGACGCGCGTTCCTGGCGCTTGCGTATCCAGGCGCCCGACGATCTGGCGCGCTATATCGCGCACAAGGGTTCGATCTGCGTCGATGGGACCAGTCTAACCGTCAATCGAATCGATGGGGCCGTGTTCGAGCTCAACATCGTTCCGCATACCGTCCAGGAAACCATCATCGGCGATTACCGTCCCGGCGTCCGGGTCAACCTGGAGGTGGACCTGATCGCGCGCTATTTGGAGCGTCTGCTGCTCGGCGAGCGCGCGGCCGACCCCAAGGCATCGGGTCTGACCCTCGATTTTCTCGCCGAGCACGGCTTCGCTAGATAAGGGATACGCATCGCGCCGTATTCGTTCCGTTCACGCTCCAACTGTCTTCCCAGCATGATCGACGCACTGACACCCATGACTAGCCCCGGCCTGAACAGCACCGAAGAGATCATCGAAGACCTGCGTCAAGGCAGGATGGTCATCATCATGGACGACGAGGATCGCGAGAACGAGGGCGATCTTCTGATGGTCGCGGACTGCGTGACCCCTGAGTCGATCAACTTCATGGCCAAACATGGACGCGGCCTCATCTGCCTGACCCTGACCAAGGAGCGCTGCACGCGTTTGCGCCTGCCTCTGATGGTCAACGACAACCAGGCGGCCCATTCCACCGCCTTCACGGTCTCGATCGAGGCCGCGCGCGGCGTGACCACCGGGATCTCGGCAGCGGACCGCGCGACGACCGTCAAGGCAGCGGTCGCGTCGGACGCCGGTCCCAAGGATCTGGTGATGCCGGGGCATATCTTCCCCGTCATGGCGCAGCCGGGCGGCGTGCTGGTGCGTGCCGGCCACACCGAGGCCGGTTGCGACCTGGCGCGTCTGGCCGGGTTCACCCCTGCCGCCGTGATCGTCGAGATCATGAACGAGGACGGCACCATGGCGCGCCGCCCGGATCTGGAGGCGTTCGCCAAGACGCACGGCCTTAAGATCGGCACCATCGCCGACCTGATCCATTACCGGGTCCGCAACGAGAAGGCCGTGCTGCGCGAATGCGAGTGCGAACTGCCGACCGCCTATGCGAATTTCCGTCTGGTGGCCTATCGCGACACCATCGACAACGAGATTCATCTCGCCCTGACGTTGGGCGAGATCCGCCCCGACCGCCCGACACTGGTTCGCGTGCATCTGCAGAACACGCTCTGCGACCTCTTCGGGACGACCCACAATGCCTGCGGTTGGCCGCTGCAGGATGTGATGCGTCAAGTGGCCTCGGAGGGCGAGGGGGTCGTCGTGGTCTTGCGCAATCGCGATAGCTCGGACGACCTGCTGGCTCGACTCAAGGACTTCCAGTTGCACGATAGCGACGATCAGGTCCCGTCCCGCCGTCAGGACCGCAACGAACTGCGTACCTACGGGATCGGCGCCCAGATTCTGGCCGACCTGGGGGTGGGAAAGATGCGGGTCATGAGCGCGCCCAAGGCGATGCACGGTATCTCTGGGTTCGATCTGGAGGTCGTGGAATATACCGGTGGACGGCCGAGCTGAGGCCATCCGTCTGGCTGGAGATCGGTCTGCGATCGCCGCGCGATCAGGGCGAACGCACCCGGTGTCCAAGATAGATAGAGAGATAGACGCTGATTCATCTAGAGGTTCTATGACGATCAAGACCATTGAAGGCGCCATGCGCGCCGACCGTGCCCGTTTCTGTCTGGTGGTGTCCCGCTGGAACAGTTTCGTGGTGGAGAGTCTGGAGAAGGGCGCGATCGACGCGCTCAAGCGGCACGGTGCGACCGACGAGGACCTGACCATCGTGCGTGTTCCCGGCGCCTTCGAGATGCCGGTGACGATCGAGCGGATCGCGGCCAAGGGCGGCTATGACGCCATCGTCGCCTTGGGCGCCGTCATTCGTGGCGGTACACCGCACTTCGAGTACGTTGCCGGTGAGTGCGTCAAGGGTATGGCCCAGGTCAGCCTCAAGTACGGTTTGCCGGTGGCCTTCGGCGTGCTGACCGTCGACAGTATCGAGCAGGCGATCGAGCGTGCCGGCACCAAGGCCGGCAACAAGGGCGCAGAGGCCGCCATGTCCGCCCTGGAGATGGTGGACCTTCTGAGGCAGATCGACTGACATGGTGAGTCCCCGCACTCAATCGCGGCGTTATGCCGCGCTCGCGCTCTATCAATGGCGTCTGACCGGCGACGACCCCATGTCCATCAAGCGTCATCTGCTCGACGATCCGGAATGGCTGGACGCCGTTGCCGCCTCGCTGAGCGGCATCGGCGATGACGAGGCCCTGGAGAACGGGCAGCGCTTCAACTTCAACGTGGATCTGCTCGAACAGTTGCTGACCGGGGTGCCCGAGCATATCGAGGAGATCGATACTCAACTGGATTCCTTTCTCGATCGCCCCATCAGCCAGGTCGATCCGGTCGAGCTGGCGATCCTGCGTCTTGGCGCCTTCGAGATCCTCTTCGCGGACAATATTCCGGATCGGGTCGCCATCAACGAGGCGGTCGAGCTCACCAAGCTGCTCGGCGCTCATGAGGGGCACCGATATGTGAACGGCGTTCTCGACAAGATCGCCAGACGCCGTGCCGGGGACATGAACCGCAAGGTGTGAGTCCGTGAGTTTGTCCGAGTTCGATCTGATTCGTGCCTGTTTCACCGATGTCGGCCCCTGTCGTTCCGACGTGGGGCTCGGCGTTGGCGACGACTGCGCGTTGCTGGAGATTCCGGCGGGCCAGTCGCTCGCCGTCAGCATGGATACGCTGGTCGCGGGCACCCATTTCTTTTCCGACTGCGATCCGGCGGCCGTGGGATACAAATCGCTCGCTGTCGGGCTGAGCGACCTTGCCGCCATGGGTGCCGAACCGGCTTGGTCGACCTTGGCGGTGACCTTGCCGCAGGTCGATTCGGACTGGGTGTGCGAATTCGCCACGGGGTATTCCCGGCTCTCGAAGGCCTATGGCATGCGTCTGGTCGGGGGCGATACCACGCGTGGTCCATTGAGCGTGACCGTTCAGGTCCACGGCTTCGTGCCCTCGAACGCGGCGGTGCGTCGTGGCGGCGCGCGCGTGGGCGATCTGGTCTGCGTCACTGGAACCCTTGGCGATGCGGGCCTGGCCTTGCGTCACCTGCTTGCGGGCGAGTCGGTCGATCCCAGCCTGCGGCGCCGGCTCGAATATCCGACCCCAAGGGTCGAGCTTGGCCGGCGTCTGCGTGGTCTCGCGACCGCAATGATCGACGTCTCGGACGGCTTGGCTGCGGATCTGGGGCACATCCTCGATGCGTCCAGGGTTGCGGCCGAGATCGATTTGACGAAGCTGCCGCTGTCGCCTCAGGTTGCCGATGCCGTGTCCGAATCATCGGATTGGGGGTTGCCCCTGGCGTCCGGCGACGACTACGAGCTCTGTTTCTGTCTGCCAGCCGAGCGGCTCATGCAGGTCCAGGGGTTTGCCGCCTCCTTGGGATGTCCCGTCGCCCAGATCGGGGCGATTCGGGCAGGCTCCGGCCTGACCTGCCGCCTCCCAGGCGGGGATATCTGGCCCCTTGCTCAGGTTGGTTACGATCATTTTCTCCAATAGGACGAGTGACGGGCCTCTCACCCTCCAGTCCTTCACGATGCGCTTCTGATTTTTCCTGACGCGTCTTTTGCTATCGATTCGGTTTCCTATGTCCGATTCCTGAATCCTTTTCTCTCCGCTTGGATCGTTCAGGCGTGGCCCGATCCGCGATCGTTTCGGGTCTCGCCTTCGTATCCGTGTTCCGATCTTTGCGATCTTTTAGATGCGTTTCTGGCTCACCGCTTGCGGTGAGCGCGCCAATACCGACCGACTCCCATGCCATCGACCGACGAACGTTTCGACGACGGGGCTACGCTCCTCGTTTTCGCCCATCAAGACGACGATTTGCTCTGGATGCAGCCCTTTCAGGATTCCGCCGCCACGCTGCTGCTCGCGGCAGCTCCCCCGGCGCCGGCCCATGCCTGCGTGGTGGCCCAGCATTCGAAATCCTATCGAGACCGATGGCGCAGCCTCTTTGCCGGCACGGCGACGGACCAGGAATGGTTGGACAGCTTTGGGTTGCTCGATCGTTGCGAGCGCGAGAAGGACTGGAATTACGAGCGGATTCTCTCGGCGGTCGAGCCTTGGGTAGCCAAGCCCGAATTCGCTCGGATCGTGACCCACAACAACTGGGGCGAGTACGGACATGTCCACCACCGCTGGGTGAACCGAGCGGTCAGAGAGGCCGCCGCGCGACATGGAAAGGACGTTTGGGCGCTCAACACGGTGGTCATCTTTCACGAGGGCGAGGCGGTTTATCTCGATCTCGGCGACTGGCATCTGCCGGCATTCCGCGCCACGTTTTCCCAGGATGCCTTCTACGCGATTCGCGGCATCTACCAGCGCACCGAGTTCGATGCCAATCCGGCAGGGCTGGATACCTGGTCCTGGTTCGATGGTGAGGATCAATATCCGCACGGTGAGCGAACCTTCGTCAAAATCGTCGACCGAGGCGTCGATCAGACACAGTCTAATGTGTTGGTCCAAAAAGCTGTTTCCGCGCTCGAACGGGTGGTTCCCGTCCGCGAAGCCTGCACCTGTTGATCACTGGAATCCACATGGCCCGCAAACTGTTTCTCTATGGCTTTCTCGTCCTCTTTCTGCTGGGGACGATCGAACTCATGAGCTTCGGCGTCTTCCGCCTCTTTCAGGATCGCTTCACCTTCCTGGATACGGAACTCTATCGTCTCCCCAAGGCCGATCTTCCGCTTGCCGAACAGCATTTCGACGCGCGTCTGGGTTGGAGCGAGCATTATTCGACGCCTCAGGGCGAGCGCCCACTGGCAAGAGCCTACGGCAAGGCCTTGGTGTCGGCCTATGGCGATTCCTATACCCATTGCGACGAGGTGGAGGACGATCAGACCTGGGAAACCTTCCTTGCCGATGAAACAGGCTCGGATGTCTTCAATTACGGCGTCGGCGGCTTCGGGACCGGACAGGCCTATCTCCGGTTCAAGGACGAGTTCCCCGCCCATCGCACGCCGGTGGTCACGCTCGGTCTGATCACGGAGAACATCAACCGCACGGTCAACGTCTATCGACCCTACTACTACCCGGGCACCCAGCTCCACTTCACCAAGCCCCGATTCATCCAACGCGACGGCGAGCTGGCCCTGTTGGAGAATCCCATCCAGGATAAGTCCGATCTGCCCAATCTGATGGACGACGCCTTCCTGCGCTCCGCTGGCAAGCATGACTGGTGGTTCAATCGCGACGAGTATCCGGTTCTGGGCTTTCCATACAGCGCCATTCTCCTGAATCAGCGCATCTGGAAGGAGGCCATCTCCGGCAAGATGGAACGGCCGGTGACGGACATGAACCCTCGACCCTGGGCGGAGCTCTGGGAGCAGGAGGAGCCGCGCTCGCTCATGTTCGCCATCTTCGACCGCTTCTTTGTCGATGCACGCGAACAGGAGGCGCGTCCATTGCTGCTGGTTCTACCGCAGCGGGAGGAGGTTCAGGAAATGCTGCGTACCGGTCGCCTGCCCAGCGCGGTCCGGCACATCATCGATCATTGCGAGGCCGGTTCGCTCGACTGCATCGAGATGGTCTCGCTCTTCGCCAAGCACGTGCAGACCAATGGGCCGGAATCGCTCGACGGACTCTTCCTGCGCGCGCATGTCTCGCCAGAAGGCAATCGACTGATCGCCCAGCGCATCGCCGTTTGGCTGCGCGATCGGAATCTGATCGACCCCTAACCCGGGGCGACGTTCGGTCATGCCTGTCCGCGAGGTTGCTCCCTACGGGGCGGTTGGTGTGTCGATGAGCTGTGCGACGGCTGTCAGCATCTGGTCGAGCGCGGATTCGGCGATGGGCGTGAGCTGGTAGCTGGCGTAATCGAGCGAGGCGACGCCGGCGGAGATGAGATAGCTTTCGGGGGCATGGCCGTAGAGGCTCTGGCACCAGGCGAGCAACTCGCGCGGGTCGAGGAAATGGGCCATGGTCGAGACGGCGGCGGCATCCGGTTCGAGTCGTCGGCAGTTGACCGCCCCTGGTTCCACGTCTACGGCGGCATCGAGGAAGATCACTCGATCCGTGTCCATGAGGTCGGCGACCAGTTCCGCCGTCAGAATATGGCGGGAGATGACCGCCACATGCTCAGGCAGCTCGGTATTCTCCAGCCGATCTGCGGCCAGCGGTCCCAGTGCGTCGTCGCCTCGGATCGGGCTGCCGTAGCCGATGATGAGTGTCTTCACGGCGCTCAGTCTCGGTTGAGCGTGTCGACCACACGCCCGGCTCGGTCGACCAGTTCGATGCGCAGCGGCATCTGGCCGAAGGCGTGCGAGGCGCAGGATAGGCAGGGGTCGAAACAGCGGATGACCGCCTCGACGCGATTCAGCATGCCCTCCTGCAGGTTGTTGCCGTCGACGTAGGCATCGGCGACCTGGCGGATGGCCTGATTCATGGCCAGGTTGTTGTGCCCGGTGGCGATGACGAGGTTGACCCAGGTGATGAGCCCGTCGTCGTCGATCCGGTAATGATGGATGAGCGTCCCGCGCGGTGCCTCGGAGACGCCGATGCCTTCCGAGCGGTTGCTGCGCGCGCGTGCCCGCACCCGGCTATCCAAGATGGCGGGATCCTTGAGTAGACGCTCCATCATCTCCAGTCCGAAGATGATCTCGACCAGCCGCGCATAGTGATAGTGGAAGCTGCTGGCGATGGGGCCGGATTCCTGGAGCATGTGGAACTCGGCCAGTGCGACGTCGGCATAGGGCGTGCCGCAGGCGTTGGCGTTGTTGAGCCGGGCGAGGGGTCCGACCCGATAGATCCCCTGGGGATAGCCGTGCGGCTTGTAATAGGGGAACTTCATATAGCTGAAGTCCTCGACCGCCTCGCCGATCAGGCGCTCGTAGTCCTCCGGAGGAACCATATCTTCAAGGATGCGCCCCTGGGCATCCTTGAGCCGAAACAGCCCGTCGTAGTGCTCCAGATCGCCCTTGGGCGTCACCAGGCTCAGGAACATGGTCGGTTGGTTGCCGAAGTGGTTCGCCTCGTCCAGGAACTTGGGGACCAGCGTCTTGAAGAAGGCGTAGGTCCGCTTGGCGATCTCCAGCCCTTCCGGCAGGAGCTTGAGCATGGCGTCGCGCTTTTCCTGCGACAGCGGTTCGTTGACGCCGCCCGGGACGACCCAGGTCGGATGGATCTTCTTGCCCCCGAGCATTTCGATGACGGTCTGGCCGATCTGGCGCAGACGGATGCCGTCCTTGGCGAGCGCTGGGTCCTGACGCATCACGCCAAAGATGTTGCGCGAGGCGGGATCGGCATCCCAGCCCATGAGCAGGTCGGGCGATGAAAGATGGAAGAAGGAGAGTGCATGCGACTGGACCAGCTGGGCCAGATTCATGATCCGGCGCAGCTTCTCGCCGGTCGGTGGGATGCTGACCGAGAGCAGGTGGTCGCAGGCCTTGTTCGAGGCGAGCAGGTGGCTGACCGGGCAGATGCCGCAGGTTCGCGCGGTCAGGGCCGGCATCTCGCGGTAGGGGCGACCCTCGCAGAACTTCTCGAATCCGCGAAACTGGGTGAGGTGGAATTTGGCGTCTTCCACTTCGCCGCCGTCACCGAGTTGAAGGGTGATGCGCGCATGCCCCTCGATGCGGGTCACTGGTTCGATCGTGAGGGTTCGGCTCATGGATTCGGCCCCTTGTTGCATGACGATGAAGTCGATTGCTGCCGCGTTGAAGGGTCAGCCGTCGCTGGCCTTTTCTTCGTTTTCCAACGCCTTGGTCGTGATCTCGTGATAGAGATGAACGAGTCTGGCGATGATATCGTGCAGCTCGGGATGTTTCTCCCATGTGTGCTGCTGGCTCTGGGTGAAGTCGAACACCTCCTGCAGAAACTGGATGTCGAAGCTATCGAGGCGTTCGCCTTGGTCCACCTTCTCCTTGAGGTCGAGCGCCCGTGGCAGGCGTTGGGTGCGCATTCGATCCAATATGGCGACGATGACGCCTGCCTCTACTTGTGAGTCGCTCAACGTGGTTGTCTCCGGTTGTCTTCTTGTGATGGTGGTCTTGTGAGTCAAGCTCCGAACCGGGTGACCTGGCTGGGATCGGGGGTGCGACCCTCGATCAGTTCGCTCAAGACATACCAGATTGCGTCGGCGTGTGGCGGGCAGCCCGGCACGAAGAGATCGACTGCGACCACCCCATGGATGGGTTTGACGGTGCCAAGCAGGGCCGGAACCCCGCGCACCGGGATCTGGGGCTGCAGGGTGACGTTCTCGCGATAGGCCCGATCCATGACACCGGCGAGTTTGAAATGGTTCCGCATGGAGGGGACATTGCCGTTGACGGCGCAGTCGCCGAGACTGATGAGCAGTTTGCAGTGTTGGCGAAACATCTTCGCCTTCTCCAAATCGTCCTCGGAGCTGACGGAGCCCTCCAGGATGCCGACGTCTACCTGTTCGGGGAGCTCCTTGGTATCGACCAACGGGCTGTAGACGATATCGACCTGTTCGGCGAGCGCGATCAGGCGCTCGTCCATGTCGAGAAAGGACATGTGGCAGCCCGAGCAGCCGTCGAGCCAGGTGGTGGCGACCGTGATCTTGCGCTCATTGCTCATCGTGCATGTCTCCGGCGCGCGAGGATCGGCAGGAAGTGCTGGTCCTTGACCATCTCTCCGACCGAGGTCCCCTGTTTGACGAGCGCCCCGGTGGGGCAAACCTGGACGCATTTGCCGCAGCCGGTGCAGGTCTCGCTTGAACCCCAGGGCAGGGCCAGGTCGGTGATGACGCGGCAGTCGCTGCCGCGTCCCATGACGTCCCAGGTATGGGCGCCTTCGATCTCGTCGCAGACCCGTACGCAACGGGTGCAAAGGACGCAGCGATTGTGGTCGAGCCGGAACATCTCGTGCGAGCTGTCCACTGGGTAGGCCGCCTGGCGGTAGGGAACGCGTACATGCTCGACGCCGCAGCGTTGCGCCAGCGACTGGAGCTCGCAGTGACCGTTGGAGACGCACACCGAGCAAATGTGGTTCCGCTCGGCGAACAGAAGTTCGATGATGGTGCGCCGATAACGCTGCAGCCGCTCGGTGTTGGTGTGGATGCGCATGCCTTCGGCGACCCGGGTCGAGCAGGCGGCGGTCAACCGGTTCTGACCCTCCAGCTCGACGACGCACAGACGGCAGGCGCCCCAGGTCGAGAGTCCATCGAGGTAGCAGAGGCTCGGGATGGGAATCTTGTTTTCGCGGCAGACCTCGATGATGGTCTCATCCTCGCGTGCGGACAGATCCAGATCGTCGATCTTGAGTGTGACGACACGGATGTTCGGCTGGGTGGCTGGTCGCGGCATGGTGGCTCCGTGAAGGGTCGTCGGGTTCGGGTTCGCTGGCGCTAAGGTTGATGTCGGGCGGCGTCAGCTCGTCGGCTGCTGGAGCTTCTCCTCGTACTCGTCGCGGAAGTAGCGCAGCGTGCTGAGGACGGGGTTCGGCGCCGTCTGTCCCAGGCCGCAGAGACTGGTGGCCTGGACCACCTCGCAGAGTTCCTCCAGCAAGGCCAGGTCGGCCTGGGTGCCCTGAGATTTGGCGATCCTGTCCAAGAGGCCGTGCATCTGCCAGGTGCCGGTGCGGCAGGGAATGCATTTGCCGCAGGACTCGGTCATGCAGAACTCCATGAAATAGCGGGCCACGTCCACCATGCAGGAGGTCTCGTCCATGACGATCATGCCGCCCGATCCCATCATGGTGCCGAGCGTCTTGAGACTGTCGTAGTCGACCGGGATGTCGAGATGGTGGTCCGGGATGCAGCCGCCGGAGGGGCCGCCGGTCTGGACCGCCTTGAACGACTTGCCGTCGGGGATGCCGCCCCCGATGATCTCGATGATGTCGCGTAGCTTGGTGCCCATCGGCACCTCGATCAGCCCCGTGTTATGGATCTTTCCAGCCAGCGCGAAGACCTTGGTGCCCTTGGAGCGCTCGGTCCCGATCGCGGCGAACCAGTCGCCGCCCTCGCGGATGATGGGGGCGATGTTGGCAAAGGTCTCGACGTTGTTGATGAGGGTGGGACAGCCCCAGAGGCCTGACTCGGCCGGGTAGGGCGGGCGCGGACGCGGCTGGCCGCGCAGACCCTCGATCGAGGCCATGAGGGCGGTCTCCTCGCCGCAGACGAAGGCGCCGGCGCCAAGCCGGATCTCGATCTCGAAGTTGAACTGGGTGTCGGCGATCTTGTTGCCGAGGAAGCCGGCGCGCTTGGCCTTGCGCAGCGCCGTCTGCAGCCGCTCCACCGCGAGCGGATATTCGGCCCGGACATAGATGTAGCCCTTGTTGGCCCCGATGGCATAGGCGGCGATCGCCATGCCTTCGAGTACGCGATGGGGGTCGGACTCCAGCACGGCGCGGTCCATGAAGGCGCCTGGGTCGCCCTCGTCGGCGTTGCAGATGACGTATTTCTGTCCGGCTGGCATCTTGGCGACGGTCGACCACTTGAGCCCGGTCGGATAGCCGCCGCCACCACGGCCGCGCAGTCCGCTGGTCGTCACCTCGCGCAGCACGTCCGTCGGCGTCATCTCGCTCAGCGCGCGGACCATCCCGGCGTAGCCGCCCACGGCGACATAATTCTTGAAGCTGTCCGGATCGATGATCCCCGAGTTCTCCAGCACGATCTTGTGTTGTCGGGCGAAAAAGGGCTGGTCGGTCGGACATCGTAGGCGTTCTACCGGCGATCCGCAGACGCTGCCCATGATGTCCGGGGCGTCATTCGGGGTCACGTCGCGATAGAGCAGCGACTCATCGAGACCGCAGTCCTTGTCGGCGACCGCGACCAGCGGACCGGCCGAGCAGAGCCCCATGCAGCCCACGCCCTTTACCTGGCAGGTTCCGTTGCCGTCGCCGCAGGCATTCTTGAGCGCGTCCATGACGGCGAGCGAGCCCGAGGACTGACAGCTAGCCGCTACACAGACGCGAACCTCGCGCTGGATGGCGGCCTCTTCGGCGCGGAATTCGGCGGCCTTTTCGGCGAGATCTTCCAGATGCATATCAGTCCAGCTCCTCAAGCTTGGCGGTGAGCGTGTCGGAGGTTTGCTTGCCCAAGACGTCGCCGTTCAGAACGGCTGCCGGGGCCAGCCCGCAGGCGCCGACGCAGCGTGCCGTGAGTAGCGAGAGACGGTCGTCCTGCGTGGTTTCTCCGGGTCCGATGTCGTGGCGTGCCCGGATGCCGTCCAGAAGCTCTCCCGCCCCTTTGATGTAGCAGGCCGTGCCGGTGCAGACGACACAGGTGTGACGTCCTTTCGGCTTGAGCATGAAGATGTGATAGAAGGTAGCGACGCCGAAGACCTTGCTCAACGGTAAATCGAGCGAGGCGGCGACGAAGCGCAGTGAGGTTTCGTCGAGATAGCCGAAGGCGTCCTGAACGCTGTGCAGCGTCTCGATCAGGGCATGGCCGGCATAGCCGTTGCGGCGCATGGTGGCGTTGACCAGTTTCCAGCGCGTATCGGCGCTGGGCAACGGCGGTTTGACTTGCTGCAGCGTCATGTCACCTCCCGAGCGGATGATTGCGGTGCCTTGTCGAGCCTTCGCGGTGAGCATGAACCGAGCCCCGCGTTGGCGGAAATGCTGGATCTTGGGGTCCGGTGAGCGGACACTATGGCGCAAGTGTATGACAGATTCGTGTTCGCGATAGGAGTCGGTCGAGGCCGTTATCGCAAGCCCGTTTTCCTCCGCCGTCCTTCCGACGGCCGAGCGGCGGCCGCTATACTGCCCCGGTCATCAAGCCCCTTTCTCAACCGACTATCGATACTATGGACGAAACGCTTCCTCCCCGCAAAAGACCGCGCGGCATCTATCTCTTGCCGAATCTGTTCACTACCGCAGCCTTGTTCGCGGGTTTCTACGCCGTGTTGTCCGCGACCCAGAATCGCTTCGAGGCCGCCGCACTGGCGATCTTCGCCGCGATGGTTTTGGATGGCTTCGATGGGCGGATCGCCCGCATCACCCATACCCAGACCGATTTCGGTGCCGAGTACGACAGCCTGTCGGATATGGTCGCTTTCGGCGTGGCGCCGGCCTTGGTCGCCTATCATTGGGCGCTCGGCGAATTGGGCAAGATCGGCTGGTTGGCCGCCTTCGTCTATACGGCCGCCGCCGCGCTGCGCCTGGCGCGCTTCAACACCCAGGTCGGGATCGCCGATAAACGCTATTTCCAGGGGCTCGCAAGCCCTTCGGCAGCGGCCATCATCGCGAGCGGAATCTGGACCGCCAGCGATCTGGGCGTCGACGGGTCCGATGTGTCCTGGCTCGCCGCCTTCCTGACGGCGGGTGCCGGTCTGCTGATGGTCAGCAATTTCCGTTACCAGAGCTTCAAGCAGCTCAACCTGCAGGGGCGGGTGCCCTTTCTGCTTGCGGTGGGGGTCATGCTGGGGTTCGCGGTGGTCTTCGTCTATCCGCCGCTGGTGCTCTTCCTGCTCGCACTCACCTATGCCATCTCGGGGCCGGCCTGGACCCTGATGGTGATCAGGCAGAATCGGGCGAAGCGCCGTCACGACATGCCCTGATAGCCGTTCTCGCGAGTCCAAGCGCTGCTTGGGTTCGCGGGTTGGCTGTTAAGTCGTTGACTCGGGACGCGGGGCGTCCATCTGGGTGGGGCGCGTTTCTTTCGTGGGAACGTCGAGTCGGCTTTCGACGCGCCGAAACGCAAAAAGGCGCTGCATATGCAGCGCCTTTAGGGTAGGAGCCTTTTGACTGACTCCTAAGAATTTGGTGCCGAGAAGAGGACTCGAACCTCCACGAGCTTTCGCCCACATGGACCTGAACCATGCGCGTCTACCAATTCCGCCACCTCGGCAAAGGGGCCGGGAACCATCGTTTCGGTGTGTCCCCGTGGTGAGCTGCGAATATTAGAGAGACACGTCGGTCGTGTCAAGGGTACACTAACATTTTTCTGGAGATACTGAATTCACGTGGCAAGACGTCGAGCATCCACTACCGCGAGAGACGCGGACCCTCATCGCCAGCGCGAGGCGAAAAAGTACGCTAACCCTATCCCTAGCCGGGAATTTATCCTCGAAACGATCACCGGCAACGGTGCCCTTCTGTCCTTCGACGAATTGGCAGCCATCCTGGAGCTGCAGGACGAGCAGGATCTCGTCGCGCTGGATCGCCGCCTCGGCGCCATGGTGCGCGACGGTCAGCTGGTTCGGAATCGCAACCAGGCATTTTGTCCGGTCAACAAACGCGATCTGATCGCCGGGCGCGTGATCGGGCATCCGGATGGTTTCGGGTTCGTCCGTCCGGACGAGGGCGGCGACGACCTCTATCTCTATCCTAAGGAGATGCGCGCGCTCTTTCACGGTGACCGGGTCGTGGTGCGGGTGAGTGGACGCGATCGTCGCGGCCGGCTTGAGGGCGCCGTGGTCGAGATCCTAGAGCGCAACACGCGCACCGTCGTCGGTCGTCTCAATAAGGAAAGTGGCGTTGGCTTCGTGGTGCCGGACAACAAGCGTCTGACGCACGACATCATCATCCCAAGCGATCGCATCAATGGGGCCGAGCAGGGTCAGATCGTCGTTGCGGAGATCATCGATCAGCCGACGCGCCGTACCCAGCCGATCGGCCGTGTGGCCGAGGTCCTGGGCAACCACATGGCGCCGGGCATGGAAACGGATATCTCGATCCGCGCCCATGATCTGCCGATCGAGTGGCCCGAGACGGTCGAGGCCGAGATCGCTGCGCTGGGTCCCGAGGTTCCGGAATCCGCGAAGGAGGGGCGCACCGATCTGCGCGCGCTTCCGCTGGTGACCATCGACGGGGCGGATGCGCGCGATTTCGACGACGCCGTCTATTGCGAGCGCAAGCCCAAGGGCTGGAAGCTTCTGGTCTGTATCGCCGACGTGTCGAGCTACGTGCGACCGGGGACCGCCTTGGATGCCGAAGCCTATGCGCGCGGCAACTCGGTCTATTTCCCCGACCGGGTCATTCCCATGTTGCCTGAGGTCCTCTCCAACGGTCTCTGCTCGCTGAATCCCCATGTGGATCGGCTGTGCATGACGGCGGAGCTGTACGTGAACGCCGAGGGCAAGGTCACGCGCACGCGTTTCTTCGAGGCCGTAATGCGCTCCCATGCTCGACTGACCTACGACCAGGTTGCGGCCATGGTGGTCGATGGGGACGGGGAGCTTTGCAGCAAATACGCAGAGCTGCTGCCGCATCTGCATGAGCTCTATCAGCTCTATCAGGTGCTGCACCAGGCGCGGGTCCAGCGCGGTGCGATCGACTTCGACACCACCGAAACCAAGTTCGCATTCAACGACCAGGGGCGTATCGAGGCGGTCGTGCCGCAGGTGCGCAACGATGCGCACAAGCTCATCGAGGAGTGCATGCTGGCGGCCAACGTCGCCGCCGCGCGTCTGTTCCAGCGCAAGCGCATTCCGGCCATCTACCGCATCCACGATACGCCGAGCGAGGAGAAGCTCCACGATCTGCGCGAGTTCCTGGATCGATTGGCGCTCAAGCTGCCGGGCGGCCCCAAGCCGACCGCGCACGACTATGCCGAGCTGCTCCAACAGGTTAAGGGCCGCCCGGACTGGCGTCTGATTCAGACGGTGCTGTTGCGCTCCATGCAGCAGGCCATGTACAGCTCGGACAATGCCGGCCATTTCGGTCTGGCCTACGATGCCTACACCCATTTCACCTCGCCGATCCGGCGCTACCCGGATTTGGTGGTGCACCGGCTCATCAAGCATTTGCTGGCGGGCGGCACGACGGCCGATATGGACTACTCGGGCACCGAGTTGCAGCAGATCGGCGAGCATAGCTCGGGCACCGAGCGTCGCGCCGACGAGGCGACCCGCGATGCCGAGGACTGGCTCAAGTGCGAGTTCATGCAGGACAAGCTGGGCGAGAAGTTCGACGGCACCATCACCAGCGTCAACTCATTCGGCATCTTCGTCGAACTCGATACCTTTTTCGTCGACGGCTTGGTGCATATCACCGCGCTGGACAACGACTTCTATCACTTCGATCCCATCGGCCACCGTCTGCACGGTGAGCGCACGGGAACCGTCTATCGGCTGGGAGACCGTTTGCGTGTTCAGGTCGCCGCAGTGAATCTGGACGATCGCAAGATCGATTTCGTCCTCGCCGAGCCGGCTGCCTCGCAGACCGATGGATCGTCGCGGCGCAAGTCGGCCGGACGTGCGAAGGACAAGCCCGCCGCGCCATCCGGTTCTGCGGCACCATCGGGTGCCAAGGCGCCATCCGGTTCCAAAAAGCCGCGTCAACGCAATCGGCGTAAGCGCAAGCCCAGCGGTCAGGCGCCCTCCGATTGAAATGAAGGATCATTCTTCCGTTGCTGGCATTCACAGCGTTCGCAGCGCGCTCAAGTTTGGATCCGAGGGCGTGGGCGAACTCTGGTTGGAACGTACCCGTCGCGACCGTCGCTTGGGTGAGCTGGCCGATCTGGCGCGCGAGGGCGGTGTCAAGGTCCGCCTCATGGATCGGGACGACCTGGATAAGGCCGTCTCCGGCGCCAAGCATCAGGGTGCGGTCGCCTGGGTGCGGGTGCCCGTGTCGCTCACCGAGCAGGATCTGAGCGCGCATCTGGATCGGATCGAGGGGCCGCCTTTCCTGCTGCTGCTCGACGAGGTTCAGGATCCGCACAACCTCGGTGCCTGTCTGCGTACCGCCGAGGCGGTCGGTGCCCATGCCGTCATTGCGCCCAAGGACAACGCGGTCGGGCTGACGCCGGTGGTATGCAAGGTCGCGAGCGGTGCCGCCGAGACCATGCCCTACTATCAGGTGACCAATCTGGCACGCACCATGGACACGCTCAAGTCGCGCGGTATCTGGCTGACCGGCACCGCCGGCGAGGCGTCCACCGATCTCTATGCCGCCGATCTGGTCGGGCCGTTGGGTCTGGTGATGGGTAGCGAAGGGACCGGGATGCGTCGTCTGACCCGGGAGCGCTGCGACACACTGGTTCGACTCCCCATGCATGGTTGCGTCGAGAGTCTCAATGTTTCGGTCGCGACCGGCATCTGTCTCTACGAGGCGCTGAGACAGCGCCGACACGCCTAGACGCCTTCCGAGGTGTTCGCCCCCGCGCCCAGTCGAGTGAACCCCGTTTCGTTCGGTGTTTTGGAGCGGGGGTCTGCCTTCGGGAGCTTTTCCTAAACCTCAACTCGGGGCGATTCCGGGCACCGCTGCATGGCGGGTTCGTCACCCCCGCTGAGTCACGTTATGATGTCCGACAACTCCAAGCACTTAGAGCAATCGCCGATGCTGGTTCTCCGTGGCGCCCCAGCCATCTCCGAGTTCCGTCTGCGCAAGCTTGCCGATCGTCTCGGCGAGCAAACCGGAACGCCGATTCAACTCTATGCCGAGCTCGTGCATTTCGCCCAGCTTTCGGGCGATCTGGACGCGAGCGGCCGGTCCGTCTTGGAGCGTCTTCTGCGCTATGGGCCGAGCCTTCCGGCGCATGCGCCGGAAGGAGCGCTGGTGCTGGTCGTACCCAGGCCCGGCACCATCTCGCCCTGGTCGTCCAAGGCCACGGACATCGCCCATAACTGCGGTCTGACCCAGATCCAGCGTCTGGAGCGCGGAACCGCCTATTACCTCGCATCCGAGACGGGGACGATTGCCGAGGACGCGCTGCTCAAAGCGGCGGCGATTCTCCACGACCGCATGACCCAGGTAGCCCTGTTCGAGATGGACGCGGCGCATCGTCTCTTCGACGGCGCGGATCCGAGACCGGCCCAACGGGTCGACGTCCTGGGGCTCGGCCGTCCGGCCCTGGTCGCCGCCAACGGCGAACTGGGTCTAGCCCTGTCCGACGACGAGATCGATTATCTGACCGAGAGCTTCCAGTCGCTCGGACGCAATCCGACCGACGTCGAACTGATGATGTTCGCCCAGGCGAACTCCGAGCATTGCCGGCACAAAATCTTCAACGCCGACTGGATCATCGACGGCGAGGCCCAGGAGCGCTCGCTGTTCAAGATGATCCGCCACACCACGGACACCTCGCCCGAGGGGGTGCTTTCGGCCTACAAGGACAACGCGGCCGTCATCGAGGGCTGGGACGGGCGCCGTTTCATGCCCTGTCCCCAGACCGGGATCTACTGCGAGTCCGAGGAGGAGATCCATCTCCTCATGAAGGTCGAGACCCACAACCATCCGACCGCCATCGCCCCGGATCCGGGCGCGGCGACAGGCTCGGGTGGCGAGATCCGCGACGAGGGCGCGACCGGCCGGGGCGCCAAGCCCAAGGCGGGTCTGTGCGGCTTCTCGGTCTCCAACCTGCGCATCCCCGGCTTCGAGCAGCCTTGGGAACGCGATTTCGGTAAGCCGGGGCGCATCGTCTCGGCACTCGACATCATGCTCGAGGGTCCGATCGGCGCGGCGGCCTTCAACAACGAGTTCGGGCGCCCCAATCTGACGGGCTATTTCCGCACCTACGAGCAGGAGATTCCCACCTCGGACGGCGCGACCGAGCTGCGCGGCTATCACAAGCCGATCATGCTCGCCGGCGGCATGGGCAACATCCGCGCCGAGCACGTCGCCAAGGACGCCTTCCCGCCGGGCACGCCACTGATCGTGCTGGGCGGTCCGGCGATGCTGATCGGTCTCGGCGGCGGGGCGGCCTCCAGCATGGCCTCGGGCGCCTCGGCCGAGGACCTGGACTTCGCCTCGGTGCAGCGCGCCAACCCCGAGATGCAGCGCCGCTGTCAGGAGGTCATCGACCGCTGCTGGTCGCGCGGCGAGGAGAACCCCATCCTCTTTATCCACGACGTCGGTGCCGGCGGTCTCTCGAACGCGCTGCCCGAGCTGGTCCACGACGGCGAGCGCGGCGGGCGTTTCGAGCTGCGCGAGATCCCGAACGACGATCCGGGCATGTCGCCGATGGAGATCTGGTGCAACGAGTCCCAGGAACGCTATGTGCTGGCGGTCGCCGCCGAGCGTCTGGAGACCTTCAAGGCGATCTGCGAGCGCGAGCGCTGTCCCTATGCCGTGGTCGGCGAGGCGACCGAGGAGGAGCACCTGACTCTCGGCGACCGTCTGCTGGACGACCGTCCGATCGACATGCCGCTGCCCCTGCTGTTCGGCAAGCCGCCCAAGATGCAGCGCGACGTGGCTCGGGTCGCTCCGCCGGCCGCGCCCTTCGCGACCCAGGACCTGGATCTGCGCGAGGCGGTGTTCCGGGTGCTGCGTCTGCCCACGGTGGCTGACAAGAGCTTCCTCATCACCATCGGCGACCGCAGCATCACGGGCCAGGTGGCGCGCGACCAGATGGTCGGTCCCTGGCAGATCCCGGTGGCCGACTGCGCCGTGACCCTCAGCGACTATCGCGGCTACTGCGGCGAGGCCATGGCGATGGGCGAGCGTACCCCGCTGGCCCTGCTCGACGCCCCGGCGTCCGGGCGCATGGCGGTCGGCGAGGCGCTGACCAACATCGCCGCAGCCTCGATCGAGGCGCTGGGCGACATCAAGCTCTCGGCCAACTGGATGGCGGCCGCCGGACATGCCGGCGAGGACGCCCGGCTCTACGACACGGTGCGTGCGGTCGGCATGGAACTCTGTGCCGAGCTCGGCATCGCCATCCCGGTCGGCAAGGACTCCATGAGCATGAAGACGGTGTGGCAGGACGCCGAGGGCGGGCGCCGCGAGATGACCGCGCCCCTGTCCCTGATCGTCTCCGCCTTCGCGCCCGTCGACGACGTGCGCCGTACCCTCACGCCCCAGCTGCGCACCGATCAGGGCGATACGGATCTGATCCTCATCGACCTGGGGCAGGGCCGCAACCGCCTCGGCGCCTCCTGTCTCGCCCAGGTCTACGGCGCGCTGGGCGAGGAGGGGCCGGATATCGAGGACGCGGATCTGCTCAAGCGCTTCTTCGCCGCGATCCGCGAACTGCGCGGCGAGGAGATGATCCTGGCCTATCACGACCGCTCCGACGGCGGTCTCATCGCGACCCTCTGCGAGATGGCCTTCGCCGGGCGCTGCGGCATCGACGTGGACCTGTCGGCGGTCGGTGCCGACGACGTCGCATCCCTGTTCAGCGAGGAGCTGGGCGCGGTCATCCAGGTCCGTCATTCGGAAACCGATGCCGTGCTGCAGATCCTGGACTATTACGGTCTGGCCGAGTTCAGCCCGGTGATCGGCATGATCGACGACAGCGACACGGTGCGCGTCTGCCGCCGCTGCCGCGTGCTCTTCGAGGCCGAGCGGGTCGACCTGCAGCGGGCCTGGTCCGAGACCAGCTACCGGATGCAATCGCTGCGCGACAATCCCGAGTGCGCCGAGGAGTCCTTCGCGCGGATCGCCGAGGCGGATCCGGGGCTGCACGCCAGCCTCACCTTCGATCCGGACCACGACATCGCCGCGCCCTTCATCGAGCGCGGGGCACGTCCGCCGATCGCCATCCTGCGCGAGCAGGGCGTCAACGGTCAGATCGAGATGGCCGCGGCCTTCCACGTGGCCGGCTTCGAGTGCGTCGACGTCCATCTCTCGGACGTCATCGCCGGACGCATCGATCTGGAGCGCTTCCGCGGGCTCGTGGCCTGCGGTGGCTTCTCCTACGGCGACGTGCTGGGGGCCGGCGAGGGCTGGGCCAAGACCATCCTCTTCAATCCGCGTGCGCGCGATCAGTTCCAGTCGTTCTTCGAGCGTTCGGACACCTTCGGGCTCGGCATCTGCAACGGCTGTCAGATGCTCTCGAATCTGAGCGAGCTGATTCCGGGGGCCGAGCATTGGCCGCGTTTCGTGCGCAACCGCTCGGAGCAGTTCGAGGCGCGCACCCTGATGCTGGAGGTCACCGAGACCCCGTCGGTGCTGCTCGCCGGCATGGCCGGATCGCGCATGCCGATCGCCGTGGCGCACGGCGAGGGCCGGGCCGAGTTCCGCGATGCCGCGCACCTGGCCGCAGCCCGTTCAGGGATGGCAGCGCGCTATGTCGAGAACGACGGGCGGGTCGCCGAGCGCTATCCGGCCAATCCAAACGGCTCGCCCGAGGGCATCGCCGGACTCACGACGCTGGACGGTCGGGTCACCATCATGATGCCGCATCCGGAGCGTGTCTTCCGCGCGGTTCAGAACTCCTGGCATCCGGATGATTGGGGGCAGGACGGGCCTTGGATGCGGCTCTTCCGCAATGCGCGCGTCTGGGTGGATTGACGGTAGAGAACGGCCCTTGGATTGCCTTCGCCTCCGAGGGCCGTTCCAATCTCGTGATCTGAATCGCAGACGGTGGCGGGGCTTCTTGAGACTGTGCAGTAAACAGGAGCTCAAGGAACGATAGATATGGACGCAAGCCCGATCCAAGACACACGCATCAATCTGCGCGTCCTGCACGAGCGGGCGAGTCGGGCCTCTCTGCAGGGCATCCTGATCGCGATTGTCGCTGTCATTCTGGCGACGCTCGCGGTCTGCTATGTGTCCGAGCGCGGCATTAGCCTTGAGGGCTTGATCAATGCCCAGCGCACCAATTTCGCGCTCTGGGTGCTGGATCTGATGCCCTTCGTCTTCGCCTACGTCGGGCAATATGTCACCTTTACGCTCGCGCGGGAGGCGAACTCCCTGGTGCGTAAGCAGACGCGCGAACTGCGTGACCGGGCGGACGACCTGCAGAAGCAGGCCACCTTCGCCGCCACGCACGATCATGTCACCGAGCTGCCCAATCGGGCGCTCTTCTCGGATCGCATCGACCGTGCGATCAGGGTGTGTCCAGACCAGGGGGCACGTTTCGGCGTCCTGTTTCTGGCGATCGAAAATCTCAACGACGTTCAGGATACCTTGGGGGCGGCATCGAGCGACCTGTTGCTCAGACAGATCGCCACGCGTTTGACCGGCTGGATCAAGCCCCAGGACAGTCTGGCGCGCCTGGAGAGTCACGTCTTCGGACTCATGATCCAAGATGTGGTCGATCACGACTCGGCCGAGAAGGCGGCGCACGGACTGCAAAAGGCGATGGATCCGCCCTTCCAGGCCGGCGATATCAAGATCAGCATGCATACGAGCATCGGGATCGTGATCGTTCCCGAACATGGCGAGGATCAGGATCTCCTGCTGCAACGGGCGGGGGTGGCGACCTACATGGGCAGCCGTGCCTACAATGGCTTCGCCATCTATTCGCCGACACAGGACGACGAGAGCCCCAGGCGGCTGACGCTGATGGGCGAACTGCGCCAAGCGATCGACCGTGGTCAGTTCATGCTCTATCACCAGCCCAAGATCGACATCGCCAGCGGTCGGGTCATTGGCTCGGAGGCGCTGATCCGTTGGTACCACGGTCGCGATGGTTTCATTCCGCCGGAAGAGTTCGTCGGTCTGGCCGAGCGCACGCGCATGATTCGCCCGCTGACCCTCTGGGTCCTGGAGCATGCCTTCAACGATTGTGCCGGACTGCATCGGCTCGGGTTCGACTGGACCGTCTCCATCAATCTATCCGCCCGCGACCTGCACGACCCCGAGTTCCCCGATCTCGTCGCGGGGATGATGGCCCGCACCGGCATCCAGCCTGACTGGGTCATGTTGGAGATCACCGAGAGCAGCATCATGGCGGATCCGGTGCGCGTTCTAAACGTCCTCGAACGTATCCACAGCATGGGGTTCCACTTCTCGATCGACGATTTCGGCACCGGCTATTCGTCGCTCGCCTATCTCAAGAAGCTGCCGGTGTCGGAACTCAAGATCGACAAATCCTTCGTGATGGACATGCCGCGCAGCGAGAGCGATGGGGTTATCGTCCGTGCAACCGTCGAGTTGGGCCACAACCTGGGTCTCAAGGTGACGGCCGAGGGTGTGGAGGATGCCGAGTCGCTTCGCATTCTGCGCTCGATCGGCTGCGACACCGCTCAGGGCTACTACTTCTCGAAGCCGCGTCCCTTGAACGAGATTCTGGCCTGGCAGCAGAGCGGGCTTTGGAAGGCCAGCCGCGATTCCCTCTCGGAAGCGGATCTCCGGGCGTCGTAGTCGTCCGGAGATCCGCGTCTGTCATCATCGGCGCGGCCCGATCAGCTGAAAGCGGGTGTCCGGGGGCCGATAGCTGCCCGCTCCGTCTTCAATAGATCCAGGGAATGAACTTGCTCACGCGCCGGGCATAGTCCTGGTAGTCCGGGTGGCGCTCGGTCAGCCAGCTTTCCTCCTTGCGCGCCTTGTAATCGAAGAAGAGGAAGCCGATCGCGAGCAGCGCCAAGTGGGTGAGGCTGAGGGTGAAGAGCGTCCATCCCAGTGCGGCGAAGAGCTGACTGGAATAGAGCGGGTGCCGCACCCAGGCGTAGACGCCATGTTGGACCAGCTGGTTGTGATCGACCGGGTAGGGAAGGGGCGTGAGATACTCCTTGATATGCATCGAGCCCAGCCCGCCGAGCACGAGCCCCACTGAACCGAACAGGGCGAGCGCCGTCCAACGTGCCGACGCCAAGGTTTCGAGCAGCCCGGGAGTCGCGAGCGGATTCCAGGTCGGCGTCAGGATGAATGCGAAAAAGAGAACGAACTGGAGTACGACGAGGTACTCGCCGCGTTGACCTTTGAAGAAGGAAAGAAATGACATTGAGGTTTCCTTGATGCGTGATAGTTCAGGCTGCGTTCACCTGAGGTCGCGAGACGTCCAGGTGTGCTGAGCGTCCGGTCGTTATGACAGGATGCCGTAGCCCTGGGTTTCCGATACACTCATCGGCTTTTTAGGCGGGGTCTTTCTCCCAACGGATACCATGGCGAATTCGAGCGAACTTTCCGGCGTGACCTTCGACTGGCCGGTGCGTGTCTATTACGAGGATACGGATGCGGCTGGGGTGGTCTTCTATGCGAATTATCTGCGCTTCATGGAGCGAGGGCGAACCGAGTGGTTGCGTGCGATCGGTTATGAACAGGACGTTTTGCGTGACGCTGAGGGTATCGTCTTCGCCGTGCGCCGAGTCAGTTTGGATTATCTGAACTCGGCGCTCTTCAACGAGCTTCTGCTGGTCCGATCCGCAGTCAAGCAGCTCGGTGGTGCCAGTATGGAGTTCGAGCAGAGCATCCTGCGACCTGCGGACGGTAAGGTCTGCTGCCGGGGCGAGGTGAACGTCGTCTGCCTGGATGCAGCCACCAAGCGGCCTCGTCGTCTGCCGTCCGAGTTGGTTTCGGCGATTCAGTCGAGCATCGGGCGCGCTGTGCCTGACCCCTCGGAGTAATTGCGATGGCTTCCGATCTGTCCTTGCTGGATCTGGTTCTTCATGCCAGCTTCGTCGTCCAGATGGTGCTGCTGGTGCTTTTGGTCGCGTCCGTGATGTCCTGGACCATGATCCTCGATCGCGCCCGTGTGCTCGCCAAGGCGCGCAAGGCCGCCGACGCCTTCGAGGACCGCTTCTGGTCCGGCGGCGACCTGACCGCGCTCTACAAGGAACTGAGCCAGGACGAGAAGGGCAATCAGGGTCTGGCCGCCATCTTCAGGGCCGGATTCAAGGAATATGTGCGTCTGCGCAAGATCGAGGGCAACGACATGATGGCGGTGCTCCAGGGTGCCGATCGTTCCATGCGCGTCGTGCTGAGCCGTGACATGGATCGCCTGGAGACCAATCTCGCCTTTCTCGCCACCGTGGGATCAACCAGCCCCTATGTGGGTCTGTTCGGGACCGTCTGGGGGATCATGCAGTCGTTCCATGCGTTGGGCAACGTCGAACAGGCGACCCTGGCCCTGGTCGCGCCCGGAATCTCCGAGGCGCTGATCGCGACCGCGATCGGTCTCTTCGCCGCCATTCCTGCGGTCATCGCCTACAACCGCTTCGCCAATCAGGTCGAGCGGCTCAACAACCGCTACGAGGAGTTCATGGAGGAATTCTCGACCCTGCTCCAACGCCAGGGCCGCGACTGAACGCCGGGGACGCGACGCCATGATCAAGCACACGCGCAGCCGTAACCGCCGTCGGCTCATGGCCGAGATCAACGTGGTGCCCTACATCGACGTGATGCTGGTGCTGTTGATCATCTTCATGGTGACGGCACCGCTCATCACCACCGGAGTCAAGGTCAGTCTGCCGCAAGAGAAGGCGGGCGGCATCGAGAGTCCGACGCTCGACTCGGTGGTCATCACCGTGGACGAGTTCGGGGACTATTACATCGATGTCGGTAAGGACAAGCATCAGCCGGCGAGTGAGCAGATCCTCTACGACCGTATCCGCGTTGTTCTCGGCTACAAGCCCGAGACACCCATCCTGGTGCGTGCTGACAATCGCGTCGATTACGGCAAGGTGGTGCGCGCCATGGTCATCGCCCAGTCCGCCGGCGCGGCCGAGGTCGGTCTGATCACGGCCCCGCCGGAGCGTCGCGAGCCCTAACATGTGGCAGATCCTGCGGCGCAACCCCCAGGCCCTCTATTGGTCGTTGGGGCTGCATCTCTTCTTCGCGCTCCTGATGCTGTTGGGGGCGCATTTGGATCGCCCGACATTGGATCCCGCCAGCAAGGCCCGGGTCGTGAAGGCGACGATCGTCTCCGAGCGTGCGATCGAGGCCATGGCCGATACGCTCGATGCCGGTCAGGCCGCGTCTGGAAAGGATGCTGCGTCGGTCGATTCGGAGGCGGAGGCGCGGGCACGCCAGGCGGCGGAAGCCGAACGACAGCGGCTTGCCGATGAGGCTCAAGCCAAGGCCAAAGCCGAGGCCGAGCGTTTGGCTGCAGAGTCACGCCGCCAGGCCGAATTGAAGGCGCAGCGCGAGGCCGAGCAGCAACGTCTCGCCGAAGAGGCCGCCCAGGCCAAGGCAGAAGCCGAACGCCGTCGCGCCGAGCAGGAGGCCCAGCGCCAAGCCGAGGCCGCGCGATTGGCGGCGGAGGCCGAGGCGCGCCGACAGGCCCAGGAGGCCGCTCGGCGACAGGCGGAGGAGCAACGTCTTGCCGAAGAGGCGCGTCGGCGTGCCGAACAGGCCCAGCGCGCGGCCGAGGAGGCGGCGCGCCAGCAGGCCGAGCAGCTCGCACGCCAGCAGGCCGAGGAGCAGCGCGCCGCCGAGGAGGCCCGTCGTCAGGCGGAGGCGGAACGTCTCCGGGCGGAAGAGGAGGCCAAGCGCATGGCGTCCGAGCGTGAGCGGATCCGTCAGGAGATGGAGCGTCGCGCGGCCGAGGAGGCGGCGCAGCGCAAGGCCGCCGAGGCGGAGCGCCAACGTCAGATTGCCGAGGAGGCCGCCCGTCTCGCCGAGCAAGAAGAACGTCGTCTGGCCGAGGAAGAGGCCCAGCGGCGTAAGCAGCAGGCGGCGGAATCGCAACGCTCGGCCGCAGAGGCCCAGCGCGCCCTGGAAGAGGAGCTGCAGTCGGCGTTGGAGTCGGAGCGTCTGTCGCAAGAGGTCGATCGTTACGTGCCCGTGATTCGCGACCGTGTCCGGTCCTTCTGGGTGCGTCCGTCGACCGTCGACAAGGATCTCTCCACGACCGTGTCGGTCCGCCTGATCCCGGGCGGCGATGTGGTGCCGGGCAGCGTGCGTGTGGTCAGTAGCAGCGGCAATGTGGCCTACGATCAGTCCGTGATCGCGGCCGTCTACAGCGCCTCGCCCTTGCAGGTGCCCTCCGGACCCGCTTTCGAGTCTTTTCGGGAGTTCAATTTCACCTTTAGCCCTTGAATGGGGATCTCGCACCATGAGCCGATTCCAGCATCTGCTGCTCATCCTGACACTCTGTACGCTGAACCTGGCCGGTAGCGGCGCTGTCTTGGCGGCACCCCGACTCAACATCCAGATCACCGGCGGGGTCGAGGCCGCGCAGCCGATCGCCGTGGTGCCCTTCGGCGTGTCCGAGGGACTGATTCCCTCGGCGGACGTCGCCGCCATCGTCAGTGCCGATCTGGCACGCACCGGTCGCTTCAAGCCCATGCCGACCCGCGACATGCTCGACATGCCCAGCACGCGCGACGCGGTCGACCTGCGCGAATGGAGCCTGCTCGGCATGAACAACCTGGTCATCGGCCGGGTCGAGGCCGAGGGCACCGGATACCGTGTCAGCTTCAGCCTCTACGACGTCTTTCGCGGCAATGAACTGGCGAGCACCAGCCTCATCTCCTCCAAGGCCGGGATGCGCCATACGGCGCATCTGATCGCCGATATCATCTACGAGAAGCTCACGGGACAGGCGGGGGTCGCGGCGACCCGTATCGCCTATGTCACATCGAGCGGTAGCGGCGACTCCCAGACCGTGACCCTCAAGGTCGCGGATGCGGACGGGTACGCCCCCCAGACCATCGTCTCCTCCGGCGAGCCCATCATGTCTCCGGCCTGGTCCCCGGACGGGCGGCGGATCGCCTATGTCTCGTTCGAGAACCGCCGCGCGGCCATCTATGTGCAGGAACTCTCCAGCGGGCGACGCGACCTGGTCGCCAGCTATCCGGGCATCAACGGCTCGCCCGCCTTCTCGCCCGACGGTCTGCGGCTCGCCATGACCCTTTCGAAGGACGGCAATCCGGAGATCTACAGCCTGAACCTGCTCAGCCGCGAGCTGATACGGCTGACCGATCACTATGCCATCGACACCGAGCCCGCCTGGTCCCCGGATGGGCGCTCCATCATCTTCACCTCCGACCGTGGAGGCAGTCCGCAGATCTATCGGATGTCCGCGACCGGCGGTCCGGCCGAGCGCATCAGCATCGATGGTGACTACAATGGTCGCGCCTCCTATTCACCTGACGGACGCTCGATCGCCATGGTGACGCGCATCAACGGCAGCTTTCGGATCGGGGTCCTGGATCTCGACCGAGGCATTACGCGCCTGGTGAGTGCCGGAGATCTGGATGAATCGCCGAGCTTCGCTCCGAACGGTTCCATGGTCATCTACGCGACCATCTACGGCGGTCGTGGCGTTCTCGCCGCCGCCTCCGTGGACGGCGGCGGCAATCAGCGTCTCTCCCAGGATTCCGGCCAGGTTCGCGAGCCGGCCTGGTCCCCCTTCATGAAGTAAGGAGCCCGCAACATGCGCGTCCTCTCTCTCTCAAGCAAGGCACTGTTCGTGTCGACGATTCTGTCGCTCATGCTGGGTCTGTCCGGGTGTTCGACCACGCCGAAATCCGATGACTCCAGTGTGTCCAGGAGCGTTCCTCAGACCGTCCCGAGTTCTCGGGAGACCACCACCGCGCCGGTCGAATCGACCCGGCCGGTCTATGCCGGGCCTTGGGAGGATCCTTCCAGTCCGCTCTATAACCGGACCATCTATTTCGATTACGACAGCGCCGAGATCAAGCCGCAGTACCTCGATCTGATGCGGACCCATGCGCGTTATCTGGGTAGCAACACCGGCGTGAAGGTGACCCTGGAGGGGAATACCGACGAACGCGGAACCCGGGAATACAACCTTGCGCTCGGCGACCAGCGCGCCGAAACGGTGCGTCGCTTCATGTTGGCCGAGGGCGTGCTTCCGGGCCAGATGACGACTCTGAGTTACGGCGAGGAGCGTCCGGCCGACGGTGGGCACAGCGAAACGGCATGGCGCCAGAATCGGCGCGTCATCATTCAGTATTGAGGAGATTGGCGACATGAATCAGTCAGCGCATCATTCACGCCTCCTCTTGGCCGTCCTCTTGAGTTGCCTCTCGGTCGGGGTCGGGGCTGCCGACTATACCAACATCGAAGGACGTGTCGGACGGCTCGAGCGCATTCTCGAAAACCAGAGCGGCTCGGAGTTGCTGATGCAGATGCAGCAGCTACAGACCGAGATGCAGGAATTGCGCGGGATGCTCGAATCCCAGAAGCTCGAACTCGACAAACTCAAGCGGCAACAGCGCGATCAGTATCTGGACATCGATTCACGGCTCAGTTCGGTCAATGGTGGCGACAGCGTCACTCGGCCGAACCTGTCCGCGACGGTTGGCAACGCCACACCGACCCTGCCTTCCGGGGTGATCGATGCCAGTGGCGGCGGTTTGCCGGGGGCGGCTCCGGGTACTACGCCGCCCCAGTCCGGAGCAGCGGGGCCGACCGAGATGTCCGGTCCGGTGGGGATTCCTTCCCTACCGTCGCCAGAGACCGTCGGAGGCAACGAGCGCGACGCCTATACCGAAGCGTTCGAACTGCTCAAGGAGCGCAAATACGACGAGGCGATCACGGCCTTCAACGACCTGTTGCGCCGCTATCCGCAGGGCCAGTTCTCGGACAACGCCCGTTACTGGCTGGCCGAGACCTACTACGTCCAACGCAACCTCTCGGCCGCGCTCTCCGAGTTCGAGCGATTGTTGCAGCTCAATCCACAGAGCCCGAAGGCCCCGGGGGCCATGCTCAAGATCGGCTTCATCCAATACGATCAGAAGGATTTGGACCAGGCGAAGGTTTCGCTCGAACGTGTCATCGCGACCTATCCCAACAGCACCGAGGCCCGGCTGGCCAAGGGTCGCCTCGAACGCATCGGGCAGTCGAAGCCCTGAGTCCGAATGTGCATTTGTCCGGGACGGTGTGCCGGATGTTTGAATGGCGCGTGAGGGCGGGGTTGAAATTGTCCGTCATCCCTCTATAATACCTCGCTCTTTAGCGCCCTTAGCTCAGTTGGTAGAGCATCTGACTTTTAATCAGGTGGTCGTGCGTTCGAGTCGCACAGGGCGCACCAAATAATTTTGAAATATTAGGCGGTTAGGCATCAGTCTAACCGCCTTTATTTTGCCCGCCGTCCGGCCGTGCCAGATTCGCGTCAACTGGTCGCGCGCTCGTCTCGATCCGTGCCGCATGTTTCGCCAGATGTTCTGGTGCGAGATGGACGGGCGTATTTGCGGATCATCTCGAAGGATTGCCGCCCATTTCACCGCCTTCGCTGCGGACGGTGCGCGCTACATCGCCCTCCCCGCCGTGCCCGAGGGTTGCACTCACTCCCAGGTGCTCGAGAACATCGGCGTTGGCTATGCCATTGCCTATGTCTTCAGGGACGGTCGGGATGCGGGCGGCTGTCCTGCCCTTGGCCGAACGACCTGCTCCAGGTTCGGGAGCGCGGCGGCGGCGAGTTCGTCCAGCAACGGTTTGAGCGTCTCCAGGGTGATTCGGTCTTTGCCGGCGATCTTCTCGAGCTTGGCTCCGGCACCTGAGCCGACCTTCACCTGCTGCGCTAGCAGCTCTCCCGAGACGCCGTCCAGCAGCTCGCTTTCGCCGACGATGAAGGCACGCTGCAGGGTGCCGGCGACGGCCCGCTTGGCCATGGTGGCGGCGAGCGCGATGGGAACGTACTGATAGGGGGCGAGCCCCTCGCCCTGGGCGGCGACGCCGCTGATGGCCGCGCGCAGACGCACGGCGCCGGGCTGGGGTCGTTTCACCAGGATGAAACGCTTGGTCAGCTTGCGCTTCAGCGCCTGGTTCGCATAGGCCAGGATCCTCTTCAGCTCCTCGCGGCTCACCTGCTCTGTCGGTCTCGGTTCCGGATAGAGCCTGAGCGGTTCGAGCTTCCAGCCACTGCACGGCTCGGCGTATCCGTACCCCGGACAGCAGATCCGATCGAATGCGCCGAGACCTGGCGCGCCAGATAGGGCGCTTGTGGCCTGAGCCCGGTCGAGCCGCGAGCGGGTGAGGCATTGACAAGTATCAATTGATAATGATTCTCGAAATCAATATTATCCGCAGCCTGATCCATCCGGCTTTTGCCCCACGCATGGTGGCGTGATCGGGAACGAACATCGATTGAGGAGTCGATCCACTGTTATGAATAAGCGATTGCTGAATAGGGTGCTCGGCGCTCTGGTGCTGTTGCCGCTGCTGCTGAGCGGGTGCGGCGAGTCGATCTCGGAGGAGGACGGCCAGACGGCCAAAATCGGTGTGCTGCTGGTCAATCACGGCTCGCACTCCAAGGGCTGGCGCGACATGCTGATCGATGTCGAGCACTCGGTGCGCGATCGCGTCACGGCCGACGGACGGATCGCCGAGGTGCGCACCGCCTTCATGGAGTACACCGAACCCTCGATCAGCACTCAGATGCGCGCCTTCGACGAAGCCGGGTTCGACGAGGTGATCGTGGTGCCGCTGTTCCTCACCGTCAGCTCGCACTCGCTCGACGACATCCCGACCATCCTCGGCATGAAGGCCGACCCCAGGGTGATGGCCAAGCTCGCCGAAGAAAAGGTCGAGCTCTATCGCCCCAAGGCGCGGGTAACTCTGACCCCGATGCTCGACTTCTCTTCGCTGCTCAAGAAGAACCTGCTGCGCCGATCGCAGGAGCTGGCCGGTGAGACCGCCGATACCGGCGTGGTGCTGGTCGCCTATGGCGACGCCCGCTACAACCAGCAATGGGAGGCTCTGGTCGGCGACATCGGTCGCTATCTCAAGCTCAAGGCCGGGATCGACACCGTCGCCTATGCCTGGTGCGGACATCTGGTCGACTACTCGCCCGAGCCGACCCTGCGCGCCATTCAGCAGGTGCTGGACCTTGAGGACCGGGCGGCGGTGCTGCCGGTGCTGGTGGCGGTCGATCCGGCCTTTCAGGGCGACATCATCGGCGCTGCGGTCGAGCAGAGCCCGGATTCCAGTCGGGTGCTCTATGCCGGCGACGCCATCCTGCCCGATCCGGGACTCAACGACTGGGTGGTCGAGATCGTGAGGAAGACCCTCGATGGTGGAGCTTGAGCGACTCGGTCGACGCCGGATCGTCGCGACCCTGCTGCTCGCCGCGATCGTGGCCGTGCTGTGGGCACGTAGCGAGCCGCTCGGGACCGGGCCCGGCTTTCGTATCGATCCCATCGATCCAGCGCATTCGGTGCCACGGCTGATCGGTCAGGCGAGTGAGGTGTCCGGGGTGACGACGGGGTTCGGCGTGATGGCCGACAGCGTCTCCACTGAGGGACACGGCTATGCGTTGCTCGGCGCCGCCGAACCGCAGGAACTGAGTTCGTTCGGTCTGGTCGGCGGAGATGATACGGTGCAACGCCGCCCGGACGAGGTGCTCGCCGAACTGGCCGCGCGGGCCGAGGCCGGCGACCCGGACGGCTGTGGCGCGATGGCGCAGGCCACCGAGACGCTGCCGATCGTCGAGCGGCGTGATCGGGCCGGACGCTTCTGCGGGCTGTATCTCGACAACCTCGGGCACGACAGCCGGGTGCGGGGGTTCGCCGGACCGCTGCGCATCGGCGTCTATTTCGATGCCGATGGCCAGGTGCGCCAACTGGTGCACCTGGAGTCGCGCGAGACCCCGAGCTATCTGCGGCGGGTCGCGACAGCAGGCTTCTATGAGCGGGCGCGCGCCGTCGAGCTGGCGCCCGAACTGCAGCGGATCGATGCGGTGAGCGGTGCGACCCTGACCTCACAGGCGCTGGCGCGGGCACTCGACGAACTGGTCGCCAGCGCCGGGCCGGCGCTCGACGCTTACCTTGAACGCTCGGCCCAGGGTTTCGCGCTTGAGGCCCCGCTCTCCGAGCGCTGGAAGTGGCAGCTCGCACTGATCGTGGCGCTGTTCGCGCTGGTCTGGCAGCGGCGCTGGCGTCTGGATCGCTTCGGACTGACCCTGCTCGGGGTCGGCAGTCTGCTGACGCTCGGTTTTCTGTTCAACCTCAGCTTCACCTATCTCAACCTGCTGCACCCGTTGCTCGGTGTCTCTGTCTCGGCGCTGGTGGCCTGCTATGGCGTGCTGGTGCTGCTCGGTGCGATCTGGGACGACAACACCTATTGCCGTCACCTCTGTCCCTTCGGCCAGGCGCAGCGATTGGTCGCCCGTCTCGACCGGGGCTCGCGCTGGCGGCACTGGCCGCTCGGCAACCGCCTCATGTCTCGGCTGCGACTGGTGCTGGCGCTGGTGTTGATCGGCGGCGTGGCCTATGGCGTCGAGCGCTGGAGCGGCTTCGAGCTGTTCCCCGAGCTGTTCGGACTGGATATCGGCTCGATCTGGTTCCTGGTCGCGCTCTTTCTGGTCCTGCGGCTCTCGGCCTGGGTGCCGATGGTGTGGTGCCGGCTGCTCTGTCCGACCGGAGCCGTGCTCGATCTGGTCGCCCGTGCAGTTCGCCCGGCGTCGCGCCGGACTTCAGTGCGCGTTGCGGAACCCCAGCCTCCGCTCCGCACGCTCAAAACTTCCTGAACCAACCCCGACGCTCGCCAGCCCTCGCCAGTCGCGTCCTCATTAGAAATGAGGTGATCCATCATGTCCCAATCCGCATTGCTTCCGGGGCTGTCCGGTTGCTGCGCGCTGGTCGCGTTGTCTCAGCCGCTGGGCGCCGATACCGCTCTACCCGCCATCTCGGTGGTCGCCACCGGCACCGAACGTGCGGTCGACACCTTGCCCGACGCGGTCAGCGTGGTCGATCGAGCGCAGCTCGACCGTGACCAGCCGAGCACGATCGGTAAGGTGCTCGAAACCCTGCCCAACGTCGCAGTCGGCGGCGGTCCGCGCCCCGACGGGCAGCAGATCACCATTCGCGGCATCGATGATACGCGGATCCTGTATCTGATCGACGGGGTGCGTCAGAGTTTCTCTCGCTCCCACAGTGCCCGAGTGTTCGTCGAACCCGAGTTGCTCGAACGTTTGGACGTGTTGCGTGGACCCGCCTCGGCGCTCTGGGGCAGCGGTGCGCTCGGTGGCGTGATCGCGTTGCAGACGCGTGATGCGGCCGATTTGCTGCGTCCGGGACAAGCCGTCGGCGGACTGCTCAAGACCGGTTATCAGGACGTCAACGAGGAATGGCTCGGCTCTGCCGCGCTCTATGGAGCCACCGGAGGCGGGCTCGACTATCTGTTCAACCTCGCCTATCGCGATGCCGGGGACGTCGCGCTCGGTGACGGCACCGACCTCGATCACTCCGCATACGAGCGCTTCTCGGGGCTCGGCAAACTCAACTGGACCCCGGATGGCGTCAATCACTTCGGCGTTTCGCTGATGGGCGGCAAACTCTCCGGCGAGGTGCCGTCCAACGCACAGATCGCCGCCACCGACGAAGACTTGGTTGATCGTGACATCCAGCAGCAAAACCTTGCGCTGCGCTATCGTCACGAGGCGCCCGACCAGCCCTGGTTCAACCCTGCGTTGATGCTCTATCGCAACCTCACGGACATCGACGAGCGTCGCCTTTACGACGGGCGTAGCGACGAGACCCGGATCGAGACCTTCGGGGTCGACCTGCGCAACCACATGCGTCTGGACGGCGGAGATCGGTTCGCCCAGGTGCTGAGCTATGGGGTCGAATGGCACCGTGACACCGTCGAGGCCAGACGCAACGGCGCGCCGCGTCCTAGCTATCCGGACGGCGAGGGCGAGGTGCTCGGGTTCTATGTCCAGGACGAGATCATGATCGGCAGCCGCTGGACCCTGATCCCCGGGGTGCGCTGGGACCGCTACACTCGCGAGAGCGACGATCCGACGATGGACGAGCACGACGACAGCGCCTTCTCGGCCAAGCTCGGGGCCGACGTGGCGGTGACCGACTGGCTGTCGCTGCAGGCGAGCTACAACGAGGCCTTCCGCGCGCCCGACGTCACCGAACTGTACGTCTCCGGCACCCACTTCAGCTGTGGGCCGGGTTGCCGCAACCTGTTCGTTCCCAACCCGGATCTCGAACCCGAGAAGGCGCACAACAAGGAGGTCGGTTTGCGGTTGCACCAGGAGGATCTGTTCGCCTCCGGTGACCGCGCCCGCTTCCAGGCACGCTTCTTCCGTAACGATGTCGACGACTTCATCGATCAGATCGTGAACTTCACCTTCCGGCCGGTTCCGGGGAATCCGGGGCCGGGCGGGGTGAGTTCATTCCGCAACGTCGCCTCGGCCAAGCTCGAAGGCTTCGAGCTGGAGGCCGGCTACGATGCCGGACGCTGGTTCGCCAGTGCCTTCTATGCCGAGACCCGGGGCGAGGACACGTCGACCGGCGAGCCGCTTGCGAGCGTGCAGCCCGATACCTGGCAGCTCGAAGCCGGGCTGCGGCTGCCCGAGCAGCAGGTCGAACTGGGTTGGCGCGGGCGTTTCGTCGCCGAGCAGGACCGTGTGCCGGCCGATGGTACGCCTGCCGACGGTTACGATCTCCACGACCTGTGGCTGAGCTGGCACCCGTACCGCGATCTCACTCTCGACTTTGGCATCGACAACCTGTTCGACGAGGACTATCTGCCGTATCTCTCCGGGCTCAAGGGGCCGGGGCGTAACCTCAAGGCGACGGTGAGTTACAGGTTCTGATGTGGCCTCTCCCGCTCCATCGCGACCGGGATCGCGGCGGGTCGGGAGGGAAAGGGCGGGCTGGAGATCGCTTGCTACGGGGTCTGGTCGGCTGCGGGTTGGTTCGCACTGCGGTGCGAGCATGTTCGATCAGCGTCGAGGTATCCCTAACGTAGCGAGAAATCGATCGGCACCTGAACGCTGAGCCGGTTGCGGGTGATCTCTGCCGGGGGGGCGGGCATCGGGCTGGCGCGCTGGAGCAGTGCGCTCACCTCGGCGTCGATCAACGGATGACCGGAGCTGGAGACGATCCGGTGCGAGAGTAGCCGTCCCTGGCGGTCGATGACGAAGGCGACCGTGACCCGGCCTTGCTGGCGCATTCGCCGCGCCTGACGCGGGTAACGCTTGTGACGATCGAGCCAGTGGGCGAGTTGGCCGTAGTAGTTGCTGCGGCTGATCGTGCCGCCTCCGCCTCCGCCTCCGCCTCCGCCTCCGCCGCCATGGCCACTGCCGCTGCTTTTGCTGCTGCCTTTGCCGTGTGCGTTGCCCTGGCCGCTGCCGGTGCCACCCGGGGCACGATGACGCGCGGACGGAGTTTCGGGTGTGGGCTTGGCTGGCGACCGGGTCGGGTACTGCGCGGGCGGTTTCGGGGTCTTCTTGGGCTTGGGCTTTGGCTTTGGTTCGGGCTTCGGCTTCGGCTTCGGCGCGAGTTCACGCATCTGCACCAGTTCGGGCGGTGCGACCGGGGTCAATGGCGTTGGCGCCGGAGGCGAGGCCAGCATGGGGGCGGGCGCGGCAGCGCTGGCGACCGTAGGGCCGGCTGCGGATCCCGACGATCCGCCCAGTTCGATTTCGTAGGGGATGGCGGGCACCGGTTCGGGTAGAGCCGATGCGGTTAGCGCCATCAGCAATGAGCCGTGCAGCAGTAGCGCCAGTGCTGCCGCCGCCAGCCAGTGTCTGGATCGGATCTCCATCAGTTCGCGGGGGTCGCTAGCAGGGTGATGCGTTCGATGCCGAGTCCGCGCAGCAGCACCAGGGTTTCCTGGAATTGGCGGGCGGTGAGTCCGGCATCGGCCTTGATGCGCAGTTCGCGCTCGGGATCGTCTTGGCGCCAGGCCGCGAGCCGTTCTCGCAGTCGCTGCGCGTCGAGCGCCTCGCCGTCGAGCGCGCGCGCGCCGTCGGCGCCGATCAGCAGGGTGCGCTGGCGCGGTTCCGGTGCCTGCGCCTGAGGGGCCTCGGTGGAGACCGGCGGTTCGATCTCGAAGGGATCGCTGGGGGCGATGCGTCCGGACAGCATGAAGAAGATCAGCATCAGGAAGATGACGTTGATCAGCGGGATCAGCTGTTCGTCGTTGCCGGTGCGTTCGGAGCGGTGGACGAATTTCATTGCAGCCGCACCTCCGGGACGCCTGCTGCGACCAGTCGGTCGATGGTGGAGATGATGGTTTGGAGCCCGACTTCGGGGGCGGACTGGATCACCACAGTGAGCTCGGCGGTGCGTGCCAGCGCTGCGGCGATGCGTGGCGCGATCTGGTCGGCGGCGAGCGGTTCGCCGTTGAGGTCGAGTCGGGCGTCGGCGTGCAGCCGCAGCAGCATGGCCACGCGCGCATCGGCGCCTGCTACGCCGACCTCGGCACCGCGCGCATCGAGCGCGAGCGCGCGCCACTGGTCGAAGTGCGAGGCGAGCATGAAGAACAGCAGCAGGATGAACACCACGTCGATCAATGGGGTTAGTGAGATGGGGTTGCGCCGCACGCGGCGGACGACGTCAAGATGCATAGCCGACCTCGGTGGCGAATGACGGGGCCCTGGGTGCGGCTGCCGATTCGGATCCAGATCCAGATTCTGATTTGCGGTTCAGCGGTTCGGTCTCGGCCCCGGCGAGGTCGCGGGTGAAGACCCGTGTGACGGCGTCCTCCATGCGGTGACTGCAGCGTTCGACGCGGCGTTCGAGCCAGGTGTGCGCCAGCACCACCGGGATCGCCAGACTGAGTCCGGCGGCGGTGGTCAGCAGCGCCTGCCAGATGCCGCCGGAGAGGATCGATGGATCGACCTGCGTGCCTGCCTGTTCGAGCTGGCGGAACGCCTCGATCATGCCGAGCACCGTTCCCAGCAGTCCCAGCAGCGGGCTGAGCGTGGCGATGATCTCGAGTGCGCGCAGGTGGCTGCGCAACTGTTCGAGCTGGAGGGTCGCGACGCGGGCGACCTCCTCGCGCAGGATCGCTGGGTCGAGTCCGGGGTGGCGCAGTCCCGTCAGGGCAAGATGGACCACTCGGGCCACCGGCTGGGGACGCTCCTCGAGCCGGTGCAGGGCGCCGTGGATATCGCCCCGGCTCCACAGCCGCAGAGCCTCGTCGACCGGGGTGCGGGCGTCAATGCGCAGCCGCGCGAACTGCCACAGCTTGACCAGTACGATGGCCGCAGCGACCACCGAGAACAGTGCCAGGATCATCAGCACCGGGCCGCCGACGTCGCTGAAGACGGCGAATCTGTCCTGGAACAGGTCCAGTGCCGTACCCCAGAGCCCGGTGCCGTCGTCCAGGGTCGATGGTGTCGGATCGGCTGCCGTGGGGGCGATGGCCGCTGCTGCCTGCTGGGCTGGAGCGGTGGCGCCGATGTCGGTGGTGGGCATCTCGGTGATGCCGGTCGCGGATGCGGTCATGGTGTCCTGTCCTTCGCGCAGTGTGCTCACTTGAAGAGCTGGGTGGTGATTCGTGAGGTGGGCTCGATGCGTTGCAGACAATCGGTGCGTGTGCCCGCCGTGTCGGCGCAGGCGCCGACATCGTTGATGAGGATGCGCCCGAGTTGTTCGCAGCCGGTCTTCGGAACTTCGAATAATTTGACGCTGGTCTTGCCTGCGGCGATCGGAGCGGCTTCGAGTGCGAGCCGTTGCAGGATGAAGCCCTGATCGTCGAACAGCACCAGTTCGAGTTGCAGGCTGGTGAAGTCGGTCGAGGTCTGGTTGCCGAATACCAGGTAGGTCACGCAGGCGTTCTCGTGCGCTTCGAGCTTGTTGAGCTCGACCTTCAGCGCCCCCTCTGCGGCCGAAGCCCCGAAGGGTAGGGCGCAGCAGAGGAGGGCGGCGAGCGCGTGGGCGCGCGGGCTCTGGGGTGTCGATGTCATAAGTTGGATGCGTCTGTTTCTTGAGTGATATCGATAGTCATTCTCATTTTTTATGATAAACCAGGTATCCGGCTCCGGCAATGCGCGAGCTTGCGGAGACCTTTGCGCTACCTCGGTTTTCGGGGTTTTCTCAAGGACGTTCTTCGGTCTCTGCAGGCCAGCGCTCGCGGAGGCTGTCGAGGGTGTTCTGGTGAGCGATCAGGATGACCTCGTCCCCGGACTTCAATTTGGACGTTTTCTCGGGCAGCAGAAAGGTTTCGTCTCGATAGAGACAGATGATGCGGCAGCGGTCCGGCAACTCCAGCTCGTCGATGTGGCCGGCGTCGGCGTCGCCGACGATGAAGTCGAACACTGCGGCGTCACCTCGGATCAGCGACGAGAGTTCCAGCGATTTCTGCCCGCTCAGCAGTCCCATCAGATGCGAGGCCACCGCGCGGTTGGGCATCACGCTGTCCTCAAGGCCGAGTTCGTGACAGATGCGCTGGAACTGGGGATTGTTGACACGCGTCACGACGCGTTTGAAACCCAGGGAGCGTCCGATCAGGCTCGCCAGGATGTTGGTCTGGTCGCTCTCGTCCAGGCAGAAGAGTACCTCGGTGTTCTCGGGCTCGGCATCGCTCAGTACATCCGGCGAGGTGCCGTCGCCATAGATGAAGCCGGCGTCGAGCTGATCCGAGAGGGTCTCGATACGATCGCGGTCGCGCTCGATGATGATGACCTCGTGTCCGGCTTCGAGCAGCGTCTCGGCGGTCGACAGGGTCAGTGAGCTGGTGCCGATGAATGCCGTTCTCATGGGGATGCGCGCCTCCTTCCGATCCAGGTGGGGGGATAGAACACGACCAGCAGGGCCAGGATCTCGACGCGGCCGAACAGCATGTCGGCCGTCAGTACGAGTTTCAGCAATGGGGCCATGTCAGGTCCGGTGAGTCCGGCAGAGAGGCCGGCGTTGGATGTGGCCGAGACCACCTCGAAGAGGCTGGCCATGGGTGGTTGACCCTGTACCAGGAAGATCAGCCAGGACAGTAGCAGGACCAACGCCCAGAGACCGAGCAGTTGCAGGGCGCTGGCGATCATGTCGGGCTCGACCCGGTCGCCGCCGATGCGCACATCCAGAACCGCCCGCTCCGAGGTGGCGGTGCGTTGCAGTGCGACCTGGATCAACCGGATCAGAATCAGTAGCCGGATCAATTTGATGCCGCCCGCAGTCGAGCCGGTGCAGCCACCGATCGCCATCGAGACCATCAGCACCAATTGGGCCGCTGGGGGCAGGGCGGCCACGTCGGTGGTGCTGAATCCGGTATCGGTCTGCGCCGAGACGCCGAGCACCAAGGCGTCGGCGACGGCGGGTCGCCAGGCAAGATCGCTATGCGTCGCGGTGATCGCCGCGAGCAGGGCGGAGGTGATCAGAATCGCGATGACGAGTGCGCGCACCTCCGGTTCGCCGAACAGGGCGCGCGGGCCATGTCGCGGCAGCCGGGCATAGAGCGGCAGACTGATGGCGGCGACGACGCAGACGAGACTGAGCACCGCGACCGCCGCCGGGGGTAGCGGCGCGATGTTCTGGTCGGTCGTCCCGAATCCGCCTGTAGCCACCGCCGCGAGTCCGTGGACCAGCGCGGAGAAGGGGGCGAGCCCGCTCGCCCAGGCCGCAGCGACTGCGATCAGCGTGAGTGCCGCATAGACTAGGAAGACGCCCCGCGCATGCTCTCGGGCCCCCGCTTCGGTGAGCGATTCGCCGGTGGTCTCCAGCAGACGCCGTGCGCCGGCGTGGTGGCGCATGATCAGCACCACCGTGAACGCGGCAATGCCGAGACCGCCATACCATTGCATCCAGGCCCTGAGAAACAGGAAATCGGTCGGTCGTTCCGCCATGCCTCGCAGGGTGGTGAGGCCGGTCGTGGTCACGCCCGATACGCTCTCGAACCAGGCATCGACCGGTGCGATGCCGATGCCGACGAGCGGCCAAACCATCACCAGCGGCGCCAGGACGAAGGCCAGCCCGGTCATGGTGAGTGCCTCGTTCCATTGAATGTCCACTCCTCGGTGCAGCCTTGCGAGCGGCCAACCGACGACGCCCAAGAGGGCGCTCGTCGCGGCCAGACGCCACATCAATGGGGAATGATCGTTGAAGAGTGCCACCAGCACCGGAGCGATTCCGAGCGCCGCCAGTGTCATCAGCAGACGTCCGATCAGGCCGAGCAGGATCGGCGGGCGCACGGCGTGCATGAGGTAAGCGGCGGTTTGGCTCATTCGGATTGACTCATCTATTCGAATTGACTCATTCGGCCTCGGGTGTGGTGATGCGATCGATCGGACCGATGACAGTCCTCTGCGTCTCACAGCAAATAGCCTGCCGTTGCCTGAAGCGGTTGAGATCGACTCTCCGAGCCTGGTCTGGCGGTGCAATTGAACCTGGAGCGGTTGTAATGCCCCGATCGGCGGCGCGGTCGCTGGTCCTATCCGGCCTCTCTTCCCCTTGCCGGGATACCGTTCGTGGCGCGCATCGACCTCCAGCCGCTCATTCGGGGCGTCCTGGCATCCAGGGTGCTTAAGCCGAAGTACGCACGCCTGCGGCTTGATCGCGGCCTGGCCGGTCAACGTGCTGCTGATCCGCTTGGGCGTGAAATCCGGCATGCACGACCCCCGTGAAATGGCCGCGCACATGCACGGGCATGGGCATTGGTAGACCGCAGCGAACGCCTGAGTAGCGGGGGACGGCGCCCTCGACGTTCGGACGTGGTCGACGCGTCTGGATCGCGTCCCTGTGGACTGATTCGCTCCAAGTGATTCACCCCAAAGCATTGATGAGAGGAAACATGATCCAGAAAGACCTATTCGGAAGGTTGCGAAAGTGGTTCTTGCAGGGGCTGGCGCTGCTCGCGCCCCTCGTCATCACCATCGCCTTCCTAGTGTGGCTCGGCCGCTCCGTCGAACTCTTCATGGGCGACCTGATGCGCGTCCTGATTCCCTCTGGCTGGTACCTGCCCGGCATGGGGCTCGCCGCCGGCGTCGCCTTGACGCTTGTCGCCGGACTGCTCGCCAACCTTTTCCTGGTGCGCTGGCTGCTGGAACGCGCAGAGCGCGTGCTCGATCGTATTCCGTTGGTGAAGAGCCTCTTTCAAGGGCTCAAGGACGTATCCAGATTCCTCGCCAACGATCGCGACGAGGAGGTGGGGCGTCCTGTGGTCGTCGATATCCAAGGTGCCAGGCTGGTCGGTTTTGTGATGCAGGAGCGTGCCGGATTGCCGGGCATCGCATCCGATGGAGACCTGGTCGCCGTGTATTTGCCGATGAGCTACCAGCTGGGCGGCTTCACGCTCTACCTGGATCGCGACCGGATCACCCAGCTCGATGTCGGCGCCGACCGTGCGATGCGCGCGGTGCTCACCGGCGGCTCGCTCGGCAATGGCGCCGATTCGGGTGATGCGGGTCGTCGGGGCTTGACGGAGAAGGAGGCATGAGACGGCCCATGGATCGCTGGAGCGGTTGGGGCACCGTCCGGGACGGCACGGCGATCCGCGCTGGAATCGCTCGCTAACCATGATCGCAATCGCCCCGCCGCTTGTCGCGATCCTGCTGTTTCCTCTGTTCGGTGCACTCCTGGCGCCGCTGGCGGAGCGTCGCTGGGCGCGTGCCCCATCGGTCGTCGCTGCCGTCGCCAGCACTCTGGCGCTGGTCGCCCTCTTGCTGCAGGTGCCGTCGATCGTCGAGGGCACGACCCCGCTGCAGCAGTGGGCGTGGCTGCCAGCGATGGGGCTCGATCTGGCGCTTCGTTGCGATGGGCTGAGCCTGCTGTTCGCGTTGCTGATTCTCGGCATGGGGCTTTTGGTCGATCTCTACGCCCGCTATTACCTGCCGACCGACGCCCCGCGCGGGCGGTTCTATGGGCTGTTGCTGACCTTTCAGTGTGCGATGCTCGGTATCGTGCTCTCGGACAATCTGCTGTTGCTGGTGCTGTTCTGGGAGCTCACCAGCCTGGTCTCCTTCCTGTTGATCGGGTTCGATCCATCCACCGCTGGCGCCCGGCGCGGCGCGCGCATGGCCTTGCTCGTCACCGGGGCAGGGGGGCTGGCGCTCCTGGCCGGGGTGCTTTTGCTCGGCAGCGTCGTCGGCAGCCTGTCGCTGACCGACGCGCTGGCTGCCGGCGATCGGGTCCACGAGCATCCGCTCTACCTGCCGATCCTGCTGCTCATCCTGCTCGGCGCCTTCACCAAGTCCGCTCAGGTGCCCTTCCATTTCTGGCTTCCGGGGGCGATGTCCGCGCCGACCCCGGTGTCGGCCTATCTGCATTCGGCCACCATGGTCAAGGCCGGCGTCTTTCTGCTCGCACGGCTGTTTCCGATCCTGGCCGACGGCGGGCTCTGGTTCGCGCTAGTCGGCGGCGTCGGGCTCGCGACCTTTCTTTTCGGCGCCTATGTCGCCCTCTTCAAGCACGACATGAAGGGACTCTTGGCCTATTCGACCATCAGTCATCTCGGGCTGATCGTCTTCCTGATCGGTCTCGGGACGCCCCTGGGCGTCGTCGCCGGGCTGTTTCACGCCATCAACCATGCGGTGTTCAAGGCGTCGCTCTTCATGGCCGCCGGGATCATCGACCACGAGACGGGCACTCGCGACCTGCGGCGTCTGAGCGGGCTGTTCGTCTTCCTGCCGATCACGGGGACGCTCGCCATGGTCGCGGCGGCCTCGATGGCCGGCGTGCCGCTGCTCAACGGCTTTCTCAGCAAGGAGATGTTCTTCATCGAGACCCTGGATTCCGTGCGCATCGCGGGCTGGCCGCTGCTGCACTGGCTGATGCCGGCGGCGGCGGTCCTGGGCGGGGCCTTCTCGGCGGCCTATTCGTTGCGCCTGATCCACGATGTCTTTTTCGATGGCCGCTTCGATGGCCAGAGCCTGGGGTTGTCCAAGCCGCCGCAGGAGCCGAGGCGCCTGATGCGGCTGCCGATCGAGGTCCTGGTCGCGGTCTGTCTGCTGGTCGGGATCTTTCCGGAACAGGTCGTGCGACCTCTGCTCAGTCTCGGCGCTCGCGGCGTGCTCGGATTCGTTCCCGACTATCATCTGTCGCCCTGGCAGGGATGGTCGCCCGCCTTCCAGATGAGCCTGGCGGCGCTCGGTGGCGCCCTGCTGATCCATATCCTCCGGCGCTCCCTATTCGCCGTGCATGCGCGCTGGTTTCCTCCGGCGCGTGGGGCGCGGGGTTTTCAGCGATCGAGCGCGCGCCTGCTTGGACTGGCCTACCGTGCCCGCCAGCGGATCGAATCCCTGTCGTTGCCCGCGAACCTGGCGTGGTTGGTGGCGACGGCGATCCTGCTGGCGATCCTGGGATGGATCATGGCGCGGCCGTCGGATGGGATACCGATCCGCTGGATCGCGGTGACGCCGACGCCGCTCGATGGCCCGAGCCTCGCGGCCGCCGCGATCCTGACCCTGTCCACCCTGGGCGTCGTGCTGCGGCGCGGCGATCGTCTATGGGCGCTCTTGCTGATGGGCGCGGTCGGTCTCGTGGTCAGTCTGGCCTTCGTGCATTTCTCGGCGCCGGATCTGGCCCTGACCCAAGTGTCCGTGGAGATCGTGACGACCTTGCTGCTGCTGTTGGTCCTGACCCTGCTGCCCAACAGCCTCGATCTCAGGCCATCGCGCTGGCGACAGCGTCGCGACCTTCTGCTGGCCGTCAGCGGCGGCATCGGTAGCGCGGTGCTCGCGGCCCTCATGATGCTGCGCCCGGCCAAGCCGATCTCGGACGGGTATCTGCAGGCCGCCAAGCCTCTGGCGGGTGCCGGCAACGTCGTCAACGCCATCCTGGTGGATTTCCGCGCCTTGGATACGCTCGGCGAGATCAGCGTGCTGGCCATCGCCGCCGTGGGCATTGCCGTCATGGCGCGAGGGTTGACGTTGCGCCTCCCGGCGCGGGGCGTGACGGCGGGCTCCAGGGCGCGTCCCGAGGACCGCAGCGCGTCCGATCGCGACGCGCGCCATCCCTTGATGCTGACCGCCGTCGCGCGGCCGGTGCTGCCGGCGGCGCTCATGCTCGCGGCCTTCCTGCTGCTGCGCGGTCACGAGGCCCCAGGCGGCGGATTCGTCGCCGGGCTGGTGGTCGGGGCAGCACTGATTCTGCTACAGGTCGCGAACGGCTTCGGCTGGACCGCTGCGCGCGTTCACCCCGATTATCTGCGTCTGATCGGCCTCGGCCTCCTGCTTGCGCTGCTGACCGGGGTCGGCGCGCTGCTGTTCGATCGGTCCTTGCTGACCAGTGCGATGCTGCACTGGACCCTGCCGCTGTTCGGCGAAGTCCGCTTGACCAGCACCCTGATCTTCGATGTCGGCGTACTGCTGGTCGTGACCGGGACGCTGCTGCTGGTTCTGGAATCGCTCGGGCGTCTGAGCGACAGCGGTCGCGAACCGCCGGGACGACGCGATGTCCTGACGATTGGCGCATCTCGGGAGGTCGGCTGATGGAATGGCTGGTCGCCACCATGATCGGTCTGCTGATCGGCTGCGGCATCTATCTGTTGCTGCGCTCGCGCAGCTTCCCCGTCGTGCTGGGTCTGCTGCTGCTGTCCTACGGGGTCAACCTGTTCGTCTTCGCTGGCGGAGGGCTGCGCGTCGGTCAGCCCCCCTTGATCGCCTCCGGTCCGCCCTATGCCGACCCGCTGCCCCAAGCCCTGGTGCTGACGGCGATCGTGATCGGCTTCGCCATGACCGCCTTCGTCCTCATGCTCGCACTCCGCGCCTTGAGTGAGTTGGGCTCGGATCGGGTCGACGAGCGCCACGGGGATGAGGAGTCATGAACGCGCCCTCGCTCCCGCTCCCGCTGGTTTTGCCGCTGGCGCTCGGCGCGCTGCTGCTGGTCGGCGCGCGCCTGCCGCTTGCGGTGCAGCGGTTCATCGGTTTGCTGGGCACGCTCTGCGTGCTTGCGGCGGCACTCGACCTGTTGGCGCGCACCGCCCAGGGCGACGTACTCGTAACCGCCATCGGCGGCTGGCCGCCGCCCTTTGGCATCGTGCTGGTGTGCGACCGGCTCTCCGCCCTGATGTTGACCCTGACGGGGCTGCTCGGAACCGCTGCGCTGCTCCACGCGTCCGGCGGCGCAGATGCCTCTGGACGTCACTTCCATGCGCTCTTCCAGTTTCAGTTGTTCGGGTTGGTCGGTGCCTTCCTCACCGGCGATCTGTTCAATCTCTTCGTCTTCTTCGAGGTGCTGCTGATCGCCTCCTATGGCCTGCTGATGCAGGGCGGCGGTCCGGCGCGCACCCGTGCGGCGCTGCACTACGTGGTGCTGAATCTGGTCGGGTCATCCCTGTTCCTGCTCGGCGCGGCCCTGATCTATGCGGCCACGGGCACCCTGAATCTGGCCGATCTGGCGATCCGACTGGGGCAGCTGCCTCCGGTCGACGCGAGGCTCGCCGGGGCCGGAGGGCTGCTGCTGTTCACCGTCTTCGCGCTCAAGGCCGCGCTGCCGCCGCTGCATGCCTGGATGGTGCCCGCCTATGCAGCCGCACCGGCGCCGGTGGCCGCGCTGTTCGCTATCCTGACCAAGGTGGGGCTCTATGCCATGCTGCGGCTGCTGAGTCTGGTGCCGGACACCGGCTCGGAGCCGGCGCTCGCGGGGTTTGCGACCTGGCTGCTGACGGGGGCCGCAGTCGTGACTATCACCGCCGGCAGTCTGGGCGCCCTGGCCAGCACGCGACTCGGGACCATGATCGGCTATCTGGTGATGCTCTCGATGGGCACCCTGTTGGCCGGCATCGCGCCGGGCACGCCCGAAGGGCTGGCGGCGGCCCTCTATTACCTCGTCCATACCACGCTCGTCACCGCCGGGTTGTTCTTGCTCGCGGACCTGATCGCCAGTGGACGCGCTCAAGGCGATCGGCTGGTCATCGGCGACCCGCCGCGCGATGCGCAGATCCTGGCGCCGCTCTTCCTGCTCGGGGCGATCGCCATCGCCGGGCTGCCGCCACTGAGCGGTTTTCTCGGCAAGGCATGGATCCTGATCGCGGTCCAGGACTCGGCCGCGACCGGTCCGACGGTCTGGCCCTGGATCTGGGCGGCGGTGCTCGGATCCAGCTTCGTGGTGCTGCTGGGGCTCTCGCGAGCCGGCACGCTCTTGCTCTGGCGTCGTCGTGGCGCGGTGTCGCCGAGCGCCATCGCGAGCCGAGATGGCGGTCTGTCCGGATTGGCGCGACCCGCGCTCGTCGGCACGTCGGCACTGCTCGCGGCCAGCCCGCTCCTGATGCTGTTCGCCGGACCGCTGACCGGCTTCACGCTGGCGACCGCGCGCCAGATCCTCGACAACGGCGGGTATGTCGCGGCCGTCGCGGGACTCGCGCCCCTGTCCCACGCCTCGGACGCGCGTGAGGAGGGTCGCGATCGATGATGGCCTGGCTGCGTTTTCCACTGACCACACTCGCGCTGCTCGCGCTCTGGCTGCTGCTGGTCGGCAGCGTCGGGCCGGGGCAGGTGCTGCTCGGAGCCCTGCTGGCGATGCTCATCACCGGCGCTACGGCCGGGTTTTGGCCGAGACGCCGACGACCCGGTCGGCCGTGGTTGATCCTGCGCTATCTGTGGCGGCTCGCCACGGACATCCTGACGGCGAACGTTCGCGTCGCCGCGCTGGTGCTCGATCGGCGACGGCGTCCACGACCCTTCTTCGTCGAGGTGCCGCTCGCGCTCGTGGATCCCTTCGCGATCTATCTGTTCGCGAGCACCGTCTCGCTGACGCCGGGCACCGTCTCGGCGGATCTGCGCCGCCCGGCGGACGGCGGCCGCACTCTCCTGCTGGTCCATTCACTCGACGGCGGCGATGCGGCGGATGCCTCGGAGCGGCTGTGCCGGGACCTGAAGCAGCGTTATGAACAACCGCTGATGGAGATCTTCCGATGATGCTTGAGATCGTGATGCCGGCCGCCCTGGCCATGATTAGTCTGGCCCTTTTGCTGAATCTATGGGGGCTGCTGCGAGGACCGGATATGCCCGACCGCGTGCTGGCGCTCGATACCCTCTATATCGACAGCATCGCGCTCTTGGTGCTGCTCGGCATCCAGTTCGACAGCCAGCTCTATTTCGAGTCGGCCCTGGTGCTGGCGCTGCTGGGATTTCTCGCCACCGCTGCGTTTTGTCGCTATCTGGTGCGCGGCCGCGTGATCGAATAGGGGAGGAGACAGCCATGCTCATCGATCTTCTGGTCTCGGCACTGGTGCTGCTCGGGACCGCCTTCGCGCTCATCGGCTCCATCGGTCTCGCTCGGCTGCCGGACTTCTTCACCCGACTGCACGGGCCGACCAAGGCGACTACCCTGGGCATCGGCGCCATGCTCGTCGCCTCCAGCCTGCATTTCAGCACCCAGGGTGACGGACTGGCGCTGCATGAACTGCTGGTCACCGTCTTTCTCTTCATAACCGCCCCCGTCAGCGCCAACTTGCTCGCCAAGGCGGCGCTGCATCTGCGGGTCCGCTCGATCGCGGCGATCCCACGGGCGTTTCGCGACAGCTAAACTGCGTCCGAATTGGATTGTCCGCCATACCGCATCTTGCGAGAATTCGGGCAACCCCACGAGCCATAGGTCGATATCCATGCAGATCGAAGTCGATGTTTCCGTCGATGGTGTGCTGACGGCGCGCCTGCCGAGATGGAGGTGTTGGTGAGGCCGACTCGCTATCTGTAAGCTGCCTCCATCGCCTGTTCCTCTCCCTGTCATGATTGATCACCGAATCGAGAATCGTAAGCGTGGTCGCCCTCGCAGAGTCAGTTTCGATGACGAGCCTAATGAAACCTGCCCCATTTTCCGGAGGTGTAATTAGAGATCATTAATATATTCGATCAGAAATTCAACCTCTTCGCTGGCGGATTGATTAACAATATCAATCATCTTGTTGACGTCTTTATTCATAAAATCAGCAGCCCGCCAGAAATCATCTTTCACCCCTTCATCCAGTTTTTCTGTAGCGCTTAAGAGAGCATCGAGGTCATCACTTTCGTGAATGACGTTGGTACGTTCAAGGAATTTTTCAAAATCGTCTCCTTTATCGTTGGGCCCGTAATCGCTGAGAGCCTTGTCAGTTTGATCGAGCTGGTGTAGTTCATCAACCAGCTCATCTCTCTGGTTTGCTTCTAAACTTGAAAGCTTGGTAGCGAGGCTGGCAGCGCGGCGCGGCTCTTCTCGATTTAACCATGCATCTGTTATCAGCAGTTCAATGGTTTGTTTTTGATCTTTCCTTCCCGCTCCTGAATCCTTAATCTCATAAAAAGCGTGGCCATCATCAATGCGTTTTTCTCCGAAACGCGATTCGGCAATAAGAAGTCTTGCAGTATTGCTCGACTGTAATTTTTCTATGCTTTCCATTGCTTCATGATTACTCTCAAAATTAACGGGCTGCTCTTTATCCTTTCCAAGCAAACGCTCCAAACCTACGGTGGTAATATCAAGATATGCGCGTTGGTTGAGATTGTCCAGCTCACTCAGCTCAGACGTCATCTTACTGAGCTGAGTGTTGTTGAAATCGTAGTTCTCCGTCAATGATACAAACTGATCCATCATTTCCTTATTGACAGATTCTGCATTGGCATCGTAATCAAGTTTGATTCCCTGCCACGTAGTCAATGGGCTGTGATCCGGCACTCCAGGGTTGCTTTTTGCGAAAGGGGAAATTGATTGGGCAAGACCAGACATGTAGCTAATAACCTTGTCCTGAGTATCCTCCTCAAAGTCGGACAGTTTTTCCATTAGACGTATTCCTACGTCCGGGTCGATTCCCAATATTTCAAGTAATTCGCTTTCTCGGTCATCACTGTATTTGCTTAAGTTGTCAAAAACGGAGTTGACCGTCTCATCTATATTTTCAGGCTCAATAGTGCTGATGGCTTTGGTGAAATCATGAATATCATTGGCTGCAGGAGAGCTATTTGGCTGAGTACCATTTGCCAAATACCTCGAGGGGCGTTCACTTAAAGGGACAGGCAAACTCAGTTGGTTTGTTTTCTCCAAAACTCTGGAAGCCGTCTCTGTGTCCATTTTCTTTAGGCTCTGAATAAGGTTATTCACCTCAGCTGCGCCGGTAGCTGTTGAAAAGCCATACCTGCGATCTGTTCCGGGAGTCTGCAAGGCCGCAGCTGTACGAGCCAGATTGCTCAAGTCTTCATCGCTGAGTTGCTCGGCAAATTTGAGAAAATTTTCATCTTCAATTAATCAGTTGAGAAATCCCCCGGCTTTGCCGGGGAGACCGTAGAAGTTTGACATTTACAAGAGTCC
>NZ_JBHUHX010000017.1:0-1131 GCF_042682685.1 Thiorhodococcus fuscus
ATCGACCCGTATCCGGACTTTCAGTCCGTAGCTTCAACCCACCAGCTTTAGCTGGTGGTTGTTGAGTTTCGTCATGAAATACTTTCAACATTACCCTTAGAAAAAAAGATTATTGGAAGGCCTCCGAAATCTTTACCTAAAGATCCAGAAAAAAGAATTGCTCGAAGAACCGAAAAAGGAAAACAACAACCATATATAAGTTGGCAAGCCACATGGTATGACGAACATCATGAAGTACAGGCGAAAAGGTTTTCTGTTAAAAAGTTCGGCGAAGATGGTGCTCGGAAACTCGCGTTAGAACATGCAATAAATTTGCATAATAAAACACCAAAACCGATCAAAGAGAAACCCAACAACGACCCTTATAGAAAACAGAAGTTCCGTAGAGTATCAAGAGAGGATGTATCTATTTTAGCAACAATAGATAGTGGCCGGTATCGATCTAAAGAAAAAAACGAAATTGAAGCTGAGGATAGTAATCCATTCGCGTTTGAAGGGGAAAGAAAATTAGAACTTCATATGGCAGTAGAAAGAGACAAAAAACTTAGAAACCAAAAAGTAAAGGAGTTTTTAGATAAAAACGAAAAAATATTTTGTGAATTGTGCGGATTTCAGTTTACACAAAATTATCCGTGGTTAACAAAAGATATTATTGAAGTGCATCATATCATCCCGCTATCAAAGCTTTCTGGAAAAACAAAAATCACATTGAATGATTTAATGCTTTTATGTTCCAACTGTCATTTGGCGATACATCAAGGTGACGAAGAAGCTAATCTAATAGTCGCTTTAGATTATTTCGAAAAATAGACTGAAAACAAACGCTAACTCTAGTTTCAACCTGACGGCACAAAGCGGTTTTTCGCTGCGCTACACACCACTTTGGGCGTCAGGTTAAACAAACGTTCGGGTCAGGGAGGTCATAGTGAAAGTTCCATCTAGCAGAAACCCACAAGTTGCATCGTCAGTCAATCCATTTGTGGCTTCGTCGTTAAATCCGCGTGTCGCCTCATCATTAAATCCGCGCGTGGCGAGCAGCCGCAATCCGCTTGTCGCGTCAAGCCCATCTCATTACACACAACTTCATAATTCATGAGATTCCCTGGCGAATTTAATCCCGGCAGCCACGTC